>JBJEUD010000017.1:26166-48258 GCA_051883655.1 Candidatus Faecivicinus sp. | reverse complement strand
AAACCAATTCGCCCCGGCGCATGCGCCGGGGCGGGTTTGTATTTTTGGGCTTGGAGCTTTTGCGACTTTCCGGTGGTCGGAAAGTCACAAAGGGGGAGGTTTGCGGCGAGCGGATGGGATGGAGGACGGGGCTGGGGCTTTTGCGACTTTCCGGTGGTCGGAAAGTCTCAAAGGGAAGGATTGGGCAGGATGGGAGGCTTTTGGGGCTGATCGGTATCTGGTTACTTTGGGAAACGGATGGATTTACGGCGATAATAGGCGGCCATCAGGAGGATCATGGCGGCAACCCAGCCAAGGCTGTCGGCAAAATATGCCGCAGCAGCGCCGATGAACGGCGGCAGCACAACGACGCATGCGATTCTCAGCGCCAGTTCCGCGAAGCCGGACAGCATCGGCGTCAGTGCATCGCCCATGCTCTGGAGCGAGGCGCGATAGAGGCAGAGCAGATACAGCGCCGGAAGGAACAGCGCCGTGATTCGAAGCGCCGTCACGCCCACACGGACGACCTCCGCATTCGACTCCGCAACCAGCAGCGCGATGAGCGGATGCGCAAATGCCGCCGCCAGGACCGCGGTCGCCGCCGACGAGATCAATCCCAGAACCACAGCGGTTCGCGTCCCTCTGTGCACGCGATCGTAGTTGCCCGCGCCGGCGTTCTGGCCGACAAACGTGGCCACCGCGCCCTCGAGCGCCCCGCCGGCCATCTCCATCATGGAGAAATATCTCCTCGCGGCGGTCATGCCTGCCACAAACGCCATGCCAAAGCCGTTGATCATACTCTGCACGAACAGTCCGCCCACGGCGATCACGCCGTCCCGGAACATCGGCGGCACGCCCATTCTGAGCAGCTCCGCGGCAATCGCACCCGGATTCGCTTTGGCATCGCATCCGCGGTTCGGCGTTTCCTCCGAAATCTGCGGCACCTCCAGCGGCCTCAGCCGAAGCCGCGCGCCGCAGATGGCCAGCGACGCGAGCTGTGCCAGCACTGTGGCCAGCGCAACGCCCTCCACGCCGATGCCGGCAAATGCCACCAGAACATAGTCCAGCGCAATGTTCAGCAGCGTGGAAACCACCAGCGCCACCAGCGGCGTGCGGCTGTCCCCCGCCGCGCGAAGCAGCGACGCCGCGACATTGTACAGCGCCGAAAGGCCCATTCCGAGAAAGATCACCCTCAGATAGCGCGTCGCGGGCTCCAGCATCTCGGCGGGCGTCTGCATGGCCGCAAGCAGCGGTCCCAGAAAAACAATGCCGGCAACGCTCAGCACCATCGCCACCGCCAGTCCCAGCACAGCAGCCAGCGCCGCCGCGCATTTCAGTCCGGCGCGATCCCCCGCGCCGAAGCGCTGGGACAGCGTCACGCCGAATCCATGCGACATGCCCAGAAGCATGCTCAGCGGCAGACCGCTCAGAAACGACGCAGCGCCCACCGCCGCGAAGGTCTCCACGCCGATCAGCCGCCCCACCACCAGACTGTCGCACAGCGAATACATCTGCTGCAGCACCGACGACAGCATCAGCGGTATCCCAAAGCGGATCAGCTGCGGCGTGATGCGCCCCTTCGTCATATCCATCGTGCCGATCATCCTGCATTCCCCCATCTTCTCATATCATCCACTCGCCACAACCCTACCCTTTGCGGCTTTCCGACCACCGGAAAGCCGCAAAAGCTCCAGCCTCCCCTATAAACACCTGCCCCGGCGCATGCGCCGGGGCGAATCGGTTTCTTTCGGAGGGGGTGCGGGGGAACCCTTTCTTTTTCCAAAGAAAGGGTTCCCCCGCCGTCTCCCCCCGTCTCACTCCTCCGGTTCAATCGACACAAGCTGGACGAGCATCTCGACCATCTTGTCCATGTCCTGAACGGGGATGCACTCGAAGCGGCCGTGACCGTTCATGCCGCCGGTGGCGATGTTCGGGCAGAGCAGGCCGTCGTAGGAGAGGCGCGCGCCGTCGGTGCCGCCGCGGATGGGCTCGGTAAAGGGCTCGATGCCCACGGCGCGATTGGCGCGCTCGGCCAGGCGCACAATGTGCATATGGGGCTCCAGCACGGAGCGCATGTTGTAATAGGAATCCTTGACCTCGGTCTCGATCACATTGGGGCCGTACTTTTCGGAGAGATACCGGCCGATGCGCTGGAAGGTCTCCTTGCGGGCCTCGAACTTCGCGCGATCGTGATCGCGGATGATGTAGACCAGCTTCGCGGTCTCCTCATCGCCCTGCATGGCGCAGAGGTGGTAGAAGCCCTCGTAGCCCTCGGTGTGGGCGGGCGTCTCATGGGGCGGCAGCATGGCGTTGAACTCCATCGCCACCAGCGCGGCGTTGACCATCTTGTTCTTCGCGCTGCCGGGATGCACGCTGCGGCCGTGCACCGTCAGAATCGCGGACGCGCCGTTGAAGTTCTCGTATTCAATGCCGCCCAGCGTGCCGCCGTCCACGGTGTAGGCGAAGTCCGCGCCGAAGCCGGGGATGTCAAAGTGGTCCGCGCCCTGGCCGACCTCCTCGTCCGGCGTGAAGCCGATCATGATCTTGCCGTGGGGAATGGACGGGTCGGCCAGAAGCTGCTCGCACGCGGTCAGGATTTCCGCGATGCCGGCCTTGTCATCGGCGCCCAGCAGTGTGTTTCCGTCAGTCACGATCAGATCCTTGCCCTTCGCCGACGCCACCTCGGGGAACACCGCGGGGTCCAGCACGGAGCCGTTCTCCAGCGTCACCGGGCCGCCGTCGTAGTTCTCCACAATGCGCGGGCGCATGGGCAGCACCGGCACGCCGTCCACCGTGTCCATATGCGCGATCAGTCCGATCACCGGCCGGCCCTCCACGTTCGCGGGGATGCTGCCGTAGACATAGCCGTACTCGTCCATGCGCACGTCCTGAAGGCCCATCGCCTTCATCTCCTCCACCAGATCCCGGGCCAGCACCAGCTGTCCCGGCGTGCTCGGGCAGGTCGTGCTCGCCTCGTTGGAGGCCGTGTCATACTGCACATATTTCAAAAAACGCTCGTACGCTCTCATAACAATTCCTCCAAAATCAGCGCCCCTTCGGCAATGCCGCCAAAGAGGCGTTCAATTTTCTCGATTTTCTCGATCCACCGCAATTCGCCCGAATCCGTCAGCGGACAACAGCCCAGGATTCAAGGCGCTACCACAGCGCCGCAGAATCCGCAGTTCCCGCCAACCATCCGGCAGAAACGCTGCCCAGGATTCAAGGCGCTACCACAGCGCCGAAGAATCCGTCAACTCAGCGCGGCAGCAATTGCATGCAAACTCAGTTTGCGCCGAGCATGGCGGCGCCGATGATGCCGGCGTCGTTGCCCAGACGAGCCAGCTCTACGCGGGCGTAGGGCATCGTCTTGTAGAAGACCATCTTCGGCAGTTTCGCGTTGACCGCGTCCAGCAGGAACTGGCCCGCATGGGAAACGCCGCCGCCCAGCGCGATGATCTCCGGATCGTACAGGTTGATCAGGTTGACCAGACCCACGCAGAGATGGGTGACATAGTTGTCGAACAGCGCAGCCGCGTCAGGATCGCCGGCCTTCGCCAGATCGATGACCGTCTTGGCTTCGATCTTGTCCAGATCGCCGCCGACCGCCTTCGCGATGGCGCAGTCGGGATGGGCCTCGGCAAACTTGCGGCCCTCGCGGATGATCGCGGTGGCGGAGGCATAGCGCTCCCAGCAGCCGCGGTTGCCGCAGGTGCACTCCTCGCCGCCCACGACCGTGATCATGTGTCCGATCTCGCTGGCCACGCCGTGGGGGCCGGAGAAGGGCTTGCCGTCGATGATGATGCCGCCGCCGACGCCGGTGCCCAGGGTGACGAACACGCTGGTGCCCACACCCGCGGAGACGCCCGCCACGGCCTCGGCCAGACCGGCGACGGTGGCGTCGTTGCCCACGAAGACGGGCTTGTCGATGTACTTCTGCATCTCAGTGACCAGCGGAACCTGATGCCAGCCCAGATTGGTGCAGAAGGGAACCAGGCCGGTGGCCGGATCCTGAATGCCGGGAATGCCGATGCCGATGGCCTTGACCTCGTCCAGCGCGTGTCCGCTCTTCTCCAGCGCCTCCAGGCACAGCTTCGCCATGTCCGCGATCACGGGGCCGTAGCCGCGCTCCACGCCCGTGGGGCAGCTGGCCTTCGCCAGAATCGCGCCCTTCTCATCCACCACGCCGGCCTTGATGCCGGTGCCGCCCAGGTCTACGCCAATATAAAACATGTTCCTCATCCTCCAGTTTTTTCGTTATTCTTCCTCGCTCGCCCGCTGTGCGCGCTCCATGTGGCGGCGCGCCAGCTCCATGGCGGCGTTATAGCCCATTTGCTTGAGCCTCAGATTCCGCGCGGCCACCTCCAGCACCACGGCCAGGTTGCGGCCGGGATGGATGGGCAGCAGCAGACTGGGAATCTTCACGCCCAGAATTTCGGTATAGTTCTCCGTCATGCCCAGGCGGTCGTACTCCTTGCCCGCCTGCCACATCTCCAGATGGACCTCCATGTCGATGGACTTGCTGCGGATGATCGCGCCCACGCCGTACATGGTGGCGATGTCGATGATGCCCACGCCGCGGATCTCCATGAAGTGGCGCACCAGCTCCGGCGACTCGCCGATGAGCCGGTTCTCGCCCACGCAGCGGATGTCCACCACGTCGTCGGCCACCAGCTGATGGCCGCGCTTGATCAGCTCCAGCGCCGCCTCGCTCTTGCCCACGCCGGAATTGCCGGTGATCAGCAGGCCGGTGCCGTAGACGCTGACCAGCACGCCGTGGCGCGTCTCCCGGGGCGCGAGATAATCGCGCAGGAAGACGATCAGCTCCAGCTCGAACTGGGTGGTCTCCTTCTTGGTGGAATAGATGGGCACGTTGTGGGCCGCAGCGAACACCTTCATCTCGTCAAAGCAGGGATAGCCGCGGCAGATGATGATGCACGGCAGCGGATAGCTGAAGTACTTCTTCAGGCGCTCCCGGCGGGTGCTCTCGTCCAGCTTGGAAAGATAGGTCATCTCCACCTTGCCCAGCAGCTGCGGCCGCTCGTAGGCGAAGAAATCCCAGTAGTCGGCAAACTGCATGCCCGGACGATTGGCGTTGCTGACCTCGATGGGCAGCATCTTGGCGTCCGTGGGCAGCACGCGCTCCAGTCCCAGCGCCGTTACGAAGTCGGTCTCCTTGACCATGCGCTCACTCCTTTGCGAATTTCCCTTCCTTCAGAAATTCCTCGATCACCTGCGCGACGCCGTCCTCGGTGTTGCGCGGGGCAATCACCCTGGCCACGGCCTTGCACTCCGGCACGGCATTCTCCACGGCCACGCCGCAGCCCGCAGCGGCCAGCATGCTGGCATCGTTCTGCCCGTCGCCGAAGGCCATGACCTCGTCCGTGCGCAGCCCCAGCTTTCCGGCCAGCGCATGGAGCGCCTTGCCCTTATCGACGCCCTCGGCCACGATCTCCAGATAGTGGGCCTTGGACTTCATGAAGTTTACGCCCGTCGGGAAGGCCCGGCGCAGCTTCTGCTGAATGTCCGTGATGATCTCCGGCGTGGCGATGGCCAGCATCTTGATCACGTCGCCCTTCATCCACCGGGAGACCGGCACGCCCAGCTCGGTGCAGCGCACGCGGATGCTGGCCTCGTAGCGGTCGGTGTGCTCCGTGCGGCGGCTGCAGTAATATCCCTTGCCGGGATAGACCTGCAGATACACGCCCATGTCCTCGATCATCCTGGCCACGGCCAGCGCGGTCCCGGCGGGAATGGCGTTGGCAAACAGCGTCTCGTCGGTCCGGTGGTCATAGATCATCGCGCCGTTATAGAGGATCATCGGCGCGTTCACGCCGAGCCGCTCGGCGAACGGGACCATCGCCTCGGTCATGCGCCCGCTGGACAGCGAAATCATCGCGCCCGCGTCCATCGCCCGGCGCAGCGCGCCGAGGGTGCGCGGAGTAACATCGCTGTTGGCGTCCAGCAGCGTATCGTCCAGATCGGTGGCAATCAGGCGTATCATAGCGGATCCCTCCCAGGCATTCTTTCCACACATATTATTGTAATACATTTCCGCCCGGCATGCAATAGATCATCGGCAAACCTCGGGAAAATTTGTGCCCCTGCGCAAGGAATGGATGTTTCCTTTTGGCCGATTCGTGCTATAATAGGGATAAGTATCATCACGCAAGGAAGGAAATCCGCATGCAAGACCGTTTTCCTGTGCGCTTCGCGCTGTTTTTGATCGCCTATTACATGACCAACGCGGTGTTTCAGGGCTATACCAGCCTGTACTACACCTCCATCGGCTTCACCTCCGCGCAGATCGGCGCGATCTTCGCGGCCATCGCCCTGGTCAGCGTGTTCACCCAGCCCTTCTGGGGGCTGTGCGGCGACCGGGTGTCCAGCCGCAACCGGCTGATTCGCGGTCTGGTGGTCGCGGCGGCGCTGTCGGTGCTGTCCTTCCTGCTGACCAGGCAGTTCATCCCCTCGCTGCTGCTGGCCTGCGTGTTCTCCTGCTTTTACACGTCCATCCAGCCCATGGGCGATTCCGTGATTCTGGCTGCGCTGGAAAAGCACCGCCAGCCCTTCGGGCCGCTGCGCCTGGCGGGCGGCATGGCCTTCGCGGTCACCTCGCTGGTGTTCGGCTCGCTGCTCAACGTCCCCGGACGGGAAACCTGGGCCATCTGGTTCACGGCGGGCCTGTGCCTGACCATGTTTCCGGCCTCCTACGCGCTGCCGCCCACGCCGGGCTATCAGTCCGCCGGCGGCAAGCGCATGTCCTTCCGCGAGCTGTTCAAAAACCGGGACCTGATGCGGCTGATGGTGTTCATGCTGCCCATGCAGATGACCATGGGCTACTTCTACACCTTCTTCTCGCCGCTGTTCATGACCTTCGAGGGCGCCAACGGCACGCTGCTGGGCTGGTGCTATTTCATCTCCGCCGTGGGCGAGATCCCCTATCTGCTGCTGTCCGACAGGCTCTATGAGAAGCTGGGCGCGGGAAAGCTGATGTGCATCTCCGCCGCGGTGCTGACGCTGCGGTGGATCATCCTGGCCACCACGGGCAACGTGACCGTCACGCTGTTCAGCCAGCTGCTGCACGGCTGGGGCTTCATCGTGATGACGGTCTCCATGGCCAAGCACATCTCCCGCACCGTGCCCGCGGAGCTGCAGTCCTCGGGGCAGATGCTGCTGGCGATGGTCAGCTACGGGCTGGCCCGCGCCGCGGGCAATCTGGGCGGCGGGCTGCTGGCCAACGCCTTTGGTCAGCAGAACGTGTTCTTCCTGACCGCCGCCATCTGCGCCGTGACGCTGGTGATCTTCGCGCCGATGTTCCTGAAGAAGAAATCCGCCTGAAAAGGCAGACCGCCCTGTGCAATGCGCACAGGGCGGTTTTATGCAGAATCATCACGGATTGCGTCGGAACGGTTCTCCCGTTCCACCTCCTGAGCTACGGCAGAAACACTGCAATCTCATCGAAGGACTTCCGGGGTCGGGGCGACGGATGCTCATCGGGATAGCCCAGCGCCACCGCGCCCAGCAACTGCCCGTCGATCGCCATCTCTTCGGCGATCGCGTCGTAGGCCAGGAATGTGTTCCCAATCCACAGCGTGCCCAGGCCCAGCGCCTCGGCCTCCAGCAGCAGGTTCTCCACCGCCGCGCCCACGGAGACCGCATCCAGCAGCTCCAGCACCCGGTCCAGACCGGCGATCTCCCCGTAGGGATGGGTGCCCACGGGGCGCACAATCAGCACCAGCGCCGGCACAGTCTTCATGATGCGCAGCGTAGCGGCCGCGCCGGCCAGGTAGGCGCGGTTGCCGCCGGATGCCATGCCCTCGCGAATGCCGCGCTCCATGGCGGACAAACACCGCTCCCGGCTCTCCGGCCCCAGTGCCAGAAACCGCCACGGCTGATCGTTCTTCGCCGAGGGCGCGAGCCGCGCCGCCTCCAGCGCCTGCCTGAGCAGCGCCTCCGGCACCGGCTCCGGGCGGAATTTCCGAATGCTCCGCCGCGATTCAATTTCCTTCACCTTCATCCCGTTCAGCTCCTTCCGTTGAATCCAGTCGCTTTTTCGCGCTTCATACTTGTCCCCTCCCGCCGCGCGGGAACGCCGTTTTCCGACATCCGCGCGGCCAGCGCGTCCAGAAAGGCGTGCGCCAGCGGGCGCATGCCGTCGCGCAGCTTTCGGGAGAACGCGCACTTCAGCCGCGCGCCGTCGCGCCCCTCCCAGACCGCGCCGGGCAGGGCGACGCGCAGGTCCCCGCCGCGTGCGCGAATCCTCAGGGTGCAATGCGTGTGCATCGGCCCCGTGCGCGTCAGCTTCGCGCCGAGAACGTCCTCATAGGGAATCCGCCGCACGGCGAACCCTCGGCGAACGGCGATTTCCTTCGCGCCCAGTGTGATCCGCTGCGGATTCCACCACAGCGCGTATACGCCGCAGATCAGCAGCATCGCCGCGGAAATCCCGCCCACCAGCAGCCGCTCCGGCATGCCCAGCGCGCCGGAGAGCAGCAGCAGAATCAGCGGTACGCCCCAGCACTCATCCCATCCATGGATTCCCGGAAACAAGGTCTCCGGGACCCGCTTGCGTTTCATCTCCGCCCCTCTCCCCTTTCCGCAGGGTCATTCTTCCGGTGCCTGCAGATTCCGCGCGGCGGCGCGCAGCAGCCTGCCCAGCGACAGAAACACCAGCGCGCGGGTGCGCAGGTCGAGGTCGTTGAATGCGTTCAGCATCCGCCAGCCGGACTGCTGCCAGTGGGCGGACACCTCTCCCACGGTGCGCATGCCCGTGGCCTCGACGATTTCATACAGCGCGTCCACCAGCCGCTCTCTGTCCTCCGGGGACATGCCGTCCAGCCAGTCGGCGAGGGTGCGGTCGGCGTACAGGCTCTTCCAGTCCAGCGAATCCAGCAGTTCGAAGTCCTGCGGCCCGACCTGCCAGCTGTACGGGCTGTGCTGCATCACGCCCTCCGCCGAGGAGCGCACCACGTGGTACCGCTCCGCCTGCTCCATCAGGATGCCCACGATGGAGGATTCCGGCAGGAAGGTCTCGATGCGCGGCTCCACGGCGCGGTACTCCGGCGAGCCCATCAGTCCGGGGCGCTGGCCGGGGCCGTCGAAGTTGTACACGGCTTCGATGCGCCGCTGATGTTTGCACTTCGCCGCCGCATAGACCGCCAGATTGCCGCCCTTGGAGTGTCCGCCCACCCGGATCGGCAGCGGCGTGGCCTCGGCGGCGCGGTCCAGCCAGGCCACGGCCTCCCGCTGGGCGGGAACCTCGTCGGAGAAGGCCATGTTGAAGTCCTCCTTCCAGCCCACCAGTGTGGAATCCGTGCCGCGAAAGGCCACGAACGCCCGTCCGTCGCCGGTGAGCACGGTCAGCGCGGCGAACTGAAGCTGTTCGGCCGCGCTGAACTTCTCCTCGAAGTTCAGCACGCGCATGCTCCGGAACCGCGCCGCGCCGGACAGCAGCGAGACAAACCGCTTTCCGTCCTCGTCTGCCTTTTCCACCGTCGCCGCGGCGGCGCCCAGTGCGTCCGGCAGCGGACTTTTCAGCGGCATGGACGCCAGCCAGGCCAGAATCAGCCCGTCCACCGGATTGAACGCCGACTGCGCCAGCGTCAGATCGCCCCGCCAGTGCAGATAGTCCAGTATGTTCGGCATAAACCCCGCCTCCCCGCTTTTCCTGCATCCTATGCGGGCGATTCGGATTCGGGAACGACGGCGCAAATTTCATCGCTTCATTCAGATTATACCACACTCCCCTTCCGGCTGTCACCCACCTCCAAAACGCCAAAGACCGGCTGAAAACAGCCGGTCTTTCATTTCAATACTGTGCTTCTCAGTCCTCCATCTCGGACACGAACTCCTTGATGCGGGCCATGCCCTCGACGATGTTCTGGCGGCTGGTGGCGTAGCTCAGGCGGACGTAGTTGTCGTCGCCGAAGGCCAGCGCAGGCACCACGGCCACGCGCTTCTCATCCAGCAGCGTCTCGGCGAAGGAGGTGGAGCCGGTGATCTTCTTCCCCTTGTAGGAGCGGCCCAGAATCTCCTTGAGGCTGACCATGATGTAGAACGCGCCCTTGGGCAGCTTGCAGCTCAGGCCGTCGATCTCGTTCACCAGGCGATACATCAGGCGGCGGCGGGCATTGTATTCGTCGATCATGGACAGAATGTACTTGTCGCCGCAGGACAGCGCGGTGGCGGCGGCATACTGGGCGATGGAGTTGGCGTTGCTGGAGGCATGGCTCTGGAAGGAGGTCATGGCCTTGATGATGTTCTTCGGGCCCGCCGCATAGCCGATGCGCCAGCCGGTCATGGCGTAGGTCTTGGAGACGCCGTTGATCACGATGCACTGCTTCTTGATCTCCGGGCCGAAGGAGGACATGCAGTAGTGCTTCTCATCGTCGTAGATCAGCTTTTCATAGATCTCGTCGGAGATCACATAGAAGCCGCACTCCACGGCCAGGTCGGCGATGGCCTTCAGCTCGTCGCGGCTCCAGACGCAGCCGTTGGGGTTGTTGGGGCTGTTGATGATCAGCGCCTTGGTGTGCTCGGTCACGAAGGGGCGCATCATCTCGGCGGTGACGACGAAATTGTTCTCCTCCTTGCCGTGCACCAGCACCGGCGTGCCGCCGGCCATGCGGATCATTTCCGGATAGCTCAGCCAGCAGGGCGAGGGCACCAGCACCTCGTCGCCGGGGTTGATGATGGCGGACAGCGCCGTGAACAGCGACTGCTTCGCGCCGCTGGACACGATCACCTCTGCGGGGGTATACTCGACGCCGTTGTCGTGAATGAACTTATCGCAGATCTTCTGGCGCAGGTCGAGGGTGCCGGCCACGGGCGTATAGCGCGTGATGCCCGCGTCGATGGCGAACTTGCCGGCGTCGTTGATGTACTCCGGCGTGCAGAAATCCGGCTCGCCGGCGGAAAAGCCGATGACGTCCAGTCCCTCGGCGCGGAGCTGCTTGGCACGGGTGTCCACCGCCAGCGTGACGGACGGGGAAATGGAAAGCGTGCGTTCAGAAAGCGTAAGCGGCATGTCAAAAACGTCCTTTCAGCAGGGATAGCCCTGCGCAAACTGTTACTGTGCTATTTTATTCGATCTGCTACGCCAGATTCCTGCGTATTTCTGGTATATTTACGTTAATTTTGCATGATTCTTGCCCGCTTCCTGCAAAAAGATTCCACAGTGCGCCCATCCGGCGCCTGCACGTGCGGCAATTCTTCTTCATTTAATAACGGCGAATTCAAGAATAAGATTTGCAGTTTTCCCCAGGATATGGTATACTGAACCGTGATGCTATTATAATGGATTCTCATGGAGGGGATTTCAATGCAATTTGAGAAGAAGAGCGTAGAGGCAATCAAGGCCGAACTCCTCGAAAAGCTGCGCACCGGCTTCGGCAGCGATTTGGGCGAGGCGACCAACGAGCAGATCTACCAGGCGCTGGCCATGATGGTCCGCGACGAGATCATGGAACGCCGCAGCGCATCCCGCGGCATCCGCAAGTCGACCGGCGCGAAGAAGGTCTACTACCTCAGCGCCGAGTTCCTGGTGGGCCGCGCACTGCACAACAACATGGTCAACCTGGTCAACGAGACGAACTACCTCAAGGCCCTTGAGGAGCTGGGCATTGACAAGAACGTCATCTTCGAAAAAGAGCCCGAGCCCGGCCTGGGCAACGGCGGTCTGGGCCGCCTGGCCGCCTGCTTCCTGGACTCCCTGACCTCGCTGCAGCTGCCCGCCATGGGCTGCACCATCCGCTATGAGTTCGGCCTGTTCCGCCAGAAGCTGGTGGACGGCTATCAGGTGGAGGTCCCGGACAACTGGCTGGATTCCGGCAACATCTGGGAGATCCCGCGCCCCCACGAGACCGTGGAGGTCCACTTCGGCGGCCGCGTGGTGCCCTATGACGATGACGGCCGCATGCGCTTCCGCCACGAAAATTACAACACCGTTGAAGCCGTTCCCTACGACATCCCGGTGATTGGATATGACAACACCATGGTCAACATGCTGCGCACCTGGTCGGCCCGCTCGCCCAAGCGCATCGACATGCAGTCCTTCAACTCCGGTCAGTACGTCAAGGCCATGGCCGAGCGCGAGCTGGCCGAGGTCATCTCCAAGATCCTCTATCCCAACGACGACAGCTATCAGGGCAAGGAGCTGCGCCTCAAGCAGCAGTACTTCTTCTCCTCCGCGTCCATCCAGTACGCGGTGGCGGACTTCCTGAAGGTCTACGGCCCGCAGTGGCACATCTTCTCCGACAAGGTGGCCGTGCACATCAACGACACCCATCCCGCCGTGGCCATCCCCGAGCTGATGCGCATCCTGATGGACGAGCACGACCTGAGCTGGGAGGAGGCCGAGGAGATCTGCCACAAGACCTTCGCCTACACCAACCACACCGTGCTGCAGGAGGCGCTGGAGCGCTGGCCCGAGCAGCTCTTCGCCGAGCAGCTGCCCCGCATCTACATGATCCTGCAGGAGATGAACCGCCGCCTGTGCGCCAAGCTCTGGGACGCCTATCCCGGTCAGTGGGAGCGCATCGGCCACATGGCCATCATCGCCTACAACCAGGTGCACATGGCCAACCTGTGCGTGGCCTGCACCCACTCCGTCAACGGCGTGTCGGCCATCCACACCGACATTCTGAAGAAGCAGACCTTCCACGACTTCTACAACATGGAGCCGAAGAAGTTCGTGTCCATCACCAACGGCATCACCCATCGCCGCTGGCTGTTCCAGTGCAACCCCGATCTGGCCAACCTGATCGACGAGGCCATCGGCACCAAGTGGCGCAAGGACATGGACCAGCTGCGCGACCTGGTTCCCTTCGCTGACGACCCCGCCTTCCGTGAGCAGTTCGCCCAGGTGAAGTACAACAACAAGCTGCGCCTGGCCGACCGCGTGCGCCGCATGCAGGGCATCGAGATCAACCCCGACAGCCTGTTCGACGCCCAGGCCAAGCGCCTGCACGAGTACAAGCGCCAGCTGATGAACGCGCTGGGCATCCTGATGTTCTACAACACCATCGACGAGCATCCCGATCGCGAGTACCTGCCCCGCACCTACATCTTCGGCGCCAAGGCCGCTCCCGGCTATCAGCGCGCGAAGCTGACCATCAAGCTGATCAACGCCGTGGCGGATCTGGTGAAGAAGCATCCCGTGGCCTCCAAGTACATCAACGTGGTGTTCCTGGAGAACTACTGCGTCTCCCAGGCCGAGGTGCTCATGCCCGCCGCGGAGGTCTCCGAGCAGATCTCCACCGCCGGCAAGGAGGCCAGCGGCACCGGCAACATGAAGTTCATGATGAACGGCGCAGTCACCATCGGCACCATGGACGGCGCAAACTGCGAGATCTTCGATTCCGTCGGCGCAGACAACATCTACATCTTCGGCCTGACCGCCGATCAGGTGGAGCGCGGCTACACCACCTATCGCGCCAGCGAGGTCTACGAGACCAACCCCGCCATCCGCAAGGTCATGGAGCAGCTGATCGACGGCACGCTCTGCCCCGAGCATCCGCGCATGTTCCAGGAGATCTACCACGGCCTGCTCTTCGGCGACGGCGGCGGAATGGCCGATCCCTACTTCGTGCTGAAGGATCTGCCGCAGTATGTGATCACCCAGAAGAAGATCTCGTCCGATTATACGGACAAGGACAAGTGGCTGCACAAGGCGATTATGAACACCGCCTGCTCCGGCGTCTTCTCCTCCGATCGCACCATCCGGGAATACAACGACAAGATCTGGCATCTGAAGCCGCTGGAGCTGTAATCGCTCCCGGCCCGGAACCAGCGAAAATCTTTCGCACCCACGGGGGCGTTTCCCAACGCCCCTGCGGCGTGCCTTTTGGAGCGGATACACTGTTATGATGGTTTTTCACGACTCCCGAAGCGACATCTATCGACTTCCCACAGGCGCCATTCCCTGCGGCGAGGTCCTGTCTCTGCGCGTGCGCGCTGTGGACATGTGCACCGTTCAGCTGCGCGTCTGGTGGAACAACGCCGAAGCGCTCTACGACATGTCCTCCATCGGCGGCGGTCTCTACACCGTCGACCTGCCCATGCCGGAAACCCCCGGCGTGCTCTGGTATTACTTCAAGCTGACGGACGAGGAGAAGCAAGTCTGGTACTTCGGCAATGCGGCCGACGGCCTGGGCGGCGTAGGCGAACTGAACCGCGAGGAACCCCCGTCGTATCAGGTCACCGTCTACGATCCCGGCTTCCGCACGCCGGAGTGGATGCGCAACGGCGCCATGATGCAGATCATGGTGGACCGTTTTCATGCCTCCAAGGCGCCGGATCCCCATCTGCTGCCCCCCGGCAGCTTCTACCACCCCAACTGGAACGAGGATCCCGTGCTGGTGGTGAACGACCGCACGGGCGAATATTCCGCCAACGACTTCTTCGGCGGCGATCTGAAGGGCGTGGAGCAGAAGCTGGATTATCTGGCCGACCTGGGGGTGACGGTCATCTACTTCAACCCCATCTTCAAGGCCCACAGCAACCACAAATACGACACCGGCGACTATCTGACCATCGACCCGTCCTTCGGCACCGAGGAGGACTTCCGCCACCTCTGCGCCGCCGCCAAGCAGCGCGGCATCCGGATCATTCTGGACGGCGTGTTCTCCCACACCGGCTCGGACAGCCTGTACTTCAACAAAAACGGATACTATGGCTCCGGCGGCGCATACAATGATCCCAAGTCGCCCTACGCCTCCTGGTTCCGCTTCAAAAAATGGCCGGAACAGTACGACAGCTGGTGGGGCTTTGTCACCCTGCCCACCGTCGACAAGGACGATCCCTCCTTCCGGAAGTTCATCGTCTCCGGCCGCAACAGCGTGGTGGCCCACTGGCTGCGCGCGGGCGCGTCGGGCTGGCGGCTGGACGTGGCCGACGAGCTGCCCATGGACTTCATCCGCGAAATCCGCGAGCGCGAAAAGAAGATCAACCCCGACGCCGCGCTGATCGGCGAGGTGTGGGAGGATCCCAGCAACAAGGTCGCCTACGGCAAGACGCGCTGCTACTGTCTGGGCGACACGCTGGACTGCACCATGAACTATCCGCTGCGGGACGCGGTTCTGCTGTTCCTGCGCTGCCGCATCGACGCGGCCAGCTTCGTGCGCCGCGTGGACTCCATGCGCGAAAATCTGCCCAAGCCATTTTTGTATTCCCAGATGAACCTGCTGGGCAGCCACGACAAGCCCCGGGCGCTGACTGTTCTGGCCGACATGGGCGACATGGAGCCGGAGCGCCGCTTCCGCCGCGCCTTCGACATGCCTCCCGAGGTCTATGCCTGCGGCAAGCGCCGCCTGATCGCCGCGTGGAAGCTGATCTGCGCGCTGCCGGGCATGCCCTGTGTGTACTATGGCGACGAGGCCGGCCTGTACGGCATGTCCGATCCCATGTGCCGCGGCACCTATCCCTGGGGCCATGAGGATCAGGAACTGGTGCAGGAATTCCGGGACGCACTGCATCGCCGCGCCGCATCCGTCGCGCTGCGCACCGGCAGTGTCAAGCTGGTGGCCTGCGGCTCGGACGTGGTCATGGTTCACCGCGAAATCTTCCAGGGCCGCGATGTCTTTGACAAGCCCGCGCAGAATGAAGAGGTCACTCTGGCCGTCAATCGCGCGCGCGAAGCCCGCTGGGTGGAGTACGACGGACGCACCTTCGAGGTGCCCGCCGAGAGCGCCATCTGGCTGTCCCGCGCCGGCGAAGGGAAAGAGGAGGCGCTCACCGAAGCGGTGGAGGCGAAGACATGACCGCGCTCGAGCTGATTTCCGTACGCGAGCACCCGGAACGGGTGGACGAGATCATCGACTTCTTCCAGCGCCACTGGGCGACGCCCGAATCCATGATGGTCTACGAGGACTGCATTCGCCACAGTCTGGACGCGGAAGGCCCGCTGCCCCAGTGGTATGTGCTGATGCTGAACGGCCGCATTGTGGCCGGCGCGGGGCTGATCCCCAACGACTTCATCAGCCGCATGGATCTGGGCCCCTGGCTCGCCGCGCTGTACGTGGAGGAGGAGTGCCGCGGCTGCGCGCTGGGGCGCGAGCTGATCCGCCACGCGCTGGAGGACGCCGCGCGCCTAGGCTATGACAAGCTCTATCTGTGTTCGGATCACATCGGCTACTACGAAAAGTACGGCTTTGAAGCCATCGCGGAGGGCTACCATCCGTGGGGCGAGCGTTCGCGCATCTTCTGTGCGCCAACGCATCCGTGAGGGTTCTGCTCTGGACGGACCGCATATCCGGCCGCTCAGGGCATTTTCCATATCGACAGCCGCGCATCAAGGCCCGAATTCCCAACTGCCGGCGGCATGCAGGCCTGTTTGCGTCGGTTTCGGAGGTATAAATTATGGAAAAGGACATCATCGAAAGCGTCATCCGCGAAATGCGCAGCGAAAAGCGCTTCAGCTGCGATGAGCTGCCCGACCGCAGGAGCATTGTGGGCATCATCAGCGACGTTCAGGCGTTCATGTTCCCGGCCTTCTCCTCATCTCAGAGCGTGTCGGATCGGATGCTTTTGGAAAAAATCCGCTGGGATCTGGCGCAGCAGATTCGCCGCGCCATGCGCTTTGCCGGCGACAAGGAGCTGAACCCCTGTGTGCTGGCCGACGACTTTCTCGCCGCAATCCCCGGCATCTACCGCATGCTGGTGCTGGACATCGAGGCGCTCTATGAGGGCGACCCCGCCGCCAGCAGCTGCGAAGAGGTCATCGTGGCCTATCCCGGCTTCTTCGCGATCCTCGTCTACCGCATCGCCCACGTGCTCTACGAGATGCACGTGCCGATCATTCCCCGGATCATGACCGAATTTGTGCACCAGAAGACCGGCATCGACATCCACGCCGGCGCGAAGATCGGTAAATACTTCTTCATCGACCACGGCACCGGCATCGTCATCGGCGAAACCACCGAGATCGGCGACCATGTCAAGCTCTATCAGGGCGTGACGCTGGGCGCGAAGAGCTTCGAACTGGATGAAAACGGCAATCCGGTAAAGGGCATCAAGCGCCATCCCAACATTGGCAACCACGTGGTGATCTACGCCAACGCCACCATTCTCGGCGGCACCACCAGCATTGGCGACAACTGCACCATCGGCGGCAACGTCTGGATCACCAAGTCCGTTCCCGCCGGGCAGACGGTCTATTACAAGGGCGAATAGCGATTCAAGAGTCCTTCGAGCGCTTCGAAGGGCTCTTTTCGCGCCCAATCCCCGGAGATTTCCACCGAACCAGTCCCTTCCCTGTTCAACACAAAAGCGGCGCGACGGTTTCGTCTGGCCCGGTTCATCGCCGTTCCGGCCGGCACAACGCACCGCTCCGCTGCCCTGCAAAAAGGCCCCTGTCCGCGCATTGCGGACAGGGGCCTTCGTTTCTTTGAAACGATTGATCAATCGTAGACCAGCATGGAGATCATCTCGTCGTCGATGTTCTCGGCGTTGTACCACTGGGCGCCGGTATCGACATCGGAGACCTCTTCGCCGTTGGCAGCCTTCACAGCCAGCTCAACCGCGTAGTAGCCGATCATGTAGGGATCCTGGGTGACGGAGCCGATGAACCAGCCCTGACGGATGGCGTTCTTCTGAGTGGCGCCGGCGTCGAAGCCCGCAACCAGCAGGTCGCCGTAGCGGCCGCCCTCGGCCAGGTCGGAGCCGTCAGCAGTGGCGGCCAGGAAGCCGTTCACAGCGCCCTCGTTGGAGAGGAACACCGCGCGCAGGCCGTCCATGTTCAGCACGGCGTTGGAGGCATTGGCGATGTCGGTGATCTCGGTGGTGGCGGAGATCTGAACCTGGATGATGACGCCAGCGCCCTCAACCTCGTCCTTCCACAGGTCGTGGCCGGTGACGGAGACGGTGTTGTACTCGGAAGCGAGCTCCTTCATCTTGTTGACGAAGCCGGTGGTGCGGCCGGTCACGGACTCGGAGACGGCATCCTGAGAGATGACGGCGATGACCACGGGCGCATCGGCGGTGGCGGCCTTCAGCTCATCGGCGAAGCCTTCCACTTCCAGGATCTTCTCAGCGGCCAGCGCGGCTGCATTCTGGTTGTTGGTGGAAGCGGTGGCGTAGATCGCGCCTTCGGGAGCGTTCGGAACGCCGGAGTCGAAGCCGATGACCGGGATGCCCTTGTCCACGCACTCCTGCAGCTCGTTCATGACGGCGTCGGTGGACAGCGCAGCCAAGGCGATGGCCTTCGGGTTCTTGGCCATTTCGCTCTTGAGCATTTCAACCTGTTCGTCGATGTTGGTCTCGGAAGCGGGGCCATCGAAGTAGATCTCCACGCCGTAGTCCTCGGCAGCCTTCTGCGCGCCCGCGGCTACGGTCTGCCAGAACTGGTGCTGGAAGCCCTTGGCCATGACGGGGATGTACATTTTCTCTTCGGCCACTGCGCCGGCGCAGAGCGCGACGGTGAGCATCAGGGTCAGCAGGATCGCAAGGATTTTCTTCATTAGATTCTTCCTCCTCATAAAATAGATTACCTGACCTCGGGACAAAGCCCGAAACTTGACGTTACTTCACCTTCTTCACCCTGGAGGCGGAGCGGATGCGCGCCTGATCCAGCAGCACCGCGCCGATGACCACCAGGCCGGTAAAGAAGGTCTGCCACTGGGACTGCAGGCCCACGGACGGGAGTCCGGCCTTCAGCACCGACATGATGAACACGCCGATGAGCGTGCCCACGATGGAGCCCGAGCCGCCCGCCATGGACGTGCCGCCGATGATGACGGCGGTGATGCCGTTCATCTCCAGGCCGTTGCCGGTGCCGGGGATGACGGTGGTATAGCACGCCGCATAGAAGATGCCCGCGATGGCACAGAACAGGCCGCAGACGGTATAGACCAGAATCTTCCAGTTGTCGGTCTTGACGCCGGAGAGCCTCGCAGCCTCCTCATTGGAGCCGATCGCCAGCGTGTACCGGCCAAACTTGGTCTTGTTCAGCACGAAGATGGCCAGCGCGAAGGCCACAAACAGATACACCGCGCCGATGGGGAAGCCCTTGAGCGCGCCGATGTCGCAGCGGAAGAACACCTGCTTGAACCATTCATCCGCGGTGCCCACGGTGGGATAGCGCTGGGTCTGAACATTGGTGATGATCGAGCCGAGGCCCAGCGTGACCATCTGGGTGCCCAGCGTGGCGATGAACGGAGGCAGCTTGAACTTCGCAATCATGATTCCGTTGAGCAGGCCGAAGAACGTGCCGATCAGCAGGCACAGCACCAGGCCCATCCACAGCGGCCAGCCCCACGCCGCGAAGGCATAGCAACCGATCAGCGCCGAGCACATCATGTTCGAGCCCAGCGACAGGTCGATGCCGCCGGAGATGATGACGAACGTCACGCCGATGGCCATGAAGCCCACATAGTACGAGGACTCCAGGATGGTCTTGAGCGTGTAAGTATCAAAGAAGTTTTTGCCGAAGATGGCGAAGAATACGTACAGGATGATCAGCGCCGCCGGGGCCAGCGCCTTTTGCATGTTCAGCTTGCTTTTCACGATGATTCTCCTCCCCTGTGCTGCGTGGCGAGCGTCATGATCTTCTCCTGCGTGGCCTCCTCGATCGACATTTCGCCGGTCTTCACGCCCTCGCACATGACTACAATCCGGTCGGACATGCGCAGCAGCTCGGGCATCTCCGACGAAATCATGATGATCGACTTGCCCTGATGGACCAGGTCGTTCATCAGCTTGTAAATCTCGTTCTTCGCGCCGACGTCGATGCCTCGGGTCGGCTCGTCGAAGATCAGGATGTCGCAATCGCGCTCCAGCCACTTGGCGAGGACCACCTTCTGCTGGTTTCCGCCGGACAGGCCGCGGGTCAGCGCGCGCACGCCGGGCGTCTTGATCTTGATGCGGTCGACATACTTCTCCGTCGTCCGGGCAATCTTGCCGTCATTCACGCAGCCGCCGGTGGTGTAGTGCTCCAGGCTCGGCAGCGCCACGTTGGCCGAAACGGAGAGTCCCAGACACAGTCCGAAGCGCTTTCGATCCTCGGAAAGATAGCCGATGCCCGCGCGGACGGCGTCGTTGGGCGTTTTGATGTGGGTCTTTTTGCCGTTGACGAACACCTCGCCGCCGGACATGGGGTCCGCGCCGCAGATCAGTCGGGCCACCTCGGTGCGGCCCGCGCCCATCAGGCCGGCCAGGCCCAGAATTTCACCCTTGCGCAGCGCGAATGACACGTTCTTCACCGCCGGCGACAGGAGGTTTTTGACCTCCAGCACCACGGGCGCGTCCGGCGCGACCATGGAGTGGGTCTTGGGCTCCTCGTAGATCACGCGGCCGACCATCATGTTGATGATCTCCTCCAGCGCCACTTCGTCCATGTTGCGGGTGTCCACATACTGGCCGTCGCGCATGACGGTCACGCGGTCGGCGATGAGCTTCAGCTCCTCCATGCGGTGGGAGATGTACACGATGCCCACGCCCCGGGCGCGCAGCATGCGGATAAACGAGAACAGGTCCTCGATCTCGGATTCCGTCAGCGCAGCGGTAGGCTCGTCCATAATCAGGATGCGGGTGTTGTCAAAGGACAGCGCCTTTGCGATCTCCACCATCTGCTGCTTGGCGACCGTCAGCGAGCGCACGCGGGTGTTCGCGCGGATGTCGTGCAGATGGAGCGAATCCAGCAGCGCGTTGGTCTGCGCGTCCTGCTTTGCGCGATCGATCATGAACCCGCGCATCGGCTCGCGGCCGATATAAATGTTCTCGCTCACCGTCAGGTCCTGCATCAGGTTGATCTCCTGATGGATGATGCTGATGCCGAGCTTCTGGGCCTCCAGCGTGTCGCGCAGCTCGATCTCCTGGCCGTCCAGGCGGATCGTGCCGCCGTCCTTGGTATAGACGCCGGAGAGGATCTTCATCAGCGTGGATTTTCCCGCGCCATTTTCGCCGATCAGCGCATGCACCTCGCCCGCACGCAGGTCAAACCGACAGTCGTTCAGGGCGTGAACGCCGGGAAAGTATTTCTGGATTCCCTGCATTTCCAGCATTGCTTCCGCCAATTCGCTCTCCCTCCTTTTCGAATTCATCACATTCACAGTTGTTATTATAAATTCTATCGGCAATTCTCTTAAATGAGTTTACCATGTTTTATCCCTCCTGTCAATAATGTTCAAGAATTATCTTTGCATGAAATTTTCAATATCTCCCAGGTCAACAAAAGGATCCACCGCCAATTCGGGCGATGGATCCTCGGACTGTCAATGTTTCTGCCGTTCCGCGACCTCCTCGGGCGTCACTGCGCCGTGCTGGCGCATGCGCTCGATGATGCCGTCGGTGATCTGCTGGTCGGTCAATCCCTGCTCCCGCAGCGCGGCCATCTCCCGCGAGATGCGCGCCTCCTGCGCAAACATCTGATCGCGGTACTCGCCGGCGGGCGTCTCCGCGCCCACGCCGTAGGCATCCACCCCGGCGCGGCGGCAGTCCTCCAGCGCGCGCTCCACGTGGTAATCGCTGGTCACCAGCGCCACTCGCTTGCCCGGCCCCAGCAGGGCCCGCGCGTTGATGATGTTCTCAATGGTGATGCGCGAGCGATCCTCCAGGTGGATGATCCCGGCGGGCATGCCGCGCTCGACGAGCATGTCCCGCATGACGCTGGCCTCCGTGCGGTCGCGACCGGGGGTGATACCGCCGCAGGGCATCACGATGGGCGCGTTCGTCGCTTTCCAGTGCGCCACCGCACAATCGATTCGGCGCACGAGATCCTCCGACGGTTTGCAGCCCTCCTCCAGCCTGTGTCCCAGAATAAGAATGGCATCCGTCCTTTCCATCACAAAGCCTCCTTTGCCTTCACGGCCTTTCGTTCATTCCATTATACCACCCAAACGGTTGGATGGCAAACAAAATCGCCCCATGAAGGGAATCATCCGCCGGCGCACGCGGCGCCTGTACAGCTGCCGCGCTTCCCCATGCATGCAAAAGCGCGCCCGGCTCAGGAGCTGTCTCCCATGCCGGGCGCGGGTTGTCTATTGGATCGATTCATCATGGAATGCAGCAGCTGCCGGAATACGCGGCCGCTTCGCCCGGATCGGCCTGTTCGACGAGGCTCTGAGCCGCATCCGTATCCTCCAGGGAATCCACCACATAGATGCTGCCGCGAATCATGCC
>JBJEUD010000017.1:0-26066 GCA_051883655.1 Candidatus Faecivicinus sp. | reverse complement strand
CCGCATCCGTATCCTCCAGGGAATCCACCACATAGATGCTGCCGCGAATCATGCCCATCCAGCAGGTATAGGGAATCACGCCGCTGGCCGTGGGCATAAACTCCACCACATTGTCCCCTGCGGAAAGCGGGATGGTCAGCCCGTACGCCGGCACGACAATTTCATTGTTGCAGCCGTTCAGGCGGCTCTCCTCCGCATGGATCGTCCACTCCACAGGGATGCCGGCCTGCACGGTGATGGCCGGATATCCGCCATAGTCGATCTCCGAGCGCACATACTGCCTGTCGCCCTGAATCACGGCAAAGCCGTCCTCGCCCATGGGCTTTGCCGCCACGCCGACGCCCGCGAGCGCCAGTCCGCTGGTCAGCATGCTCATGCCCATCAGCACCACCAGCAGCGCGGAGATCACGCGCATGGGCTTTGCGAATTTCTGATTCAGCCGTCCGCCCACCAGGCCGATGCCCAGCATCAGCGGCACCGTGCCCAGGCTGAAGCACAGCATCGAAAGCGCGCCCATCCACCAGCTGCCCGTGGACAGCGCGAACAGCTGCATGGACTGCAGCGGTCCGCAGGGCATCAGGCCGTTGGCCAGGCCGATGATGAACGAGGACCGGCCGGCGCTGCCCTTCTGAATGCGCGCGCTCAGCCCGCGGGGCAGGCTGAGCGTCAGCCTGCGCAGCCAGGAGAAGCCGCCCGCCAGGTTCAGCGCCATGATCAGCATGAATGCCGCCGCGGCGATCTGGATGCAGGCCTTGGCCATGGTACTGATGCTGAACGCCATGCCCAGCGCGCCGATGATGCCGCCGATGACCGTATAGGAAATCACGCGGCCCAGATTGTACAGCACGTTGGCCCGTGCAGCGCGGTGGCCCTTCTGCGCCGCATTCGCGCTCTGGGCAATATTGATGCCGCCGCACATCGCCACACAGTGCAGCGATGTCATCAGGCCCACCGCAAACAGCATTCCAAGGCTCATGCCCGCGCGCGCCACCGGGAATGCGCTCATCCAGTCGGCCACACAGGTGCGGGTCATGATCCAGCAGAGCGCCGCCAGCCCGGCGATCAGCAGCGCCAGCTTCAGCGCCTCCCGACCCAGCGGCCGGCGCTTCTCCGGCTGCGCCAGCGCATAGCCCTCGCGCTTCAGCTGCGCGGCGATCCTCTTCTGCGGGAGCTTCTGCGCGTCCCACAGGGCGGTCAGCGTTCCCTTGCGATAGCTGGCATGAACTTCCCGAAGCCCCGGGAGGGACGACAGCGCCCGCTCAATGGTCGCCTCGCAGTGCACACAGTGCATGCCCTCCACGCGCCACGTCCTGCGCTCAAAGCTCATTGAAACACCTTCCAGTTTCGAAACGAGGCTGCCGCCTGGGCGAGCGTCTCCTCGGAGATGACCACCGCGTCGCCCTCCACCTGATACTCCGCCAACGGCTTCGGGTTGCATCCGCCGGACACCTTGCCCACGGAGGCCAGGCCGAACCGGTTGCCGCAGTTCATGCACATCAGCACGCCGTTGCTGTATTCAAAATACGCGTAAGGAGATCCGGCGCAGACCTGGCAGGTGTTGTACGCCAGCTGAACCGCGCCCGAGCTGTCCTTGAATGCGATGATCTGCATGGCCGTGCCGTCCTGATCCCAGTCGATGAACTCCGGCTCCGCAGACAGCGCGCCGATGTCGATCGTCAGGCCGGCCGATGCCGCCTGCTCCGCGGGCGCTTCCGTCGCGGCGGGTTCCTCCGTCGCAGCGGGGACTTCCGTCGCCGCGGCCGGCTCCGTAGCGGAGGTCGTACCGCCGCCCGAGCTGCAGCCCGCCAGTGCGAGAACCATGCACAACAGAATCAGCCATCCAAACGTCTTTTTCATAAATCTCACCCTCATCTTCCGCTCTCGCGCTCCTCTCCCGCAGGAAACCACGCGCGGCATTCCTCCGGGACGCAGCACCATTATACCATTTACCTACTATTATAATATGATTCAGCTGTTATTTAACTGTGAACAATCTCTGAACAGCGAAAAATCCTCCCGGAATCGGGAGGATTCAGACTGTCAAAGAAGTCCCATGAAATTCAGCCTCTGGACATCTTTCTGCTCATGGATTCAAGGCGGTTGAGCGCCTCGTTGAGCGTCTCCTCGCGCTTGGCGAAGTGCATGCGGATCAGATGGTTCACCGGCTCGTGGAAGAAGCTGGAGCCGGGCACCGCGCCGACGCCCACCTTCCGCGCAAGGTCCACGCAGAAATCCACGTCGCTGTCGTAGCCAAACTCGGAGATGTCCAGCAGCACATAGTAAGCGCCCTGGGGATCGGTGTGGGCGATCTTCAGCGCGTCCAGTCCGCTCAGGAACAGGCTGCGCTTCTCCGTGTAGGTCTGCTGAAGGGCGCGATAGTAGTCGTCGCCGAAGTTCAGGCCGGTGACGGCGGCCTCCTGCAGCGGCGCGGCGGCGCCCACGGTCAGGAAGTCGTGCACCTTGCGGGCCACGTCCACAATGCGCGCAGGGGCGATGATGTAGCCCAGCCGCCAGCCGGTGATGGAATAGGTCTTCGAAAGCGAGCTGCAGGAGAGCGTGCGCTCGAACATCCCGGGCAGGGACGCGAAATAGACGTGCTCGTGGGGCGCGTAGACGATGTGCTCATACACCTCGTCGGTGATCACGTAGGCGTCGTACTTCTCGGCCAGCCGCGCGATGATCTCCAGCTCCGCGCGGGTGAACACCTTGCCGCAGGGGTTGGAGGGATTGCACAGGATCAGCGCCTTGGGGTGCTGCCGGAACGCGTCCTCCAGCACGTCGGGATCAAAGTGGAAGTCCGGCGGCACCAGCGGCACATAGATCGGCTCCGCGCCGGAGAGAATCGCGTCCGCGCCGTAGTTTTCATAGAACGGCGAAAAGACGATCACCTTGTCGCCGGGATCCGCCACGGTCATGACCGCGGCCATCATGGCCTCGGTGCTGCCGCAGGTCACCACAACCTGGGTGTTGGGATCGACGGGGATGCCCATGAACCAGCTCTGCTTGGCGGCCAGCGCCTCGCGGAAGTTCTGCGCGCCCCAGGTGATGGAATACTGGTGCGGCCCGCGCGCCGCCACCTGAGAGAGGCTGTCGAGGATCTCCTTCGGCGGGTCGAAATCCGGAAAGCCCTGGGAGAGGTTCACCGCATCGTACTGCAGCGAAACGCGGGTCATGCGGCGGATGACGGAATCGGTAAAGGACGCGGTGCGCCCGGACAGCTCTCTCATAGCGTACTCCTCACTTCAGATAGGATATATGGTCGTTCAGGATGTGCTTCGAATCCAGCGCGTCCTTCACCGCGCGCATCACACCCAGATTTTCCTCCGGCGTGTTGGACAGGAAGTAGGGGCGCTTGGCCAGCCCGATGCCGTGTTCGCCGGAGGTCAGTCCGCCCAGCTCGTAGGCCTTGTTGTACAGCGTGGTCATGTTGCGGCCCAGCTCGCTGTGCCAGGTCCGCTCGTCGCGGTCGCCGCGCACGATGCACAGGTGGACGTTGCCGTCCCCGGCGTGCCCGAAGGCGATCATCTCCATGCCGGTCTCGGCCTCCGTCCTGTGGACGAACTCGATGAACTCGGCGGTTTTGTCGATGGGCACCACCAGGTCCACCGGCTCCTGCTCCGAAACGGCCTCCACGGCCTTGACGAAGCAGCCGCGCACGCGCCAGATGTCGGCCGCCAGCGCGGGATCGTTCAGCTCGATGTAGTCCAGCGCGCCGGTGCGCTCGGCCACCGCCCGCACCCGCGCCGCGTTCGGCCGCACCTGATCGGCCACGCCGTCAAAGGTCAGCAGGATGTAGGCCTTTGCCTCCGGGCACGGAAAATGCACACCCGTATAGCGCTCGCCCAGCTCCACCACGCTGCGCTCGATGAACTCGATGGCCGTGGGATTGGCGTTGGCCTCGATGATGGCATGCACGCTGGCGATGCCCTCCCGCAGGCCCGGATAGGGCACCAGCACGGAAAGCGACGTTTCCGGCTTGGGCACCAGCTTCAGGATGCACCTGGTGATCACGCCCAGCGTGCCCTCGCTTCCCACGAACAGCTGCTTGAGCGCCAGGCCGCTGGCGTCCTTGACGTTCTTGGAGCCCACAGTCATCACGCGGCCGTCGGCGAGCACGACCTCGAGGCCGCGCACGTAGTCCCGGGTCACGCCGTACTTCACCGCGCGCATGCCGCCGGCATTGGTGGCGATGTTGCCAGCAATGGTGGCCGTCTTTTCGCCCGGATCCGGCGGATAGAACAGCCCCCGCGCCTCCACATGGGCCTGGAAGTCCTGAAGCACCACGCCCGGCTCCACCGTGGCGGTGAAGGTGGCCTCATCCACCTCGAGGATGCGGTTCATCCGGGACAGGTCCAGGATGATTCCCTGGCCGTGGGGCACCGTGGAGCCCACCAGGTTGGTGCCCGCGCCGCGGGGCGTGACGGGGAGGTTTTCCTCCCAGGCCAGCCTCATGACCGCGGCCACCTCCTCGGTGGAGACGGGGAACACCAGCGCCGCCGCGGTGCCCTTCAGGCGGCCCAGCGTGTCCGTAAGATACTTCTCTTCAATGTCCTCCACGACCACGCGCTGCGGATCGGGGATGATTTCGCGCAGTTTTTCAAGCATAATGTCGTCTCCTCCTCACAGCGGCGGCCAGTCGGTCAGGCAGCGTTATTCGGCGTCCCAGGCAACCTGGAAGAAGCCCTTGAAGGTGGTGTTCATGACCTCCTCGGTGATCCCGGAGCAGAACACCTCGGCCACGCGCTTGTAGGTCTCGTTTTCGGCATCCTCGGCGCGCACGGCGATCAGGCAGATGAAGCTCTCGTTGCTCAGGTCGATGGTCTCATAGAAGATGGCGCTCTCGGGATCCACGCCGTAGCTGGCGGCATAGTTGCCGTTGATGACGGCGGCGTCCACGTCCTCCAGATACTGATAGGTCATGGAGGCGTTCACCTCGTACAGCTCCACCTTGGTCTCCACGATGTCCTCGGTGTTGGGGGTGGACTCGTACTCGTCCAGGGTCAGCAGGCCGGCGTCTGCCAGCAGAATCAGCGCGCGGCCATAGTTGGTGGCGTCGTTGGGCACCGCAACGGTGGGGGTCTCTCCCGCCTCGACGGCCGCGGTCAGCGCCTCGATGGTGTCATACTTCGAGGAATAGATGTTCATGGTGATCACGAAGGTGTCCGCCAGCACGGCCAGGTCGTAGCCGTTGGTGCTGGTGTCGTTGTTGAAGTAGGCGTGATGCTGGAAGGCGTTCATCTCCAGCTCGCCGCTGTTCAGGGCGTTGTTCGGCAGGGAGAAATCGGAGAACTGCACCAGCTCCAGGTTGATGCCCTCGGCGGCCAGCGCGTCGACGGCCGGCTGCCACAGATCCTCATAGAACGCGCCGGTCACGCCCAGGCGCACGGTGACGGGTTCGGCTTCCTCGGCAAAGCAGACGCCGGCAGCCAGCAGCAGGGACAGGGACAGCACGATGGCAAGAATTCGCTTCATGGTTTTTTCCTCCTTCAGGATGGTCGAGGGTTTCGAAAATATCAGAAATTGAAGTTCATCAAAGCTCCGGCCGGGAGTTCAATGCGTGTTTTTCCGGGCGATCAGCGTGCCGATTGCCTGGATTACGGTGACGATCAGCACGATGACGATGACCGCCGCCCAGACGATGTCCATGCGATTGTAGTTGTAGCCGTAGGTGATGGCGTAATCGCCCAGTCCGCCCGCGCCGACGTAGCCGGCCATGGCGGTCAGTCCGATCAGATTGATCAGCGTGATGGTGGTGCCCCGGGCGATGGCCGCGGCGCCCTCCTTCAGGTACACCCGGAGGATGATGCCCGCCGGGCGGCAGCCCATGGCCTTGGCGGCCTCGATCAGGCCGGGATCCACACTGGCCAGCGCAGTCTCCACCTGCCGGGCGAAGAACGGCACCGAGCCCGCTACCAGCGGCACGATCACGCCCCGCACGCCGATGCGCGTGCCCATGATCAGCCGGGTGACGTTCATCAGAAGCGCAATCAGAATGACGAACGGGATCGACCGGAACAGGTTGATCAGCTTGTCCAGCACCTGAAACACGGCGCGGTTCTGGAGGATTCCGTGCTCCTTCGTCACCACCAGCGCCACGCCCAGGATCAGCCCGAACAGAAACATCAGCGCGCCCGCCCAGCCCGTCATGATCAGCGTTTCGCAGATGCTCTCGTAGAACTCGGAGGGCTTTTCCGTCACATGGGGAAACCAGCTAGCCAGCAGCTCTTGCATCCGAAAGCACCTCCACTTCCACGTTCTTTTCCCGCAGATATTCGATCATTCCGCCGATGTCCGCCGCGCCTCCGCTGGCGATCACGATCAGTCCGCCCAGCGGATTGCCGCCGATCATGTCCACGCTGCCGCAGATGATGTTCAGATCCACTGAGAACCGGCGGGAGATCTGCGAAACCAGCGCCTGCGACGAGCTTCTCTCCAGATACTTCATGCGGATGATGCACTCGCCCGGCCTGAGCTGCGTGATGGGCGCGCCCTCCTGAATCAGCGTGTGAATCTGGGAGAGGTTGGAGGTGGTATCGATGAAGCTGCGGGTCACCGGCTGCTGCGGATTGGCGAAGATCGAGAACACATCGCCCTCCTCCACCACGCGGCCGTTCTCCATCACGGCCACGCGGTCGCAGATCTCCTTGACCACCTGCATCTGATGGGTGATGATCACGATCGTGATGCCCAGCTCCGTGTTCAGCCGCTTGAGCAGCTTGAGGATCGAGCCCGTGGTCTGGGGATCCAGTGCGCTGGTGGCCTCATCGCACAGCAGCACCTTCGGATCGCTGGCCAGGGCACGGGCGATCGCCACGCGCTGCTTCTGTCCGCCGGACAGCTGGGAAGGATAGGCGTCCTTCTTGTCCTCCAGCTCCACGAACCGGAGCAGCTCCTCGGCCTTTTTCCGGATGTCCTGCCGACGCATGCCCCGATATTTCAGCGGAAAGGCCACGTTCTCCAGCACCGTTCGGGTGGCGAACAGGTTGAACTGCTGAAAGATCATGCCAATCTTCCTGCGCTCCCGGCTCAGCGCCGCGCCCTTGAGCGCCGTCAGATCCACGCCGTTGACCAGCACGCGGCCCTCGTCCGGCCGCTCCAGCAGATTGATGCAGCGCACGAGCGTGGATTTGCCCGCGCCGGAGAAGCCCACGATGCCGTAGATCTCGCCGTTCTGAATCGTCAGGCTGACGTCGCGCACCGCCTGCACGTCCCCTCCGCCGCCGGGGAAAACCCTGCTGATGTGATCAAGAACGATCATCCAATCCATCCCTTCCGCATCCGAAGTGTGTTTTCATGAAAAAAGGCGGGAAGCGCTTCGCTTCCCGCCTGAATTCACCCTGTTATTCTCACAGCGATGAGAGACAGTCTTCGGCCGAACGCGCACGCAAACAGATGCACATGCTGCACATGCACATCATTCGGCCGTACATTTCGTATTTTACGCAACGCTTCATGACCGTTTCTCCCTTTCGCGTATTCCCATTGGGTTGATCTGATTATACCCATTTCCGCCGGGAATGTCAACCACTTTTTCCATTTTAACACAAATGGTCATTTCCAGTCAATCCCGCCAAAATCGTCCTGCGCAATCTGGTTTCCCCGCATCGCGCCGATTTCATGTCGCCTTCCGCACAGCTTCTGTCGCGGCGCTCCAGGAATGCCTGATCCATCCGGAGATCCCTCGTCATCCCTTGGCGCCCAATTCGATTTTCAGCCATTCACGGCACATTTCAACCCAATGCGCCACGTGGGGATCGTTCGCCTTCTCGTCGGGATGGATCTCGTTGGCGAGCGACGTGCCATGCTTGCCATAGGGGAAGATGTGCAGTTCGAAGGGCACGCCGCAGGTCGCGAGGGCGTCGGCCAGCTGCGTTGCGTTGCGCGGATCGTCCTGTCCGGCGCACTGCCAGATGAAGAACGGCGGGCACTCGATGCGCACCTTGCGCTCGATTGCATCCTTCGCCGCCTCCGCCTGCACAGCGCGGTCGTAGCCCAGCAATCCCCTGGACGCGCCGATGTTGCTGCCTGCGCCGTAGCAGAGCACGGCAGCGTCCGGGCGGCTGGAACAGCGCTCCACCGGATCGTCCGCGCCGGGATCGCCATCGTCGAACATCGTTGCACAGTAGCCCGTCAGAAACGAGCCCGCAGAAAAGCCCATCATCGCAATCCGATCCGGAATGGTATTGAAGCGTTCCGCGTTGCAGCGCAGGTAGCGCATGGCGCGGATTGCGTCGGCCTTGGACGCTTCGCACGGGTAGGGATTCACGCGGTAGTCCAGCACGGCGACATTGAAGCCCTCTTCATAGAAGCGCTCCGCAACGACTGTGCCCTCATAGCACGCCTTCCACATCCAGCCGCCGCCCGGGCAGACGAGCACCATCGCCCTGGGCGCGCCCTCATGAATGCGCAGACCCACTGCAGGCTCAGGCTGATTGAAGTCCTCGCGGTAGCCCGGCGTGCGCCCTTCGCCCCAGATCGGTTCCGGCTTGGAATCGAAGGTGCGGAACTCGTGCTGCCAGAAATCCCACATCGGCTTGTATTCCGCCATGAACTCCTGCCAATAGGCTTCAGGCAGATCCCAGCCATTGCGAATGCCAAACCATTTGAAATCATCGGTTCCGGGCCAGCCGGAAAATCTCGGATTCATAAAAATATCCTCCTGAAACAAGATTCAAGTACCGCAAGCCCTTACGGGCAGGTAAGGGCTTGCAGGGGATAACATGGAAGATCAGGACTGGGATTCCAGATAGGCGGCTGCCTGCTCCAGATAGGCTTCGATCACCGTGTTCAGGCCGGCAGCTTCCATCATGCGGATATAATCATCCAGACCGGTCGCGGGGTCGACGAAGCCCAGGTTCAGCGGCTTGCCGTACTCGTCATAGACGCTCTGCAGCGCAGCCAGCTCGTTCTGGTAGTTGGTGCTGTCGAAGGTGAACGACTGCATGATGTTGTTGATGCTTCGCGCATTCATGTCGCTCCAGGTCTCGCGATAGCCGGCAATGCAGTTCTCCGCCGCGGGCATGGTCTGATAATCCCAGTTGCGGAATGCACTCCAGCAGATCCAGTTGCCGCCATAGAGGGAGCTGCGCGCGCCGGGAACGATGACGTTCTCGTTCAGCGTGCCGTCTTCGTTCAGCTCGCCGGCGAAGGTCCACTGCGCATCCTCACCCTCGATGCCGCGCTCGACGAGATAGTTCATCTCCTTATCGTTGCGCAGATAATCAATCACCTGCAGCACCAGTTCGGGATGCTGGCTCTGGCTGGGAAGGGCGATCATGCCGCCGGTGGCCTTGTAGCGCAGCATCTGCGCGTCGCCGGACAGGTCGACCATCTCCAGGAAAGCGCCGGAGCCGTCATTGAGCAGATCCTGACCGGTGGTGTTGACGGTGCCGGAGTTGTCCATCATCACGGCCATCTTGCCGTTGGACATGTTCTCGCGGTTGGTATGGGTGTTGGAGAGGCTGTCCTTGGAGATCCAACCGTTCTGGTTCCAGCGGTAGATGGTCTCCAGCACCGCCTTGTACTCGTCGGTATAGAGGTAGCAGAAGGGCGTGGGCGCTTCCTCGGTGAGATCGAAGGCCATGCACAGCTGGTTGAAGTTGCTGTCGAGAGCCCACTCATTGGGAATAAACAGCAGGATATCCGGCAGATAGGTCCACATGCTGCCGAACAGCATGGGAACGAGATTGGTCTCGTTCTCGGCAACCGCAGCCAGATAGTTCTCCAGAGATTCGAAGTCGGTCACCTCGGGCAGGCCGTACTTTTCACGCAGGTCGCCGCGAATGCCGATGACGCCCTGGATGTTCTCCACCTGAAGCTGGGGCACGGCATAGATCCTGCCGTTGACCTTCGCCTGATCCCACACGGATGCCGGCGTATCCTCCCAGGTCAGAGGCGCATACTCCTTGAGCATGTCCTCGGTCAGCTCCATAAACGCATCCTTGTTCGCCAGCGTGGCATAGCCGGTAAAGAAGCTGGCAAAGATGGCGTCCATGCGGGTCTGGGACGCAAACAGCAGCGGATAGGTCGTGCTGACCTCGCCGAAGGGTACATATTCTACGGTCATGTAGCAGTTGAGTTTCTCGATCAGCTTTTCATTGACCTGGCTGATGACCACCTTGTCGTCCTCCAACTCTTCGCCCAGGAAGTAGAAGATCAGCTCGGTGGGTTCGGCGGACTCGGCCAGAGTCGCCGGCAGCATGGCGATCAGCAGCAAGGCAGCCAGCAAGGTACTCAGGAATCGGATAAACTTCTTCATGATTTTCCCTCCTAATTTATTGATCATTTGTGTCCAGCACAAAGGATTTCGAAGAATCAGCCCTTCACGGCGCCGATGGTGATGCCCTTGACGAAGTACTTCTGAAGGAACGGATACAGGCAGATAATCGGGCCGGTGGCAATCACCGTCATCGCCAGCTTCAGGCTCTCGCTGGGGAACGTCAGATTGGAGACGTTCGAACCCATCGCAGCCGTGGCATTTTTCAGGAACTCCACGCTGTTGAGCAGTCGATAGAGGTAGTACTGAAGGGGAAACAGGTCGCTGTTCTGCAGAAACAGCATGCCGGTGCGCCACTCGTTCCAGTAGCTCAGGGCGATAAACATGCCGATGCTCGCCAGCGCAGGCTTGACCAGGGGAAGAACGATGCGGAAGAAGGTATAAAACTCGCCGGCGCCGTCGATCTTGGCCGCTTCAATCAGCGCCTTGGGAACGGTCTTCATGAAGTTCTTCATCAGGATGATAAAGTAGACGTTGACCAGCTGCGTCAGAATCATGACGAGATAGGTATCCTTCAGATGCAGGTAGTTGGTGATCAGCAGATACCAGGGCACCAGGCCGCCGCTGAACAGCATCGTAAAGAACACGAACATCGTGAAGAAGCCGCGGGATTTGAAGTCCTCGCGCTGCAGTGCATAGCCGCACATCGAGGTCATCAGCAGGGAGATGAACGTGCCAATCGCGGTGATGGATACCGTGATGCCGTATGCCCGGAACACGCGGTCGGGATACTTGAACGCCAGCGCATAGGCCTCCAGCGAAAACTCATGGGGCCACATCGTATATCCGCGCGCATAAATCTCCGATTCGGCGGTAAACGAGCCGATCACAACCAGCCAGAACGGCAGCAGGCACAGCACCGTGACCAGGATAACGCAGAAATAAGCCAGAAAATTGAACGCCTTGCGGTCGCCGGTAAGCGCAACGCCCTTTTGATTCTTTTTCATTTGCACACCTGCTTCCTTCGGTCAGTAGAGCGCATTTTCGGGGTTGATGCGGCGGATGACCGCGTTGGTGAGGATCAGCGTCACACAGCACAGCACGGACTGATACAGGCCGATGGCCGAGGACATGCCAAACTCAAAGGTCGTCAGCAGCGAGCGGAACACGTAGGTGTCGATGACATCCGTGGCGTTGTACAGCAGGCCGTTCGTGCCCACAAGCTGGTAAAACATGTCGAAATTGCCGCGGAAGATATTGCCGATCGCCAGGATCAGCAGCACCACGAACGTGGGCTTGATACCGGGAAGCGTGATATAGCGAATCTTCTGCCACTCGTTTGCGCCGTCCAGTGCCGCGCTTTCATAGATTTCGGAGCTGATTCCCATGATCGCCGCCAGATAGACGATGGAGCCGTAGCCCACATGCTTCCAGGCGCTCAGGAACACGAAAATCCCCGGCCAGTAGCTGGCATCCGTGTACACATCCCACTTCTCCAGCCCCAAGGAGGTGAGCACGTTGTTGATAAAGCCGAAGTCATAGCTGAGCAGGTTGTAGGCGATGGCGCCCACCACAACCCAGGAGATGAAGTTGGGCAGGAACATCGCGCCCTGCGTGACCTTTTTGAACCGCGGATGCGCAATTTCGGACAGGAAGATCGCCACGATGATCTCCAGCACGTTCTGCGTCGCAATAAAGGCCACATTGTACAGCACCGTGTTTTTCGTCACCTGCCATGCCTTTCCGGACATGAAGAAGAAGCGGAAGTTGTTCAGGCCGCACCACGGGCTGCCGAAGATTCCCTGGTTGAAATTATAGGTTTTGAAGGCAATGACCGCGCCCACCATGGGCACATAGCTGAATACGATCAAATAGGCCACGACCGGGAGAATCATGACCAGCAGCGCCTTGTTGCGCTTCACATCGTAGGACAGATTCCTGAAAAAGCGCCTCACGTACATCACCACCGAATGGATTTTTTCTGTGTCTATTCTAACATTGCCGTCCCCGGATTGGCCACCCAACAGAATCTCGATTATCCGCACTTTTTCTCGCAATATCCAATCTTTACGTCAATAAATCCAATTTTTGCCAGTGAAAATAAACGCATTGAGTCAAAGTACTTCCTTGAAATGTAATGTTTGTTATGATATCATAGCTGTGATATTCAATTCTACACCTTCCGGAGGTATGCGCAATGCTGAAGCTGCTGATCGTCGATGATGAGGTTCATGTGCGCGAGGGCATTGTGCGAACGATTGCCCGGGGCAATCTGGGCGACATCGAACTGCTGACAGCCGCTTCCGGGCGCGAGGGCCTCGCACTGGCAGAAGGCGAGCGCCCTGAAATCATCATCAGCGATGTCCGCATGCCCCAGATGAACGGCCTGGACATGGCCCGAAGCCTGCTGGAAAAGCTGCCCCAGGTCAAGCTGATCTTCATCAGCGCCTATTCCGAAATCGAATACTACCGGACCGCCATGAAGCTGCGCGCAGTGAGTTTTGTGGAAAAGCCCATCATTCCGGAGGAGCTCCTCTGCGAGGTGCGGCGCGCCATCGAGCTGATCGCCATCGAGCTCCGGGCTTCGGAGGCCTCCCTGTCCATCGCCGCGCAGGAGGAGATCGCCTTTTTGAGCCTGCTGCATCGGAATGCCGGCGGCGTTCCGGCCGAGATTCAGGAAAAGCTGCGCGCGTCCGCCTGCCTGCATACCTATGTGATCGGCAGACTCCGCGAAACGCCCTCCACCGATCGGCTCGCCGCTGCCCGCGCCGCCATTCAGCGCATTATGGCGCCCGATCCCGCGCTGACGCTGTGCGGCATTGACGGCAGCAACTGCGTCTTCCTGCTGGCCTCCCCCACGCCGCCCGGCGACCGGATGCCCGCCATTTCCCGCGCGCTGCTGGACAGCTTTCCGGGCCAGCAGCCCTTCATCACCTTCGCAGAAGCCCACGGCGAATCGGACATTCCGAAGGCCCTGGAATCCGCCGTCTCCCAGCAGGTCTATCGGTTTTATCACCCGCAGGCGCATTTCTATGTCTGCGAAAACCGCAGCGTCATCCGGTCGCAGCCGGATATCTGCACGCCGGAATTCCTGAATGCGCTGTCGGAATCCATCGAGCGCTGCCAGGAGGACCGCGCTGTCCAGCTCTTCAGGGAGGGACTCCAGCGCCTGCGCTTCCCCGCGGAGTGCACTCCGGAGCACGTCCGCCTGACCGCACTGCACCTTTTGAATACCATGAACAGCACCTTCGCACGTCTCGGAGTGGAAGACATGGAGTCAACCTCCTGGGCCGAGGTTTCCCGCCCGGAGACCTTCGACGCGCTGATGCTGTTTTCCGCCGGCCTGCTCCACAGTCGCTTCTCCGCGCTGGCCAAGCTAGGCGAGAGCGGCCGATGTGTCTACCTCATCAAGCACGAGATCGAAAAGAACTACGCCGATCCGGACTTCTCCATCGCCCAGCTCGCAAAGCGGCTGTATCTCTCGGAAAGCTATGCGGGCAACCTGTTCAAGCGCCGCACAGGCATGACCATCGGCAGCTACCTGAACTCCGTTCGCATGGAGCGCGCCAAGCAGCTGCTCCACGATCCCGCAAACAAGGTATCGGAGGTCGGCCAGAAAGTCGGCATTGAAAATACAGATTATTTCACACGCCGCTTCAAGCAGTACACCGGGAAAACGCCCTCAGAATACAGAAGGTGAAGCTATGCGCGCACTGATGAAATCGCTGAAAAGCATCTTTCGCTCCACGCACGAATACCGCAGCCGCTTTTTGGGCTATCTGATGCTGGGACTGACCCCGTTTCTGCTCATTGCGCTGTTCATGAACCTGCATTTTCTGCAATCGCGGCTGGCAGACCTGGCGGAAATCACCCACGGGGTATCCACCCAGGCCTGCAGCCAGCTCAGCTCGCTGTACAGCATGTCCACCAACCTGGCGCAGAACGTTCACATCCACACCAATCTGCAAAATGAAGTCCTGCCCACCTATGGACAGAACAACGACTATCAGGTCCTCAACCGCAACTTCTTCAAGCTGCAGTCCCTCATGAGCGCCTACACGCTCCTGGACGATATCCTGGACATACGCTTCTATATGCCCTCCGGCATGGTCGTTCCCAACGGCACCTCCATTCTCAACATGGACGAAGTCGAGCAGGAGCCCTGGTATGGTGAATACATGCAGATCCGCAACTCCCGAAGATGGTATCTTGCAGACGGCGTTCAGGATTCCGGCGCGCGCGACGTGCTCTGCATCATCCGGCCCATTCAGCATCCAATGAACTTCTCCTGCATCGTCGGCTACCTGCGCATCGACGTCGCCCTGGAAAGCATTCGCAGAATCATTGACGAAAGCTGCATCATGGAGGGCACCAGCTGCTTCATCGTCGATCACGATCAGGGCATCATCTGGCACACGGGAACGCTGGACGAGGACAGCTTTCTGAGCATGGAGGACGTCGTCACGTTCCCCGCCAGCCCCCAGTACCGCTACATCACCCACGACATGCAGACCTATCTGATCTCCGAGCACACGATTCCTTCGTCCACGATGTCCATCGTTTACCTGGTGCCCCAGATGAGCATCGCCAAGGATATCCTGATGAATTGCATGCTGCAGTTCATCCTGCTGATGCTGGAAATTCTGCTGCTGGTGATCATCACCGCCGTTTTCTCCGGATCGCTGATCAGCAGCAAAAACAATCAGCTGCGCCTGCTGAACGAGCAGATCAATCCGCACTTCCTGTACAACACCCTGGATCTGATCAACTGGCAGGCCATTAATCAGGATCTCCCGGACATCTACCGCCCGATCCAGGCGCTGTCCCGTTTCTACAAGATCACGCTGAACCATGGATCGGACTTCATCCGCATCGCGGACGAGGTCGAACACATCTGTCTTTATCTGGATCTGCAAAACATCCGCTTCAAAAACGGCATCTCCTATCAGATCGAGGTCGATCCCCAAATACGCGAGTGCTTTATCCTCCACATGGTCCTTCAGCCCATCGTGGAAAACGCGGTGGTTCATGGCATTCGGGAAAAGGATTCCCAACGCGGAACCATTCATATTTCCGCCAGCGAGGAGCACGGCCAGCTGCTTTTCGTCATTTCCGATGACGGCGTCGGCATGGAAAAGAGCGTCGCCGATCAGCTGCTGCGGGGTGATTCTAGCGTTGGCTACGGACTGAGCAACATTCTGCAGCGCATCCATCTGTATTACGGCCGGCGCTACGGGATGACCATTCAGAGCTCGGCGGGCGAGGGCACGACGGTCCGCATCTCCATGCCCTGCATCCGGCAGGAGCCGCCAACCCGCGCACTGTAAGCCGCCAAACTTCCCGCAAAAGGGGCCCGCTTCCACTGAGGAAGCAGGCCCCTGTGATTTTGTTCAATATGCTTTGCTGCGGCAGCCTCCGCGCGGGAACCGACCTCATTCCGCCGCAATGCGCACCTCCACCGGCTCCAGCCCGGGGGCGGACACGGTGACGCGCACGTCTCCCGGCGCGCGGGGCGCGCGGACCACGGCGTAGGCCAGACCGCGATAGGTCTCGCGGGTGCCGGAGGCGTAGGGCGTGCGGTCGTCGCTGCGGCCGTTGTCCATGCCCAGCAGCGCGCCGCCATTGACCTGCACGGTCACGGGCAGCTCCGCATCGGGCACGATCACACCCTGGGCGTCGCGCAGCGCGATCTCCAGCTGCACCGCATCGCGGCCATCCGCGCGCACGCTCCGGCGATCCGCGCGCACCTCCAGCCTTGCCGGCCGGCCGGCGCGCCGCAGCGTCGCCCGCGCGACCTCCGCGCCGTCGGCGTCCCGGCCCACGGCCACGATCTCGCCATGGGTGTAGGGCACATCCCAGGCCAGGTGCAAATCGTTGGTGGTGATGGGTGCGAGCTTGCGGTCGAAGTGCGCCCAGTGCTTCGTCATGCCCTGGGCCGGGAACTCATAGGCCTTCACGCCGTAGCTCACGCCGTCGACGAACAGCTCCACGGTGCAGCAGTTCGTGTACGCGATCACCGGAATGATCGTGCCCGGCGCCACGTCCAGATTCAAATGGGGGCAGACGTAGAGCACCGGCTCGTCCTTCCGCCACAGGGACTGATAGAAATAGAAGCCGTCCTTCTCGTAGCCGCAGGTGTCCAGCACGCCGGCCGTGGAGCCCTTGTGGGGCCAGAAGCACTCGCCCAGATAGTCCACGCCCGTCCACATGAAGCTGCCGATGACATACGGGCGGGTGCGGATGAACTTCCACAGCTTTTCCGCCTTGAGCATCTTGGCATAGTAGGGCGTGCGGCCCCAGACGCTGTCCTCGGTGACAAGGCGATAGTCGCCGCGCGCGCCGTTGACGGCGATGTCCTCCGTGCCCAGCAGCAGCCAGTCGGGATGCTCGCGCTTCTCCTCGTCGAAGAACGTCTCGGTGCGCTCGCGCCAGCGGTCGGTATAGTTCACGCCCACGATGTCCAGCGCCTCCAGGAACGGTTCATCGGCGGGCCTGGGCTCGGCCTTCACCTGGTCGCAGGCCTGGGTGATCGGCCGGGTGGGGTCCAGCGCGTGGCAGAGGCCCGCCAGCTGCTGCGCGATGCTCCAGCCGCCGTCGATGACCTGCTCGCGCACCTCGTTGCCGATGGACCACATCACGATGGAGGAATGGTTGCGGTCGCGGCGCACCATGGCGGACATGTCCTCCTGCCAGCAGGCGTCGAACCACTCAGAGTAGCCGCGGCTGGCGTGGGTATTGGAGCCGAACTCCTTGCCCTTCATCGCATGCCACTCGTCGAAGGCCTCGTCCATCACCGCGAAGCCCATCTCGTCGGCCAGGTCCAGCAGCGCAGGATCCGGCGGGTTGTGGCTGCAGCGCAGGGCGTTCACGCCCATCCTGCGCAGCTTCTCCAGACGGCGCCTCCAGATGGCCGGCGGCACGGCCGCGCCCACGCAGCCGCCGTCGTGATGCAGGCACACGCCGCGCAGAATCACCTTTCGGCCGTTGAGCAGGAAGCCGTTCTGATTGTCGTAGGCGATCTCCCGCACGCCGAAGCGCGTGCGCACCTCGTCGGCGAGCTCGCCGTCCACCAGCAGTCTGGACACGGCGGCGTACAGCGCGGGATGCTCGATGTCCCATCGAACCGGCTCGGCGAGCTTCAGCTCCTGCACCGCCACTGCGCTGTCCCTGGCCGCCGCCGGGCGCTGATCCCGGGCGCACTCGCGCCCGCCCTCGTCCAGGATCACGGTCTCCACCTGAACATCGCTCAGGCCGAACGCGCCGCGCACCTCTGTCTGTACGCGCACGAGCGCCTCTGTGTCGGAAATCCTCGGGGTGGTGATGGACACGCCCCAGAGGGGGATGCGGGTTTTGCCGGTGCGGGTGATGTAGACATCGCGGGTGATGCCGCTGCCGGTATACCAGCGGGAGCCGGGCTGATGGCTGTTGTCCACGCGCACCAGCAGCTCGTTTTCGCCGCCGCGCACCGAATCGGTGATGTCGATTTCAAAGGAGGTATATCCATAGACATGACCGCCGACGTGTTCGCCGTTGAGCCACACGTCGCAGTTCATATACACGCCCTCGAACTCGAGCGCGATGCGATCCCGGTCGGTCCGGTTCACCGCAAACGTGCGGCGGTACCAGCCGATGCCCGTGCGGGCATAGCCGCCGGAGCCGCAGCTGGGCGCGTCCTCCTCCACGGGATAGTCCACCGACCAGTCGTGGGGCAGCTGCACCGCGCGCCAGGCGGCGTCCCCGCCGGGCAGGTCCGCGCTGTCGGTGAGGGCGAATTGCCAGTCAAAGCCGAAAAACGCCCGCTCGCGCACGCAGTCGTGCCGGAAAAAGCGTTCCACAATCAAGGACTCCTTTCAAAAAGGGGCAGGCTTCCGCCTGCCCCTTGGATATTGAATTTGGGTTATTCGATCAGCGGGTGGCGTACCAGGCGTCGTACTGCGCATAGAACTCGTCATAGACGGTCTGCAGGCCGGCGTCGTAGCACTTCTGGATCATTTCGTCCAGCGTCGCGTCCACATCGTCCACCAGGCCCAGCTCCAGCATGGGCACATACTCCATCAGCACAGCCTGCACAGCGGCGGTGTAGGAGGAGACGCTGGCGTCATCGAACACGAAGGTGATGGTCGGGTTGGACATCACGCGGGCTTCCCACGCGTCGGAGATGACCTGCTCGCGCTCGGGCGCGCCGGCCTCAGTCAGGTTGCCGTTCTTGATGGCCCAGGACGCGGAGATCAGCATGGCGGGATAGTTCTCGGCGCCGTCCAGCTCGGTGTACTGGCCCTGATCGTCGATGCTGTAGTGTTCGCCTTCGATGCCCAGCAGCAGCAGGCGGTTGACATAGGTGTCGAACTTCATGATGTCCAGCACCATGGCCGCGCGCTGGGGATTGGCGGAACCGGCGGCGATGGCCATATCGTTGTTGGAATAGGCCTCAGCGCCGACGAAGTGGTCGGAGATGATGTCGTAGGCCGCGCAGGCAACGCCCTCGGTCTGCTCCGCCTGCTCCATGTAGGTGAACACGGAGGCGTTCCAGGCGATGGACGCGCCCTGCAGGTTGCCGAAAGCGTCATCGTCGGTGATGGTGTTGGTCAGCGCGCTGCGGCTCCAGCAGCCGGCGTCGGCCATGGTCTTCATGTCCTTGGCATACGCGCGGAACTCATCGAACTCGTAAACGAGCTTGATGTCGTCCTTGGTGGGCAGGTCGCTGCCGTCGTACTTGTACATCATGTCCATGTAGCTGGAGTCCAGCGCCAGCATGGTGTCGAACTGCTCGCGGTAGACATCCCACAGCTCGTTGTTGTCGCCGGAGGACGCCATGGCGTAGATGCCGCTTTCGGGGGTCTCCTTCTCGGCGATGGTGAGCATGTAGTTCATGTAGTCGTCCCAGTTGCTCAGCGAGGTGATGCCGTACTTCTCGGCCAGGTCCTGGCGGATGGCGACCATCTTGCCCATGGGCTGCGCCACGTTGGAGGGCACTGCGATGGTCTTGCCGGACAGGGTGGTCTCGTCCCAGCTCTCCTTGGCCTGATACTCGTTGGCCAGGGGCATGTAGGTCTCGATGAACTCGTCGGTCAGCTCATAGAAGGAGCCCTTCGCGGCCTCGGTGTACATGTAGCACCAGGGGGCGGTGAAGATCAGGTCCACGTTGCTGCCGCCGGCCAGGGTCAGGGAATACATGGTCTGATAGTCGCTCCAGCTCATGAAGGTCGTGCTCAGCTGGGTGTTGAAGGGCTGCAGGTACTCGTTCACCAGGGCCTCAACCTTGTCCCAGTCGGTGGGGCGGTCGCCGATCAGGTACATATTCACGGTGTAGTTCTTGCTCAGATCGGTGTTTGCATAGGTCTCAGGGGTGGCGGTGATGGTCAGCGTGGGGTCGAGCGACGCCTGCGCGCTCACGCACAGCGACAGCATCAGGCACACAGCCAGTACCAGGGAGAATAGCTTCTTCATGGGGATACCTCCTCTAAATATTTATCAGGACAGGACGTCCATGATGGCGATGGGAATCAGCCCTTGACGGCGCCGATGGTCAGGCCCTTGACGAAGTAGCGCTGCACGAAGGGATACAGCAGCACGATGGGGCCGGTGGCGACGATGGTCATGGCCATCTTCATGCCCTCCAGCGGCACCGATGGCAGCGCGATGCCCGATTTCTCGGCCACCAGGCGCATGGCCTGCGCACTGCCCAGCATGCGCTGCAGATAGTACTGCAGGTTGAACATGTTCTCGTTGGTGATGAAGATCATGCAGTTGTACCAGTCGTTCCAGAAGGCCAGCGCGGAGAACAGGCCCAGCGTGGCGATCAGCGGCTTGCTCAGCGGCAGAATCAGCTTCAGATAGATGATGAAGTCGTTCGCGCCGTCGATCTTGGCGGACTCGCTGATGGCCGCCGGGATGCCTCCCATGAAGCTCTTGGCGATGATCATGTTCCACACCGAGAACATCAGCGGCAGGATCAGGCCCAGGTAGCTGTTCTTCATGTTCAGATAGCGGGTGCAGATGATGTACCAGGGCACCAGGCCGCCGTTGAACAGCGTGGTGAAGAAGAAGAAGAACGAGAACTGGTTGCGGTACGGGAAGTCCTTGCGGGAGAGCACATAGCCCGTCATCGTGCACAGCAGGATGGAGGCGAACGTGCCGATCAGCGTCACGCCGATGGTGTTGGCATAGGCGATGAGCACGCTGGTGGGATTCTTCAGGCACAGCGCATAGCTCTGCAGATCGAACTGCGTGGGGATCAGCGGGTAGCCGTCGCGGATCAGCGAGGACTCCGGCGTGATCGAGGCGATGATGATCAGATAGAACGGAATCAGGCAGATCAGCGCGAACAGGCCGATGCAGAGGAAGCCGACGGCATTGAGCGCGATGGTATCCGGCGTCCACACGCGCTTATCGAGGCCATGATGCGCCTTCACATTTTCCTTGGACACAGCGTTCGTCCTCCTTTCTCAATACAGTGCGTAGTCAGGCTGCACGCGCTTGACCAGGTAATTGCAGATATTGATGGTGATGAAGCACAGCACCGACTGGTACAGGCCCGCCGCCGCGGACACGCCGATGCGTCCGTCGGTGATCAGCAGCTTGAACACGTAGGTATCGATGATCTCCGTCACGGGCTGCAGCACCGCGCTGCTCTTGACCGTCTGATAGAACAGGCCGAAGTCGCCGCGGAAGATGTTGCCGATGGCCAGCAGCACCAGAACCATCATCGTGGGGATCAGCGACGGAATGGTGATGTAGCGCACCTTCTGCCAGGCGTTCGCGCCGTCGATGGTGGCCGCCTCGAACATCTGCTGGTCCATGCCGGTAATGGCCGCCAGATAGACCACCGAGCCGTAGCCCGTGCCCTTCCAGATCTTCAGCGCCACCAGCAGCACCGGCCACGCGCCGGGCGCGTTGTACAGGTCGAAGGGCTCGCCGCCCAGATGCGTGATGACGTTGTTGACAACGCCGCGCTCGAAGTTGAACAGGTTGTACACAATCGCGCCGACCACAACCCAGCTGATGAAGTAGGGCAGGAACATCAGCGTCTGCGCCGTCTTCTTGAACGCCTTGCTGATCAGCTCGTTGAGCAGAATGGCGCTGCCCATCTCGAACACCACGCCAAGGGCAATGAAGGCGATGTTGTACAAAAGCGTATTGCGCGTTGCCATGCCCAGCTTTCCGCCGATCAGCAGCGCGTTGAAATTGTCCAGACCGCTCCAGGGAGACATGTAGATGCCGCCGTTGAAGTTGTAGCTCTTGAAGGCGAGAACGAGGCCCGTCATGGGCGCGTAGTTGAACACCAGCACATACAGGGTGGCGGGCAAAAGCATCACCAGCAGCAGCCAGTGCCGCTTCACCGTCTGCAGGAAGGAGAGCTTTTCCGTCTTGTGCGGCAAGACGCCCGGAGCGCCAGTTTTCTTGTTCATTCGCACACATCCTTTCACCATTGACACTCATCGATACAATTATATCATTCTACACAATTTTCCATAATAGAAATTATTTAAGATTTCGGGTGCATTTTTCAGTTCTTTCACCTCAGTATATACATATTTTACCTTTGCTCTCATTTATGCTTGCCTGCCGGGCCTGCATCTGCTACAATAGGAAGAGAATCACCATGGAAAGGATCGATGGCAATGAAGCTGCTCTTCATCGAGGACGAGTACTACACTCGCAATGGGATTCTGAACAGCATCGACTGGAAGGCGCTGGGCATCTCCCAGGTGGAGTCCGCCGGCGACGGAAGGCTGGGGCTGGAGAAGCTCTCCATGCGCCCGGACATTCTGCTGACAGACATCCGCATGCCCTTTCACAGCGGTCTGGAAATCGCCGCGCAGGCGAAGGCCGCCGATCCCGAGTGTGAAATCATCATTCTGAGCAGCTACTCGGACAAGGAATATCTGTTCACCGCCATCTCCCTGTCCACGGTGGCCTACATCGAAAAGCCCGTCGACATCGCCGCGCTGTCCTCCGCCATCGCCCAGGCCGTCTCCCGGCGGAGCCAGACGCTGCGCCTGCGCGAGCTGGAGCGCCTGGCCGCCTCCGGCGCCGAATCCGAGGTCCTCCCCTCCCCGGATTCGCCCCAGTACGGCCACAGCACGCGGCTGGTGCTGCGCTATATCGCCGCCCATTTCGGCGACCCCGACCTCTCCGTGGAGAAGCTCGCCCAGCAGGTGCACCTCAGCGCCGTCTATCTCAGCAGCGTCTTCAAGGAGGATACCGGCAAGAACATCAAGCGCGTGATCACCGATGTGCGCATGGAGAAGGCCCGGACGCTGCTGCGCGGCACCAATCTGCCCATCGCCGACGTGGCCGCGCAGGTCGGATACCACAACCCCAACTACTTCTCCAAGCTCTTCCGGCAGGAAACCGGACTCACGCCCAACGAATACCGCGCGCAGGAGGGACTTCCGCAATGACGCGCCTCAAAAAGCTCATCTCGTCGGTGGTCAGGCACTTTCTGGACCGCTCCATCCGCACCCAATATGTCGCCGCGGCGCTGCTCATGGCCGCGGCTTTGCTCGTCAGCAGCACCTATGTCTTCCTGCGCGCCTACACGCTCTCCCGGGACGATCACATCCAGAACGCGCTCAGCGACTTTGAAAACGCCTACTCCGCGCTGGACAAGTTCGAAAAGCGCATGCTCCACCTGGCTTCCCTGGTGCAAAGCGACACCTCCGCCGTCGGGCTGCTGTCCCAGTCCAGCGCCCTGTCCTATTCGGAATACCTGCGCACCAGCCAGGAGCTGCTGCCGCTGCTCTACACGCTGAGCGACGGATCGGACGACTATTTCTGCAGGCTGTATGTGGACTACGCCCTCGGCAATGCGGACAGCAGCTCCCGCATCCTGCCCCTCAGCGATGCCATGGCCTGCGATTGGGCGCAGGACGCCATGGCCGGATGGGGCTGGTGGCGGTTCTATTCCGGCGCCGCCCTTGGCGCCCGCTCGCCCGCGCTGCTCGCGCCCATCCGCAGTCTCTCCGACCACACGCAGCTGGTCGCGCTCTTCCGCGTCGATCTTCGCATGGCCGCGCTGGAGGACATGCTCGCCGCGCCCCAGGCGGAGGGATTCACCACCTGCTATCTCGAGGATGCCTCGGGAAATCTGGTCGCCCGGAACGGCCTTCCGCTGGAATCGCCCATCCCCGAGGACTGCTTTTCCGATTTTGACGCCTTCGACGCCACGGAGCTCCACTCCTTTGTCAACGGAAGAGACACCGTGTTCTACCGGCAGCTGCCCTCCTCCCGCTGGCGGCTGACGATGGTGGTTCACCACGGTGTGCTGTTCTCCCTCATCTTTCCGCAGTTCTGCCTGCTGACGCTGGGCGCGCTGGCGATGATGATGCTGGGCGTGCTGTGCGCATCGCCGATCCTGGGCCGCACGATGGCCCGCATCCGGCGCTTCAGCGCCCACGTGCAGAACTACAACGAGGCGGGGAGCGAAATCCAGGCCATGCCCGTTCGCCTGACGCCCGACGCCCGGGACGAAATCGGCCAGCTCATCGCCGCCCACAACGCCATGCTCGACAGGATCCACGCGCTGATGGAGGAAAAGCAGTCCCGCGAACAGGAGTTGCGCCGCCTGGAGATCCATGCGCTGCAGGCGCAGATCAAGCCCCACTTCCTGTACAATACCCTCGAGGCCGTGACCTGGATGGCCCGCCTGAATCAGCCGGAGCGGGTGGAGAGCACGCTGCGCTCCCTCACGAGGTTCTACCGCCTGTGCCTGAGCAAGGGCCGCGACCTGCTGACGCTGGCGGAGGAGCTGGAAATCGTGGAGAACTACTTCACCATCGAGCGCATGCGCTACGAGCAGGTCTTCTCCCTTTACATCGACGTGGCCCCCGAGCTGATGCAGGTGCAGCTGCCCAAAATTACGCTTCAGCCGCTGGTGGAGAACGCGCTGGTGCACGGCATCCTCGAGTCGGGCCACGATTCGGGCGAGGTGCGCATCTACACCCGCGTGCCGCCGGAGGGACCCGCGGAGCTGTGCATCGCCGATTCGGGCGCGCACTTCTCCCCCGAGGCCTTCCGCCGCGCGCTGACCCAGGACGCGGGCGGCGCGCCCGAGGCCGCCGGCGAGGGCTACGGCATCAAGAACGTCGAGCGCCGGCTGCAGCTGTTCTTCCAGCAGCCTCAGGTGCTCTATCTGGACACGGGCGATCCCGCATTCACCTGCCTGGTGCTGCCCCTGTACCCGCCCGCCGGGTCGAAATGACGTCCCTCCGGCAGGCACAGCCGGCTCCTTTCCATTTTTATGTCGCTTAAAGCAGGAAGGACTCCGGTTCCCTTCTCTCCCCCCTCCCGAAAGCCGGCGAATGAGCGCCTGCTTTTGCCTGAACAGGGTTGGGCAGGGCGGTGAAAATTGTGAAAAGTTTTCAGTTTTCCCGAAATTGTATTGATTTTATAACCTCTCTAGTGTATCATGAGTATCATAAGGATAGTAGGTCCTTACTTGCACGGGGTTCCGTTTTCCTGTGCAAGAGGTGATTTAGATTCTAAAAAGAAAGAGGTTGTTGCACATGGCTGAGATCAATCTGAGCAAGTACGGCATCACCGGTACCACGGAGATCGTACACAATCCTTCATATGAGCTGCTGTATGCCGAGGAGACCAAGCCCGAACTGGAAGGCTTCGAAAAGGGCCAGAATACCGAGCTGGATGCCGTCAACGTCATGACCGGCATTTACACCGGCCGCTCCCCCAAGGACAAGTATATCGTCATGGACGAGAACTCCAAGGACACCGTTTGGTGGACCTCCGATGAGTTCAAGAACGACAACCATCCCATGTCCGAAGAGGTCTGGAAGACCGTCAAGGACCTGGCTGTCAAGGAGCTGGCCAACAAGAAGCTGTATGTCGTCGACGCCTTCTGCGGCGCCAACCACGACACCCGCATGAACGTGCGCTTCATCGTCGAGGTCGCATGGCAGGCCCACTTCATCAAGAACATGTTCATCGTTCCCTCCGAGGAAGAGCTGGCCACCTTCGAGCCCGACTTCGTCGTCTACAACGCCTCCAAGGCCGCTGTTGAGAACTACAAGGAGCTGGGCCTGAACTCCAGCACCTGCGTTGCCTTCAACATCACCTCCCGCGAGCAGGTCATCCTGAACACCTGGTACGGCGGCGAGATGAAGAAGGGCATGTTCTCCATGATGAACTACTACCTGCCGCTGAAGGGCATCGCTTCCATGCACTGCTCTGCCAACACCGATATGGAGGGCAAGAACACCGCGCTGTTCTTCGGCCTGTCCGGCACCGGCAAGACCACCCTGTCCACCGACCCCAAGCGCCTGCTGATCGGCGACGACGAGCACGGCTGGGACGACAACGGCGTGTTCAACTTCGAGGGCGGCTGCTATGCGAAGGTCATCAACCTGGACAAGGACTCCGAGCCCGACATCTACAACGCCATCAAGCGCAACGCGCTGCTGGAGAACGTGACTGTGGACGCCGAGGGCAAGATCGATTTCGCCGACAAGAGCGTCACCGAGAACACCCGCGTGTCCTACCCGATCAGCCACATCACCAACATCGTCAAGCCCGTTTCCGCCGCTCCTGCTGCGAAGAACGTCATCTTCCTGTCTGCGGACGCGTTCGGCGTGCTCCCCCCCGTGTCCATCCTGACCCCCGAGCAGGCGCAGTACTACTTCCTGTCCGGCTTCACTGCCAAGCTGGCCGGCACCGAGCGCGGCATCACCGAGCCCACCCCCACCTTCTCCGCGTGCTTCGGCCAGGCCTTCCTGGAGCTGCATCCCACCAAGTACGCTGAAGAGCTGGTCAAGAAGATGGAAGCCAACGGCGCGAAGGCCTATCTGGTCAACACCGGCTGGAACGGCACCGGCAAGCGCATCACCATCAAGGA
>JBJEUD010000016.1:0-4882 GCA_051883655.1 Candidatus Faecivicinus sp. | reverse complement strand
GCTGTACAACAACCGCATCAAGGACATCGACTTCTACTGGGACCGCGCGCTGAACTTCGACGGCGAGACCGGCCCCTACGTGATGTACACCCACGCGCGCTGCTGCTCGGTGCTGGCCAAGGCGGGCGCCTGCGACGCCGCGCCGGACTTCGCCGCCCTTTCCGACCCCATGGCCCAGGACGTGGTGCGCCTGATCGGCCAGTTCCCCGAGGTGGCGAAGAACGCGCTCAACCGCAGCGAGCCGTCCATGATCACCCGCTTCAGTGTGGACCTGGCCCAGGCCTACAACAAGTTCTACTATGAAAACAAGATCATGGTGGACGAGCCCGGCGTGCGCGCCGCCCGCGTGCTGCTGACCCGCGTGACCCGCGATCTGCTGGCCCGCAGCTTGGATCTCATCGGCATCGCCGCCCCGGAGAGAATGTAACCCCGGCGCATCCGGACAGACGAACCCGCCCGGCTTTCATTTCGAAAGCCGGGCGGGTCATTTTTCTGTTTCTATTTCCGGTTCTGCTTCGCGCGCTCCGTCAGCACCTGGCGGATCTTCTCGTCGGGCTGCAGCACGAAGATCTCGGCGCGGCCGTTGTTGCGGCAGGCCACGGCTAGCGGCTCCAGCGGACAGGTGGGGCGGGTCGCGCGGCTGACGCGGGCGTCCGGATAGCGGCGGCGCACGTCCTCCAGCGTGCCGGCGCTGAGGATGTTGTTCAGATAGATCTCGGCCATCGCCCGCTGATAGCGGCCGTAGGCGTGGGTGATGCGCAGCATATTGCTGTTCAGCGCGTAGGAATAGGCGAGCACGAACCGGCGCATGGTCCACAGCGCCAGCAGGATGCCCAGCGCCCAGAACACCAGCGCCGCCGCGCCATCGCCCGCCAACGGCGCGATCAGCTTCGTCAGCAGCGAGTCCGCAAACACCGCCGCCAGCAGCAGCGCCACCACGCCGATTCCCTGCAGCGGACTAAGCTTCCTGTTCCGGACGGTGTGTTGATACATAGTCGCCCTCCGTCAGCTGGCGGATGATGTACTCCGCTGCCTGCATTGATGTATCCGTGTTGGTGGAATTGGCGGTAATCACCAGCACCGCGCCCTCATTGTTGAACGCGCCGATCTCCGCCAGCCCGCTCACGCTGTCCAGCTTCAGGCCGGCCACGAAGGTCTCCCCCGTCTCCTCGCTGGTGTAGAGATAGGGCTCCAGCGCGAACTCCTCCATCCAGCCCTCGGCCAGATAGTCGTCCAGCGGCAAAAACGCCTCGCAGGCGCACAGCGCCTCCATGCACAGGCCGGAGGCCAGGAACACGTCCGCCTCGCCCAGCGACAGGCGCGCCATCAGCAGCATGCTGCTGGTGTAGTCCTGCTCGGGGTCCACATACTGCAGCGATTCGAAGTTGACCTCCAGCAGCGTCTCGTCGAACTCCTGAGCATAGGCCAGCGCGTCGGCGGCCAGATCGTCCAGCGGCTCGGGGTTGGTATAGGCGTCGGCCAGGTAGATCAGCACCTCCTGATCATAGGGCGTCCGCGGCGCGGTGGAGGTGTACACCAGGTTCGTCAGCAGCACGCAGATGATCAGGCCCACGATGTAGATGGCCAGATATTTGCGAAAATGTTCCTTCAGGCGAAACCATGAAATCCCGTAATGCGGCATTCTTCTGCCTCCCGATCTTCATTTGTCCCCTATTATAGCGCAGAAACACCTTCAGCACAAGCACCTGCACATGAAAAAAGTATGGCGGTTAACGATTTGGCGGACCCGAGCGCAAAAAGGGAGCGCTTTTCACAGCGCTCCCTTTCAACGAGCGGATTCAGACCTCCGGCGCGCGCCCGAACTCGCCGTTGAGCCGCCGGAAGGCGTCGCGGTTCTGGGGCAGCACGTAGCCGCCGTAGGGGATGACGGTGACGCGCTTGCCGGCGAGGTCGAGGTTCGCCGTCAGGCTCTCCAGCGACTGATGGGACTCGATGCGCATGTCCTTCACCAGCGCGGGATCGATTTCGCTGAGCATCAGAAACCGGCCCGCCCGGGCGATGGCCTCGCAGGAGGCGTAGAAGATGTAGCCGGCGATGGTGAAGGCCTCGCGCAGCGCGGGATCGAGCCGGCCCTGGGAGAGCGGCTTCGTCCAGTCGAAGAAGTCGGGCGCGCCGCCGCCCTCGGGGCACTCGCACAGGAACACGAACGTGCCGCCGGGCCGCAGCGCGTTGACGCCGTTGAGCAGCGATTTCACGCCCTGATACAGGTTCAGATCCTTGGGATAGCCGCCGCAGGAGCAGATCACCACGTCCGCGTCTCCGGCGACCTCGCGCCCGTAGTACCGCTGGCAGAAGGCGCAGCTGGCCCGCCAGGCCTCGCGGAAGTCGCCGCAGAACAGCCCGGAGTGGGCGGACTGGGCGTTGACGACGATGTTGATGCCGAACACCGGGTTCACCAGCGCGGCCGCGTCGTCCATGTCCTCATGGATGGGGTTGTCCGTCAGCCTGCCGCTGCCCACCCGCGGGCTGGAGCGGGGCGCGCCGGGATCGAGGGCCATGGAGTGGTTGCGCCGGATGGTCCCCCGGGAGGCGATGCCGGGCAGGATCGACTTGCGGCCGCCGCCGTAGCCGGCCATCAGGTGGTGGACGGTGCCGCCCACGGTGATCACCTTGCGGCCCACCGCCAGCGGGTTCACCTCCACGTGGTTGCCGTAGCGGGTGACGCCCACGTCCACCAGATCGCCGGCGTCGCAGTTGTGGTTGACCACCGGGCAGCGGGCGTAGACATAGGGGCTGGCGACGGCCTCCAGCTCGCTCTCGGTCATGGGCCGGTGGGTGCCCAGGGCGATCAGCACGGCCACGTCCTCCGGGGGCACGCCGCAGTCCGAATCCAGATATTTCACCAGCAGCTCGCAGATTTTGTCCTGGCGCATCCAGAAGCGGGTGATGTCCGAGAGGATGATGGTGATCCGGTCGCCGGGGCCCACGCGCTGCTTCAGCGGCGCGCCGGCGCAGTCCTCCTCCACGGCGCGGCGGAAGGCGGCGGGCAGGTCGCCGATGGCGGGCATGTCGCTGCCGTAGAGAAAGGACACGGACGCCGCGCCGCTGAGGTCCAGCGTCACGGTGCCCTTTCCGTACTTCAGCTCAACTGAAGAGCATGCGGTCATTGTCCAGCTCCTCCTTTTTCTTTTCGGAATACATGCGCATCAGGCGCTCGACGGTCATCTGCTCGCGCTCGGGGCCGGAGAGGTCGAGGATGATCCTGCCGGCGTCCAGCATGATGGTGCGGCTGCCGGTGGCCAGGGCGGAGCGGATGTTGTGGGTGATCATCAGCGTGGTGATGCGGTTTTCGGCCACGATCTCGTGGGTGATGTCCATGATGCGCTCGGCGGTGGCGGGGTCCAGGGCGGCGGTGTGCTCGTCCAGCAGCAGCAGCTTCGGCGTGACCAGCGTGCACATCAGCAGCGTGACCACCTGCCGCTGTCCGCCGGAGAGCAGGCCCACGCGGGTCTTCATGCGGTCCTCCAGACCCATGCCGTAGCGGGCCAGCGCGTCCCGGAACAGGTTGTAGCGCCTGCGGTTCAGCGCCATGGAGAACGGGCCGCTGTGGGCGCGGGTGTAGGCCAGCGCCATGTTCTCCTCGATGGTCATGCCGGGCGCGGTGCCCCGCATGGGATCCTGAAACACGCGGCCGATGACCCGCGCGCGGGTGTAGTCCGGGGTGAAGGTGATGTCCTCGCCGCCGAGCACGATCCTTCCGCTGTCGCAGAGGAAGGTGCCGCAGATGGCGTTGAACAGCGTGGATTTGCCCGCGCCGTTGGAGCCGATCACGGTGGCGAACTCGCCGGGATTCATGTGCAGCGAGACGCCGTCCAGCGCCACGTGCTCGTTCACGGTGCCTCTGGCGAAGGTCTTGCTGAGATTCTTCACGTCAAGCATCTTTCTTCGCCTCCCGCATCAGTCTGCGCTGCTCGCTGTACTCGCGAACGGCGGGGATCGCCAGCGTCACGGCCACGATCACCGCGCACATCAGCTTCATCATGTTCGCGCTGTACGAGCCGAACAGGTTCAGGTCCACCACCAGCGTGACGATCAGCTTGTAGATCACCGAGCCCAGCAGCGCGGAGATCAGTCCCCGGGTGGGGCCGGAGCGCGAGCAGACCGCCTCGCCGATGATCACGGCGGCCAGTCCGTAGACCAGCGTGCCGGAGGAGGCGTTGATGTCGGCATAGCCGCTGTAGTGCACGATCAGCGCGCCGGACAGCGCCACGAGGGCGTTGGACACGCTCAGGCCCACCAGCTTGGTGCGGTCGGCGTTGATCGACGACGCGCGCACCATTTCGGGATTGTCGCCCGTCGCCCGGATGCACATGCCCAGGTGGGTCTTGAAGAACACGATCATCGCCGCCAGCACGATCAGCGCCGCGCCGAACGAGGCCGCCGCGCCCAGGATCTTCTTCTGCATCGGATCCAGCTCATACAGCGCATAGAGCATCTTGAACACCGAGTTCTGCGACCCGATGCTCAGATTGGTGGTGCCCATGGTCATCAGGTTCACGGTGTACAGCGCGTTCATGGTGATGATGCCCGACAGCACGGGGTGAATCTTCAGCCGCGTCTGCAACAGTCCCGTGACGAACCCCGCGCACGCGCCCGCGATCAGCGCCGCCGGCAGCGACAGAAACGGATGGCCGAACGAGGCCGTCAGCGCCGCGATCGCCGCGCCGAACCCGAAGCTGCCCTCCGTGGTCAGATCCGGCAGATTGAGCACGCGCAGCGAGATATACACGCCCAGTGCAAGGATGCCATACAGGAAGCCCTCCTGGAGGGCGACGATATACAGTGCCATTCTCCATCCTTTCTCCAGGGGCGCTGCCCCTGGACCCCGCCAGAGGGGATGATCCCCTCTGGACTCCTCAGT
>JBJEUD010000015.1:0-28483 GCA_051883655.1 Candidatus Faecivicinus sp. | reverse complement strand
GGAACAGCGGGATGGACGGATAGCTGACGTCCACGGTGCCGATGCAGCCGTTGGAGTCGTTTTCCTTGGAAAGCAGCGCCATTTCGCCCTTGGGCGTAGCGATCAGCTTGTGGGCGCACAGGGTATGGCGCCAGGCGGCGCAGACGATGGAAACGTAGTCGTCGCTGACCTTTTTCGCCTCGGCGATGATCTGCGCATCCAGACGAGCGCAGCGCTCGGTGATCTCGTCGAAGCGGCTGCAGGCGGTGGCGATGGCGTCGGTGATCTGTGCGCCGCTGCGGCGGTACCAAGCCTTGCAGAGGTCGCCGAAGTAGTTGATGGAGGCGATGTCGTCGTAGGCGATGACGGCGCGCACTTCCTGTTCATCCTCGACCTTGCCGGACCAGCTCAGAAGCAGGCCGTCGCTCACGGCCGCAACCTCCGCCGCGGAGGTCAGATGGAGATAGCCCCAGTCGATGGTGATATGGTCGCCGGAGTGGCACAGCGGCTTCTGGACGGTCTGGCCGCACAGCGCGGAGTTCAGGCCGCTGTCCAGCTTGAAGGACGTGCCGAACATCTTCGGACGAATGTCGCCGTCGTAGCACAGGCGGTCGGAAAGGTGCAGGTCCAGGGAGACGTCGTGGGCCTTGCCGTCCGCAGCGGAGAGCTTCCAGGAGACCAGCGTCACCGGCATGCTCAGCAGGTCGGGATCGTCCGGCAGCGCGGGCGTGAGGAAGGTGACGTCGATGCGGACGCCGTTCACGAGGGAGGAGAAGCGGGTGCTGGTGGGCCCGACCTCAAGGCCGACGAGCTCGGCCTCCGGCGCGCTGCCCACGCCCAGATAGCGCGCCTTGACGCCATCGATGGTCGCAGTGCCGCGCAGCGGCTTGGTGGGGCCGCACCAGTGGGTGGAATCGGTCCGGGTCAGCGTGTCTGCGGGCATCCAGATGGAGAGGTAGGGGTCCGAACAAATCAGAGGAATCGCGGGAAGACGGTCAATGCGTTCCATGGAGACACTCCTTGTTTTTCCGGCGCGCATATGCGGTCGGTATTTGTCTGATTCAGGGAAATTCATCCAAATAAATTATAACATGGAGGGAATAAAAGTCAATCGAGAACGATTAAATCATGGAAATTGGATAAAAAATGGAAGCATGATTCGTATGAAACGTGGAAAGACTATTCAGAAAAACTGAATGGAGGACGAACGCATGCTGAGATTTGCGATGTTTGACACCAAGCCGTACGATGAGCCGGCCTTTCGCCGCTATGCCGAACAGGCGGGCATTGAGATCAAGTTCTTTGAAACCAAGCTCAACGAGGACACGGTCTCGCTGGCGGAGGGCTTTGACGGAGTGATTCCCTTCGTCAACGATGTGGTGAGCGCGCCGGTGGTCGACGCGCTGTACGGCCACGGAGCGCGGATGATCGCCATGCGCTGCGCGGGGTATAACAATGTGGATCTGGAGGCGGCGCGGGGACGGCTGGCGATCTACCGCGTGCCGGCCTACTCGCCTCATGCCGTCGCCGAGCATGCCATGGCGATGCTGCTGACCATCATTCGCCGTACGCACAAGGCGTACATCCGCACGAGGGACTTCAACTTTTCGCTCAATGGCATGGTCGGCTTTGATCTGTACGGAAAGACGATCGGCATCGTCGGAACGGGCCGCATTGGGCGGGCGCTGATCGACATCTGCCGCGGCTTTGGCATGAGGGTCATCGCCTATGACGCGAGAAATGTTTCAGATGATTCGATTGAATACGTCCCGCTGGACGAGCTGTTTGCCCGAAGCGACGTCATCTCCCTGCACTGCCCGCTGACGGATGAGACCGACCATATGATCGATGAAGCGGCCATTCGGAAGATGAAGAAGGGCGTGGTGCTGATCAATACCTCCCGGGGTGCGCTGATCGACGCCGAGGCGCTGCTGGCGGGCATCAAGGACAGGCACATCGGCGCGGCCTGCCTGGATGTATACGAGGAGGAATCCGACGTGTTCTTTGAGGATTTCTCCGGACACATTCTGGACGATGACGTGCTGGCCCGGCTGATCTCCATGCCCAATGTGCTCATCACGTCCCACCAGGCCTTCCTGACGGAGGAGGCGCTGGACGGAATCGCCCGGACGACCGTGCAGAATATCGTGGATTATTTTGATGGGCGATCCAATGGAAACGAGGTGGTTGGCGGCGCGGGGCGCAAGGAGCCCGTCCTCAGCCGCTGATCAGGGATTGATAGGCTTCGGGCGTATTGCAGTTGATCCAGAAGCGCTCGGGAAGCTGCGTCCGCCATCTGCGGCAGGCGCAGCTTTCGATCAGCGCGCGCACAGGTGCGCCGCGCTCCTGAATGAGGGGCTCGATGGCTGCGGGGAGCGCGCTGTCGTACACGCCGACCAGCGGCTCCCATCGCTCGCCATGAACGGCCATGGTGATGGAAGCACCGCCCTCCGCGTGTACCTGCGCCATTTCCCGCAGGAGTCCTGCCGGAATCAGCGGCGCGTCGACGCTCAACACAATGCAGTGGGGATGCTTCGCCGCGCTCAAACAGGCGTGCAGTCCGCCGAGAGGGCCTCTGTTCGGAACAATATCGGGAATGATTCGCGCATCCTCTGCGGGATCGCGCGCGCCGGAGATCAGAATATCGTCGGAGCCCAGCAGGCGCGCCTTGTCCACCTGTAGCTCCAGAAGGCTGCTGCCGAAGAGCGGGAGCAGCGCCTTGTCGCGCCCCATCCGCGTGGAGGCGCCGCCGGCGAGCAGAATGAAGGAGAAGGGCCGGGCGGGATCGGCGCTGCGTCGAATCGCGCGGCGCTGGCGCAGCCTTTCGCGCTCGCGCGCGGGGTCGCCGTCGAAGAGAATCCGGGCGGCCCGGCGCTTGACCGGCGTGTCCTGAGGCGCATATTCGAGAATGAACGCCGCGATCTGTGCCAGTGTTTCCGGAAGGCTGACGGCGCGGTATTCCTCGAGATCAATGCCGTAAATCCGGCCGGCGTCCGCATCCCAGAGAAAGTTGCGCAGATTGCCGTCGCCGGGCAGGAGCCCGACGGAGTCGAATGCCTGTACCAGCCAGCGGCGAAGCGCCTGCCAGGGCGGGGCGGCAAAGCCGTCCCGCTCCTGGCGCTCCAGCTCGTCCAGCAGCGTCGGGAAGGGGAGGTATTCCATCAGAAGAAGGCCGGGAAGGGCGGCGATCACCTGGGGCACGTTCAATTTGGACATGCGCTTCAGCAGACTGAGCTCAGCCTGCCAGTCCTCCGGCGAGAGAAACAGCTTGCGCACCGCCAGATCCCCTTCATGGGGGACGGTGCGCACGAGGTTGCGGCGGCTGGGAAACCTCATTGCAGTTCGATTGCGACGAGATCCCGGACGTTGCGCTTGCTGTTCGCGTCTCCGAACACGATCATCTGGAAGTTTCCGTCGCTGTCCAGAATGAGGTAGACCTTGCCGCTCTCGCGCAGCTCGTCGCCGGTGATCTCGGCGCGGTATTCGTCGGAGGCGACGGCCTCGATGCTCCCGATGGCAGCGGTGTCGATGCCGGCGGAGGACAAGGCTTCGGCGAGCTCGATGCCCTGGGCGTCGACGGCGCTGGTCTCCCCCTTGCCGTTGACGGTCTCGCCGGTCACCTGGGTCAGGGAGAGGGATTCCGCGTGGAGGACAATCTGCTGATCGCCATACTGGACGGTCAGTCCGCCGGATTCATACTGTTCGCGGGTGGTGAGATGCCAGGCTGCGACGGCGGCGGTTGCGATGATCAGGACCGCGAGGATGATGGGGATGAGGCGCTTTTTCATGGTTGTCAATCTCCTTTCTGATTTCCGAAGGATATGGCGCGGGCGACCAGCGGGACGATTCTGCTGCCCAGCAGTCCGCACAGCGCGCCGGAGGTGGCGGCGACGCAGGCGTACAGGGCCAGCGGCGCACCCCACAATCGGAACACAATCCAGTTGGCGGTCAGCGATGCGCCGACCGCGCCCAAAGCGTTGGCGATCACCATCCGGTCCGCCAGCGGCAGCGGCCTGGTCAGCCGCATGACGAGATCGATGACCACGCCGGGCACGATATAGCCGATGGGCGACAGCACGCCCATGCTGCCCACGCGGCCCATGACCAGCGCAAGCATGCTCTGCACCGCGCCCATGACAGCGGCACAGCCGGGGCGGGGGACCAGCGCGACGGCGATGACCAGAAACATCAGAGAAAAGCTCGTGCCGATGCCGCCGGGAATGTGCAGCGCATCGGTGATGAGATTGGCAAACGGCGACACGAGCTGCTTTGCAAACAGCCCGAAATCACAGCAGAGCGCCAAAAACAAAAGGCGCCGCAAACGAAAGTGCCTCATGAGATGTATGAACTCCTTTTCACAGTGGAAGGCGCAGCCGTTTCCCGCTGAACCCCGGTGGATCGCTGTCCACGGCCCGCCGCCATATGCGCGATGCAGACAGGACGGACGGGCTCGGATATTGATACCTATCATACCACAAGGATTTCACAATGTAAATACTCTTTTCCTGTCGCAGGATCTCTCCGGATGTGCTATAATATTCCGCAGCAGAAGAATGCAACGGAGGGGAACCGATGGAACACGCGGGAGAGGAAAAGATCGTCCACACGATGGGAATCAACAACTGCGGCGGCAAGTGCATCATTCACGCCCACGTCCGCGACGGCCAGGTGGTGAGAATCACCACCGACACGCCCGAGGCGGCGGGGGATGCGGTGCCGCTGATCGCCTGTGTGCGGGGGCTGAACTATCACAGGACCTTCCTGGGCGACGATCGCCTGCGCTGGCCGATGAAGCGCGTGGGCGAGCGCGGCGAGGGGCGCTTTGTGCGCATCTCATGGGAGGAGGCCGTGGAGACCATCGCCCGGGAGTGGACGCGCATTCGCGATACTTACGGCCCCGGCTCCCGCTATGTCAACTATGCCACCGGCGTCAGCGGACTGCTGTCCGGCACGCTCTTTGCCAAGCGGCTGATGTACCTCGACGGCGGGTGTCTGGGATACTACAATTCCTACAGCTCCGCTTGCATCGGCCAGGCGACGATGCAGATGTACGGCACGCGCGAGAGCGGCAATCCGCCGGAGGACTGGCTGAACAGCAAGCTCATCATCCTCTGGGGACACAATCCCGCGGAGACCAGGTTCGACTGCGAGACCATGTTCTATCTGCGCAGGGCCAAAAAGAAGGGCATTCCGATCATCGTGGTCGATCCCAGGAAGAACGACACCGCGCTTGCGCTGGACGCCGAGTGGATCCCCGTGCTGCCCGCCACGGACAGCGCGCTGCTGGACGCCATGGCTTATGTGATCTGGGAGAACGGCCTGCAGGATCAGGATTTCCTCGACCGGTGCTGCCTGGGATTTGATCCGATGCACATGCCCGAGGGCATCGATCCCGCGGAGAGCTATCTGTCCTATCTGACCGGCGAAAGGGACGGCGTGGCCAGGACGCCGGAGTGGGCGGAGCCGATCACCGGCGTTCCGGCGCAGACCATCCGGAATCTGGCCATCCGCTATGCCACCGCGAAGCCCGCCGCGCTGATTCAGGGCTACGGTGCGCAGCGGCACGCCTGCGGCGAGCAAAGCGCCCGGGGCGGCATGCTGCTGGCGTGCATGACGGGCAACGTGGGCGTCAGCGGCGGCTGGGCCTGCGGCGTTGCGGACTGCACGCGGCACGCGCAGCCGCAGCTGCCCATGCCGGACAATCCCTACGGAAGGAAGATTCCGTCCTATCTCTGGACGGAGGCTGTGGTGCGCGGACATGAGCTGAAGCCCATCGATGGCGTGACCGGCGGCGACGGTCTGGACAGCGACGTCAAGATGATCGTCAATCTGGCGGGCAACTGTCTGATCAACCAGCACGGCGACGTCAACCGCGCTGCGGAAATCCTGAAGGACACGTCGAAGTGCGAGTTCATTCTGTGCAGCGATCTGTTCATGACCGCCAGCGCGAAGTTTGCGGACATCCTGTTGCCGGGCATTTCGCTGTTTGAGGGCGAGAACATCTCCATGCCGTGGAAGTACGGCGATTTTCTGGGCTTCAACAACAAGTGCATTGAGCCGCTGTACGAGTGCAGGTTTGAATACGAATGGCTGGCGGAGGTGGCGGAGAAGATCGGCCTGGGCGAGGCGTTCACCGAAGGGAGAACCGTCTCGCAGTGGCTGGAATACTGCTACAACGATCTGCGCAGCCGGGAGCCCGAGCTCCCGGATTACGAGGCGTTCAAGCGCGCAGGCATCTATCGCTACCGGAACAACCCGCGCCGGATTGCCTTTGAGGAATCGAGAAGGGATCCCGAAGGACATCCGTTCCCGACGGCCAGCGGCAAGGTGGAGATCTTCTCGGAGAAGATCTATCGCACGGAGTATCGGGACTTCTGTCCGGCGATTCCGCGATATGTGGAGCCGCCGGAGGGCAGGCAGGATGCCCTGGCCCGGAAGTATCCGCTGCAGTTGATCGGATGGCATACCAAGCGCCGCTGCCACAGCGTGCACGACAACAATGCTGCGCTGCACAGGGTCGATCCCCAGTGCCTGTGGATGCATCCCGAGGACGCTGCCGCCCGGGGCGTTCAGGACGGCGACGAAGTGGTCGTCTTCAACGATCGCGGCCGGGTGCGCATTCCTGCGAAGCTCACTGACCGCATTGTGCGCGGCGTGACCGCCATGAGCCAGGGTGCGTGGTACCGGCCTGACAGCGACGGCATCGACCGGGGCGGGTCCATCAATGTGCTGACCTCCCTGCGTCCCACGCCCTATGCCCGGGGCAACGGCCAGCATACCAATCTGGTAGAGGTTGTGAAGGCGGAATAAGAAAATCAGGGGCGGCGTCGTCTGAGCGCCGTCCCTCTGCGTGTCAAAAAAGAATTTTTGACACTTTCGATGAAAATCTGAGGATTTTCATCGAGGAAGAAGGAAACTGCGGAAATCTGAAAATCTCACGATTTTCCGGGCGATTTCCTGACGGAAGGAACGATTTTTCCGCCGCTTGCGCTTGCGGAAAAATCCGAGCGCGCCGTACACGCCGCCGCGCTCGATCTCACAGGCTGTTCTGCGTGAGCTTTTTTGACGGTCTGAGGGGCGGCGTCATTTGAGCGCCGTCCCTGCTGCTATTTGTCCCTGTCGTCGGGCTTTTTGCCCACAAGGCCGCCGGTGATTTCGCTGGCGCCGCGCTTGAGCTTGGTCCAGCTGTCGCCGAACCGGCCGGTGGAAGCGAAGGCGTAAACCGCCGCGCCGATGATGGCCAGGCCGATCACCAGGATGATGCCCTTTGTCGCGGGCTTGGTCTTGGATTCGGACACGTTGGTCTCTGCCTTGGCGGACTCGCCGTAGAGCACGGTATCGAGCACTTCGGCGATATATTTGGTCGCGCCGATGGCCTTGTCCTTCTCAATCTCGTCGGTGCCGAATTCCAGCAGCAGCGCCTGGGGATACAGCTCCTGATTGTAGTTGCCCTTGCCGATGTAGATGTCCTTGATCAGTCCGGGATATTCCTCATCGGCGATCTGCTTGATCTGCTGGGCAAAGGCCTTGTTGGCGGCGCTGTTCTGGTTGGAGCGGCCGACGAACAGGCGCACCTTGCTGATGTCCTCGCCGTCGACGGTGGTTTCATACTGCTCCGCCGGGATGGCGTCGCGATGGATGTCCAGCAGCGCGTCCGGGCCCTTCTTCAGCAGCTCCTCCGCCGTGCTGCGGGAGCGGTTATAGGCCTCGGCGTCGTGGGGGAGGAAGGACTCCTCGGAATAGATCACGTCGATGCCGAGCTGTTCCAGCTCCTCCTTCAGCGCGTTGCCCACGTCATAGATGCCCGCGCCCTCCCAGAGGGAATAGTCGCCGTCGTCCGGAACGTAGGATTCATCGCTGTGCGTGGAGTACATGCAGATCAGCCGCTTGCCGTCGCTGGCATTCTCCTCGACGGCGTCGCTCTCATCTGCAAGCGCGCTGGAAGAGAAGAAGGAGTTCAGCGCCGCCTCGTCGATGGAGGCGCTTCCCAGGCGCTGCGCAACGGCGGTGTGAGCGGCATCGTCGACGGAGATCACGCGGTAGAGCTGGTTATCGCCGGAGATGTACTCATCGCCGACGAACATCTGCCCGCCGCGCTGGGTGATGGCCTGGCCGGCGGAATCCACCATCGTGTAGACCACTTCCGCTTCTGCCAGCGCTGCCCTGGGAATCAGGAGCGCCGAGGCGGCCAGCGCGGCGATCAGGAATCGCTTGATGCTCATTTCTCCGACTCCTTTCGCACGAATTCTCCGTTCTTGAACTCCCGAGTGGGGCGCTGATGGCCGCGTTTGATGCGCTCGAAGATCTCGCCGATCAGCTCGCTGAGCAGCACGGCGATCAGGCCGGACATGACCACGACGTCGAATGCGCCTGCGCCGCCCAGCACCAGCCGCTGATTGACGCCCATGGACCAGACCTGCACTGCGCTGGCGACGCTGGCGAGCATCACGCCCACAACGCCCGCGATGAAAGCGCCGCGCCGGGACTGGCCGAAGAGGTATCCGATGACGCCCGCCGCGAGCCCGTGCATATAGCCGGGATCGATGACGATGGTCTCCGGCTCATCGGGCATGAAGCGCCCCAGCGCATAGACGACCGCGCCGGTGGCCAGGGCGGCGGCGATGGAGCGGACGCGCTCCGCGGTGGTGTCGGCCTTGATCCAAAGATAGACGCACAGTCCCAGCGGAATCAGCGCGCCGCCGATGTTGAACGAAAACAGCGGGGTCACCGGAATGTCCGGGATGAATCCGCCCGCGATGATCAGGGCGATAAACAAAAGGGCCTGGCGGTCGGTGAGGCGCAGCTTGTCCAGCACCCGCTGGCCCACGCCGAACAGCACCAGGACGCCTGCGATCACCAGCAGTACCAATCCTATTGTCATATTCTATTCCTCCAAACTCTGGATTTCATGGCTAGTATGACCTGAAGCGGAAGCGGATAAGCGCGAAATTTCTGGAAGCGAAGGGTTGCATGGCATGACAGAGAATGCTATAATGATGAACGCGAAATTCTGCGACGAGGGTGGTTGGTCCGTGAAAAAGCGAATGCTTGCGCTGCTTTTGGCGGCTCTGGTCTGCCTGCTGAGCGGGTGCGGAATGATTCTGGTGGAGGATTCACAGCCCGTCCGGGTCGGCGGAGAGATACTGACGGAAGATTAACAGAAAGTTTCAGGAAAAGCCTTGGGATTTGGCAACAAAATCAGGTATAATATTGTCTAATCATTGACAGAGCGATATGTGGGGTGGATAGCTGGTGTTTCGTCGTCTTGTGAGCACGGTTTTGGTCATTGTTTTGTGCGCAGGTATGGCTGCGCCCGCGTTGGGCGAATCCGGCGTTTCGGCCGGTGAATTGCTGTTTGGCAGCGTGGATACTTCAACAACTGTAGGCGGGGATCAAAGCGCGCAGGGCGCGGATGCCGTGCAGGACGCGGAAGCATCCGGAACTTCCGGCGAAGCGGAGATCGAGGATGACGTTTACGGCGCCAATGACCAGGCGTCCATTTCCGCCTATAAGACGCTGCAGCGGGGCGACAGGGATGACGCGGACGGCGCTGCCTACATCGTCATGCTGCAGAACCGCCTGATCACGCTGGGATTCCTCCAGGGTGCGGCGGACGGTGTGTTCGGCGAGAGCACCGAAACCGCGGTCAAGCAGTTTCAGAAGCTCAACGGACTCGAGATGACCGGCATCGCGGATGCGGAGACACAGGTGAAGCTGTTTTCGGATCTGAGCTCCCTGGCGACACCCTCGCCTGAGAATCCCGTGGTCTATGGCAGCGATGCACTCCGCGTTCAGACGAAGCTCGTGGAGTGGGGATTCCTTCTGGGCAGCGTGGATGGAAAGATCGGAACGGACACGGAAAAGGCGATCATGCGCTTCAAGACGTATGTCAACAGCGTCGCGCCCCAGGCCCCTACGCCTTCGCCCACGCCGTCTCCTTCGCCCACGCCCGAACCGACGCTGGCTCCCGGCGAGCTCCCGGCCATTGTGGACGCCCTGCTGCCGACGGCGGAACCGGACCCGACGCCCTATACGGCGGATAGCGCGATCGACGAGACACTGCTCGCCTTTGTGGACGGAGAGCGCCCCTTTGAGGTGTATTTCAGAACGGTTCAGAGCGGCGATAAGAACGAGGACGTCTATCGCGTTCAGATCCGCCTCAAGCAGCTGAACTATCTGTATGATTCGCCGGATGGCGCGTTCGGCGCGAATACACAGCTCGCATTGAAGTACTTCCAGCGCAAGCACGGCCTGACGGAGTCCGGCATTGCGGACGAGGCGACGCAGCGCGCGCTGTTTTCCTCGTCGGCCCAGAAGGCTGAGGAATACGTGTTCCCGTACAAAATCCTGGTCGACATCTCGGATCAGCGCGTGTATGTGTTCAAGTGGGACGGCGAGGCCTACACGGGTAAGGAGCGCATGATGATCTGCTCCACGGGCAAGGACGCCACGCCGACGCCCACCGGCACCTATCAGGCCTATGGACGCATGACCGGCGAGTGGTACTACTTCAAGACCTTTAATTGCTATGCGAAGTGGGCCTACGGCATCGTCGGCGGCATTCTGTTCCACTCGGTCACTTACAGCAGCAGCAAGAAGCTGAACCAGGGCTCGGTGAACAATCTGGGCAGGAAGGCCTCTCACGGCTGCATCCGCCTGACAGTAGAGGATGCCAAGTGGATCTATGAAAACTGCCCCAATGGAACGACGGTTGTCATTCGCGAGTAGTTTACATAAGTTGATGCAGGTCCCCGGTTCGTCACACTTGACGAACCGGGGACATCATTTTATAATGATAGCAGGGCACTTTTGCTGCAACGATGACAGGGAGGAAAACGCATATGAAAAAGTACCACTATCATGAGGACGCGCACAAGCTGCATGTCAACACGCTGCCGCCGCGCGCATATTATGTCCCATATTCCGGGCGACGCAACGCCATGGAAGGCGATCGCACGAAGTCCGAGCGGTTTCAGTCGCTGAACGGCGAGTGGGCGTTTGCCTATTTTGACAGCTTCGAGGATCTGCCCGCGGAGTTCTCCGAAGAGCTTGCGACGGACAGGATCACCGTTCCTTCCGTCTGGCAGACGCAGGGCTACGATCGCCATCAGTACACCAATATCCGCTATCCGTTCCCCTATGATCCGCCGTATGTGCCGGTGGACAATCCCTGCGGACTCTATGTGCGCAACTTCAGCTACCAGCCCCGCTTCGGCGGCCGCAGGACGATCTGCTTCGAGGGCGTGGATTCCTGCTTCTATCTGTGGATCAACGGCGCGTTTGTGGGCTACAGCCAGATCTCCCATTCCACGTCCGAGTTTGACGTCACGCCCTATGTTCACGAGGGAGAGAACACCATCGCGGTGCTCGTGCTGAAGTGGTGCGACGGCAGCTATTTCGAGGATCAGGACAAGTTCCGCATGTCGGGCATCTTCCGCGACGTGTATCTGCTGGAGCGCAGCGCCAACGGCATTCGCGATTATTTCGTCCATGCTTCGCTGAGTAAAAACTATACGGAGGCGGACATCACCGTGGATCTGGAGATGCGCGGCGACGCCGGCGTGGAATACAAGTTCTACGACGCGATGGGCTATGAGCTGCTGGCCGGCCGCGCCGAGCATCAGCGCATTTCCTTCTCGCTGAGCAATGTGACGCTGTGGAATGCGGAGAATCCGTATCTGTACACGCTGGTCATGATCTGCGAGGGCGAGGTCATCGCGGAGCGCATCGGACTGCGCGAGATCAAGGTCGAAAACGGCGTGGTCTATCTGAATGGCCAGAACATCAAGTTCCGCGGCGTCAACCGCCACGACAGCGATCCCGTGCTGGGCGCGGCGGTGGGAACCGAGGAGATGCTTCGGGATCTGACGATCATGAAGCTGCACAACATCAACGCCATTCGCACCAGCCACTATCCCAATGCGCCGGAGTTCCTTCGCATGTGCGATGAATACGGCTTCTATGTCATCGATGAATCCGATATCGAGTGCCATGGCGTCACCTGCCGCGGCTATGAATATCGCGAGGAGGACTACAATCTTCTGGCCCAGGATCCCAATTACGAGGAAGCCATCGTCGATCGCGTGAAGAACTGCGTCATTCGCGACAAGAATCGCGCCAGCGTGGTGATCTGGTCCATGGGCAATGAGTCCGGCCATGGCCGCAACTTTGACGTTGCGCTGGCCTGGACGAAGCGGTATGACCCGTCCCGCCTGACCCACTACGAGCGCGCGTCCTTCCCGCCCAAGGGCGAGGATATCAACAAGACCGACCTGGATCTGTACAGCCGCATGTATCCTTCGGTGGAGGAGATGGATCGCTATTTCGAGGAGGGCAAGGTCGGCAAGCCCTACATTCTGTGCGAGTATTGCCATGCGATGGGCAATGGCCCCGGAGATCTGGAGGATTATTTCCGCTGCTTCGAGCGCCATGACGGCCATTGCGGCGGCTTTATCTGGGAGTGGTGCGACCACGCCATCGACATGGGCCGCACGGTGGACGGGCGCAGGAAGTACTTCTACGGCGGCGACTTCGGCGAGTTCCCGCACGATGAGAACTTCTGCATGGACGGCCTGGTATACCCCGACCGCCGTCCGCACACGGGCCTGCTGGAGTACAAGAATGTGATCCGCCCCGTGCGCATCGGCGAGGAGGACCTGAAGGCCGGGCGCTTCGTGCTGAAGAACATGCTGGATTTCACCAATCTGCGCGAATTCCTGTATGTCACCTATGCGGTGCGCCAGGACGGCAAGGACATCTTCGTGGGCACGCTGACCGACGAGATGCTCGATGTGGCGCCGCACGCCAAGCGCGAAATCCAGATTCAGTATCCGGAGGATCTCAAGGGCGACTTCGCGGTGCTGTTCACCATGATTCAGCGCTTTGATACCGCGCTGGTTCCCGCGGGACACCGACTGGGCATCGAGCAGCTGGGCCGCCAGCGCTATCAGGCGCCGAAGCGCGAGGACGGCATCCTGGCTGTGGAGGTCAGGGAGACCGAGCGCTATGTCATCGCGGATGGCGAGAACTTCCACTACGTCTACGACAAGGTCCGGGTGTGCTTCGACGAGCTCAACTACGACAACCTGAGCCTGCTGGACAAGCCCATGGAGCTCAACATCTGGCGCGCGCCTACGGATAACGACCGCAATCTGCGCATCGAGTGGCAGAACTTTGGCTATGACCGCGGCATCCCGCGCGGCTATGAGACGACGGTGGAGCATGCGGACGGCGCGTGCGTGCTGCGCACCCGCTTCTCCATTGGCGCGATTTATCTGCCCAACATCCTTTCCGGCACGGCGGAGTGGCGCATCAACATGAACGGCTCGATCGATGTCTCCATCCGCGCCAGGCGCCGCGAGGATGCGCCTGCGCTGCCCCGCTTCGGACTGCGCATGTTCATGCCGAAGCGGTTGGATCAGGTCACCTACTTCGGTTATGGCCCCTATGAGAGCTATGTGGACAAGCATCGCGCCTCGGTGAAGCATCTTTACAGCACCAGCGTGGATGCGCTGCACGAGGATTACATCAAGCCCCAGGAGAACGGCAGCCACTTCAACTGCAACTATCTGAACCTGTCCGGCCTCTGCGGCGGCCTCGAGGTCACCGGCGAGGGCTTCAGCTTCAACGCCTCCCGCTATACCCAGGAGGAGCTGACCACAAAGATGCACAACTTCGAGCTCGAGAAGTGCGGCAGCACGGTGCTGTGCGTGGACGCCTTCCAGAACGGAATCGGCTCCAACAGCTGCGGACCGGAGCTGACGAAGCGCTTCGAGTCCCCGGTGGAAATCAACTTCGAGTGCACGCTCGCTCCCTATCGCGAGTAAAGCCCAAACGGATCATTGCGCGCCCCGCGGAAACGCGGGGCGCGCTTTTTGTGGGAACAATCGCGATTTTGGCGCGATCCGGGGAGAGACGCTGGCATAATCTGGCATTGAATGGTGCATACTGAGTGTATCTTTTGAATTGCGGGAGGAACAGATATGAACCTGATTGCCGGATTGAGGCGACTTCGCCGGGAGTGCGGGCAAACTCAGCCCTCCACCTATGCCGCGGCGGAGACGGACGACTACGCTCTGGCGCGGCGCATGCGCACCGCCGCAGTCAATCTGCGCGCGGAGGGGCGTACAACGCTGCGCCTTCCCGGAAGCGCGGTTGGCAGTCTGCGCGACCTGATCGCGGAGGCGGAGGCGCTGCGCGCCGGCAGCATCGATGGCGGCGCGGCGCTGGAAAGGCTGCTTCAGGACGCCAGGCTGATGGAATCCTGTGCCGCACAGGCGCACAGGGACAGCGTGCACGGCCTGCCGGCTGCCGATGGCACTGCGCGCATTGCGCTGGTGGTGGACGCGCTCTGCGGAAGCGGCGATCTTTTGCTGTCCCGGGAGCGGCTGCTGCTGGCCGTTGCGTCGTTTGATGACGTGCAGTCGCTGGAGATGGCGGAGCTGTGGGCCGTGCCTGAGGCGGTGCGCGTGTGCCTGAGCGCCGCTTATCTGCGCGCGGCGAAGTCTGCCGTGGAGATTGCCCGCCAGCGCCGCGCGGCGGAGCGATGGGCGGAGGGCGGCAATGTCAGCCTTGCCCACTGCGGGCCAGCCTTCTTCGAACATGCCCTGAGGCTTCTGACGGATCGCGAGGACGCGCAGCGATACGAGATGCTGGAGCATCAGCTTCTGGAGCGGGGAAGCTCGCCGGAGCAGATCGTTCAGGATGCGCATGCCCGGGAATCCGTGGTGCGCATGCGGCTGGAAAATCTCTTGTCAAACAAGCGGCTGATCGATGCGCTCGACTGGCAGAAGTGCTTTGAGGTGCTCTCCGCGGTGGAGCAGGAGCTCTCCTATGATCCGCTTGGCATCTATGCGGCCATGGAGGAGGACTCCCGCGCAGCGGTGAGGCAGGAGGTGACGGCGCTGGCGCGATGCATGAAGCTGGGCGAGCTGACCGTCGCCCGGCATGCGGTTCGCGCGGCCCAGCTGGCCGCCGAGGAGCATGCGCCCGAGAGCCGGCGGACCGTTTGCTATTGGCTGTACGATGATCAGGGGCGCGCGGAGCTGACGAAGCGGATGGGAGGGAGCGATGCCGCTCTGCCGAAGCGCGTTCCGGATCCCACGGGTCGACATTCGGTGCTGGGCATTGCGGCGCTGTTTGGCCTGTTTTATGCACTGTATCTGGCGGCAGTCCACAGCATCTGGTTTGTGATGATGGGGATTCCGCTGGCGTGGTGCGCGGCGATGACGCTGATCGGCCGATGGTTTCCGTCGTTCTTCAAGCCTGCGAAGCTGTTGAAATTGAAGATGGACTGCGTGCCGGACGAACTGCGCACGCTGGTCGTCATGCCGGTGCTGCTGTCCTCTGTCGAGCGCGCGGAGGAGATCTGCGATCAGTTTGAAGCACTGGGATGCCTGGAAAAGGATGGCAACATCCAGTATCTGATTCTCGGCGACTTTGCCGATGCCGAGTCAAAGCGTCAGCCCGATGACGCGCAGATCGTCGACAGCGTGCGCAGGCGGATTCGCGCGATGAATGAGCGCGCGGGGCGGGAACAGTATTTCTATCTGCATCGGAACCGGTGCTTTCTGGAAATCGATGGACGCTGGATGGGCCGCGACCGCAAGCGCGGCGCGCTGATGGATCTCAACCGCCTGCTGATGAATGCTGATGGCGCGGAGAGCGCCTTTCAGGCGGAGGGAGCAGCCTGCGATCAACTCAAAGGGCGGTTCCGCTATGTGCTGACGCTGGATGCGGATACGCGGTTCCTGCCGGGCACAGTGCAGCGGCTGATTGGCACGCTGGCCCATCCGCTGAACGCGATGCGCGTGGAGGACGGCGTGCGGCACGGCTATGCAGTGCTTCAGCCTCAGATGGAAATGACGGCCAGTGCGTGCGTCAACGGCTTTGTGCGCCTTTTTGCGGGCAATGGCGGGTTGAATACCTATCCCTCGTCGGTATCGGTTTTCTGGCAGGACGTGACGGGCACGGGGCTGTATGGAGGCAAGGGTCTGTACGACGTCAGGGCATTCATGGAGGCGCTGGACGGCGCGCTGCCGGAGGGAAGAATCCTCAGCCACGATTTGATCGAGGGCACTCTGGCAGGCGCCGCGCAGGTGACGGACATCTGCTTCTATGATGGCTATCCCGCCTCTCTGAGCAGTTTCTTGAAGCGGCTCCATCGCTGGACGCGGGGCGACTGGCAGCTGCTGCCGGAGCTGCTGAGCACGAAGCGCTATCCGCCGGACGGCCGCCGTCTGTCCGCAGCGGAGCGCCTGCGCATGCTGGACAATCTGCTGCGCAGCCTGTGGGCGCCGACCCTGCTGGGATTGCTGATCCAGGCTGTGTGGATGGGCCACGGCGATGGGCTCTTGCTGGGATTGCTGCTGGCCTACTGGACGCCGCTGATGCATCTGTTCAACGGCGATCGCCTGAAATGGCGGCGCGCGACGGCAGAGCTGGCGGTTCTTCCCGCCACGGCCGGGTGCACTGTGGACGCAGTTCTGCGCACGCTGTGGAGGCTTCTGTTCACGAAAAAGCATCTGCTGGACTGGGTGACCTCTGCCGATTCGGAGAAGTCCGCAGGCAATCCGGCGCTCTCCAACCGCATTGCGGCGATCCTGATGATCCCGGGGCTGTTTGTTCCGGGCTGGATTCCGACCGCCCTGGCCATGGGCGCGCTGTTCCTCGTCGGCCCCGGTTGGATTCAGGACATGGAGCAGGACAGGCCCAACCAGGAGCTGGATGCGGGCGATGCGGCGCTGCTTTCGGAGCTGGCGAGGGATATCTGGCAGTTTTTCGAGGAGTATGTGACCCAGACGAGCAGCTTTTTGCCGCCGGACAATGTGCAGGTGGATCCAGATGCGGGCATTGCAGACCGCACTTCGCCAACCAACGTCGGCCTGTATCTGATGAGCTGCATTTCTGCGCAGTCGCTGGGGCTGATCACCGGGGAGGAGCTCGGGCGCAGGGTGGGGGATACGATTGCATCCCTGGAGCGAATGGAAAAGTGGAATGGACATCTCTATAATTGGTATGAGCTCGCGTCGCTCAGGCCGCTGAATCCCCGGTATGTGTCGTCGGTGGACAGCGGCAACCTTGCGGCGGCGCTGCTCCTGTGCGCTTCTTCGATGGAGGAGAAGTATCCTTCGCATGCGCGGAGAATGCGCGCCCTCGCAATGCAGATGGACTTTTCGCCGCTGTATGACGCTGAGCGCGGGCTGTTCCGCATCGGCGTGGATGCGGAGCGGGATCGCCCGAGCGAGTCCCATTACGATCTGCTGGCGTCGGAATCGCGCATTCTGAGCTACACTGCGATCATGCTCGGTCAAGCGCCGCTGAAGCATTGGGAAAAGCTCGCGCGCACGCCCGTATCGACCGGAAAGGGTCCTGCGCTGGCTTCGTGGAGCGGCACAATGTTCGAATATCTGATGCCGGAGCTGTTCATGCATGCGCCGGAAAACGCACTGCTGGGCCAGGCCATGCGCACGGCCATTGCGGCGCAGCAGGCGTTGGGCCGGCAGAAGCAGCGCCCTTGGGGCGTTTCTGAGTCGGGCTACTATGCGTTCGACATGCATCTGAACTATCAGTATCGCGCCTTCGGACTGCGGACACTGGCGCTGGGCGGACAGGCGCAGGAGAATGTGGTCGCCCCGTATGCGTCGGTGCTGGCAGCCTTTGCGGATCCCGCCGCCGTGGCGAAGAACATTGTGGCGATGGAGAACCTGGGATGGCGCGGAAAATACGGCCTCTATGAGGCGGCGGACTATCTGCACGCAGCGCCGGACGGCCGGCCGCGCCTGGTCAGGAGTTATATGGCGCATCATCAGGGCATGGCGCTGTGCGCGCTTTGCAACGTGCTGACCGATCGCTCGCTGAGCCGTGCGTTCCAGCGCATCCCCGAGGCGCGCGCGCTGGAGCTGCTGCTGGAGGAACGGCCTCTGGAAGAAAAGCGCCGCAGGCGCGAGCAGGAGTCCGCCGCGCCGTCCCGGTATCGGATGGTACAGCAGCGGGACGACCGGGCCGCGCGGCCCGAGCGGCGGCTGGTGGAAGCGCATCTGCTGGGCGGCGCAGGCGCAACTGTGCTGGTGACGGCGGACGGCATGGTTCACTATCAGCGCAACGGCATCCAGGCGACGCGCTTTAGCGGCGACCTGCTGAACAGGAGCGACGGCGCCTGCGTTCACCTTCGGCGGGAGCGAACCGGAGAGACGGCGATCCTCGGCGGAAGCGCGATCTATGCGCCCGGAAGCGCGGTCATGACCTGCAAGCTGGGCAGCCTCCAGTGCGAGATGCACCTGTGCGTGTCTCCAGAGGACGGTGCGCTGTTCAAGCGCATTTCGCTGTGCAATCCTTCCTCAATCTCGGAAACCGTGCGCGTGGCCGACTGCGCGCCGGCCGCGCTGGGTACGCCGGCGGATATGCTGGCGCATCCGGTCTTTCGGCATCTGTTTATTGAAAGCACCCGGGTGGCCCGGTGCGCCGTGGCGCTGAAGCGCAGGTCGAGAGGGGAGGAGGAGGTCTGTCCCGTGCTGGTGCATCTGGCGTCGGCTCCGGGCACGCTCTCCTGCGAGACGGATTTTGAGAAACTGGTGGGCCGCATGGGCTCGACAATGCAGCCGGATGGCATCGAGTGGAACATGAGCGATACAGTTGGAACCGTGCTCAACCCATGCACTGCCATGCAAAGCGTGGTGACGGTGGCGCCGGAGCAGGCGATTCACCTGCATTTCGCCTACGGATTGGTGGAACCGGAGAACGTTGAGGCGTGGATTGAGCGCAACTTCTCCGAGTCCATGCCCGAGCGGGCGGAACAGCTCTCCGGCATGCAGGCCAGGGCGATGATGGGATTCATCGGATTGAACCCTCGAAAGGCGAATCTGCTGCAGCGCCTTGCAGCCCTTTTGTACGACGGACATCTGGCCGGCGCGGCCGAAATGCATCGCGGAGAGCGCGAACCTGCGGCGCGGGAGGCGCTGTGGGCGTTGGGGATCTCCGGGGACCTGCCGGTGATTCAGATGCGGGTGAACAGCCAAGCGGCGCTTTCGGAGGTGAAGGAGGCCATCCGCACCCATGATTTCTATCGAACGCTGGGTGTAAAGATTGACCTTGTGCTGGTGAACGAGTATGGCAACGACTATGAGCAGCCCGTGCGCGACGCGCTTGCAGATGCGATTGCGTTCAGCCACCTCAACGATCTGCGCGGCGCGCCGGGCGGCGTGCATCTGCTGGAAGGCAAGCAGTTGACGAAGGCGCAGCGCGCCTCGCTGCATCGCGCAGCAGTGATCGATTTCGATGCTTCCCAGGATTTTTATATGCAGGTGCGGCGCGCATTGGCCGTGCTGGATGAGCCGGAGAAGCCGGTCAAGCGGATGAAGCTGGGCGAAAACAGGCTTTCTCCGATGAATACGCAGAATGGATTTGGCGGATTCCTCGCGGATGGAAGATACGCCATCGACGTGCTGCCCGAGCGAACCACGCCGGCGCCCTGGTCGAACCTGATGGCGAACGATGACTTCGGCGTGCTTCTCACGGAGCGCGGCGGCGGATTCCTCTGGAACGGCAACAGCCGAAGCGGCCGATTGACTGCCTTTGCCAATGATGTGCTCAGCGAGGGCTGGGGATGGATGCTGTATCTGGTGAATGAGGATAGCGGCGAGTTCGTGCCATTGCTGCCTTGCGCGAAACCTCAGACGCCCTTCCGGGTGATCTACAGCATGGCGGAGACGGTCTACCGGTTTGAAACGGATGGACTTGCCTGCGAGATGGCAGTCTGCGTGCGCAGCGATGCGCCGGAGCTTCGGCTGCACGTCACGCTGCGCAGCGCAGCCGGCGGACGCGTTCGCCTGGTGGGCTTTGTGGACTGGCTGATGGGGACGAATGCCCGGGACGCCTCCTTTGTGCGTACCTGGAATCGGGACGGCGCATGCTTTGCCGTGGGAACTGTCCCCGGCGTAAGCTACTTTGCAGCGGCGAATGCCCGCGTTCAGCCGGGGTGCGATCGCACGCGCTTCCTGGGCCATGGATCCATCCAGTGGCCCGAGGGAATTGCGGGATGCGCAGACCGCGCGGGCGGCTGGGTGCTGAACATCCCCGCGGAGCTGCGCGCCGACGTGCCCATGCGGTCGGATTGGGTGATTGGCATGGCCCAGGAGGCGCAGCAGGCCTATGCGCGCGTTCGCAGCTTCTATGCGCAGCCGGCATATGAGGCGGTGCGCTTCGGCGCGCTGAATGAATGGAAGCGGAGGACGGATCAACTGACGGTGGAGACGCCCGACGCCGTGCTGAACAATCTGGCCAACGGCTGGCTGCTGCATCAGACGCTGACGTCGCGCATTCGCGGGCGGACGGGACTCTATCAGCCCGGCGGCGCCTATGGATTCCGGGATCAGCTGCAGGACATGCTCGCGCTGCTGCCCTCCGAGCCGCGGCGGGTTCGCGAGCACATTCTGCGCTGTGCCGAGCATCAATTTGAGGATGGCGACGTGATGCACTGGTGGCACGAGCCCTGGCTCGGCGTGCGCACGCGCATTCGCGACGACATGCTGTTTTTGCCCTATGTCACGGCTCAATATGTGAAGTGGACGCAGGACAGGGCCGTCCTGGAGGAGCAGATCCACTATCTTGAAAATGTGGAGCTGGAGGAGGGAAAGGAGGATCGATTCTGTGAGATGCGCCCTGGCGCGCTGAGGGAATCGCTGCACGGGCACTGCATGCGCGCCTTCCGGCGTGCGGCGGTCACCGGGGAACATGGCCTGATCTTGATGGGCTGCGGCGACTGGAACGATGGCATGAACCGCGTCGGCGCGGAGGGCCGGGGCGAGAGCGTCTGGCTGACGGAATTTTTCTCGGCCTGTGCGGCGGATTATGCGGAGGTTGCGCCCGGCGCAGAGGATCGGGCATGGCTGATTGCGCTGTCGGATCGGCTGAGCGCAGCGGTGGAGGCGAGCGGCTGGGATGGAGAATGGTATCTCCGCGCCTATATGGACGACGGCACGCCCCTCGGCGGCGCGCAGGGCGAGGTCTGCCGCATCGACGCGATCTCCCAGGCCTGGGCCGTGCTGGCAGGGCTGGATGAAGCGCGGTGTGCGCAGGCCATCGATTCGGCCTGGCGCATGCTTGTGGATGAGCAGATCGGCATTGTCCGCCTGCTGACGCCGCCATTCGATGAAAAAGGCATCGATCCGGGCTATATCCGCGGCTATCCCCAGGGAGTTCGCGAGAATGGCGCGCAGTATACCCACGCGGCCTGCTGGCTGCTGCTGGCGCTGATTCGCCGCGGCGATGCGGCGCGCGCTCATCGGATGCTGCAGCTTTTGCTGCCTGCCTCGCATGCGGATACGCTGGAGAAGGCGCTGGTCTATCGCGTGGAACCCTATGTGCTCGCAGCGGATGTATACGATGGCCCGCATGCCGGACGCGGCGGCTGGACCTGGTATACCGGTTCGGCGGCATGGCTGTACAGATGCATATTGGAACTGATTGGATTTGAAAGGAGAGGAATGCGCGTGCGCGTCGGGGCGCTGCTGGGGGACTGGCCGGAGGCGGCGGTTATCGTGCAGTGCGGCGAGGCGAGCTATCGCCTCGTATCGCGCAGAGGTGTGGAAGAGATCCTGCTGGACGGTTCGCCGGTGGAGGGCGGTTGGATCGAAATGGTGGACGACGGAAGAAAGCACGAGGCGATCTTTCCGCCGAGAGTGCCGGGAAGCGCCGCAAAAGACAAGGCCAGGCGGGAAAAGGTGCTCCAGCAATAGAGCCGGAGGTTTTGCGGAAGGACGCAGGACAGAAAAGGGGGAATGCTGCAAAGCTGATGCTTGCAGCATTCCCCTTCGTGCTTTTCTTCCGGGAGGGCGATACCCGCGCCACGGATTATTTTGTCTGTTCCTTGAAGCCTTCGCCGAGGACCTCGTGCGCCTTGTTGGCAATGACGAAGGCGTTGGCATCGATGGAGAATACGATGCGCCGCAGCTGCATGGCTTCAAAGCGGTTGACCACGCACAGCAGCACCTGCTTGTCTGTGCCGCTGTACATGCCCTTGCCGGCGAAGGCAGTCACGCCGCGCTCCAATTCATCCATGATGCGCTGAGCGATCTGTTCGGAGCGATCGGAGATGATGAAGTAGGAATGAGCGCTGTTCGGTCCCTCCAGAACGACGTCGACGACGACGTTCATCATGAAGGCGCAGATCAGCGCGTACATGGCCGACTGCTGGTCGAAGACAAAGGCGGAGGCGAGGATGACCAGGCCGTCAACGGCGAAGATGCCCACGCTGACGCGCAGCGTGGGGATGAAGCGGTGGATCAACGAGGCCAGCATGTCCGTGCCGCCGGTGGTGGCGCTGCCGCGGAGAATCAGACCGAAGCCCACGCCGCCAAGCACGCCGCCGAACACCGTGGCGAGCAGCAGATCGTTGGTCGCGCAGGGAATGGGCAGGTAGTCGATGAACAGTGACAGTCCGAGCATTGCCAGCAGCGAGCGCAGTCCAAAGCGCAATCCCAGCGTTTTCATGGAGAGCAGGAAGAGCGGAATATTCAGCAGAATGCTGACGGTACCGACGCTGATGCTGCAAAAGCTGTTCACCAGCTGGCCGATGCCTGTAAAACCGCCTGCGGCGATGTTGTTGGGAATCAAATATAAATTGTAGGCAGCGGCACAGCAAAGCAATCCGATGAGAATCAGCGCTGCATTTTTCAATTCGGAAGTGAGTTTTTGCCTCATGGGTGAACCTCCTGCGTTCGAAGTGCCCGAATAACGATAATTCTATCACATTTTGCGCAGAAAATCAATTTCGGAACCGCTTTTTCGAAAACGGCATAGAAGTAAATGATCGAATCCGATCAATTCCTTTTGCGGAAGGAGTGTTGAATATGAATTATGGTTTCAGACCGTTGTTTCCGCCCATGGGCGATTGCTGCGATCGGGACAACTGCGTGCGCGTGCCGCTGTTCAATGCGGAGCCCTGCTGTCCGCCCCGCGAACCCTGCGGCTGCTGCCAGACCGTGCGCCTTGAAAATCCGTGCTGCCCCGGCGAGTGCGCCGATGTGGCGCTGAGCGTGGACAGCTGCGGAAATCTGGTGATCTGCATCCATCGGGATCGCTCGAGGTGCGATTGCCATCGCGGGCTGAAGAGACACTGCTGAGGCGTTACTGAAGCAAAGGCCCCGCGCACTTGCGGGGCCTTTGGCGAGGATAGAGCGAAGACAAAAGAACCGCCATTTCGAAGCGGTCTGCCTCGAAATGGCGGTTTGACATGCAGGAAAACTCAGTCGTCGCAGTCCGCCCAGCCCTGGCTGCGGTCGACGGCGCGCTGCCACTGCTTGAGCAGGCGATTGCGGGTGGCCTCGTCCATATTCGGGGCAAACTCGCGATCGGGGGCCTGGAGGTTGTTCAGGTCGTTGTCGTTCCAGATGCCCACAGCGCGGCCGGCCAGCATGGCGGCGCCCATCGCGGTGGTCTCAATGACCTTGGGGCGCAGCACGCGCACGCCCAGAATGTCCGCCTGGAACTGCATCAGGAAGTTGTTGGCGCTCGCGCCGCCGTCGACGCGCAGCACCGTGGACTTCATGCTGGAATCGGAAGCCATGGCGGAGATCACGTCTGCGGACTGATAGGCGATGGCCTCCAGCGCGGCGCGGACAATGTGCGCGCGTCCGGTGCCGCGGGTCAGGCCCACGATCGTGCCGCGGCTGTACATGTCCCAATGGGGAGCGCCCAGGCCGGTGAAGGCGGGAACGAAGTAGACGTTGCCATTGTCCGGGACCTCCATGGCAACGGCCTCGGTTTCGGAGGCTTTGGTCACGAGCTTCATCTCGTCGCGCAGCCACTGAACCACCGCGCCGCCGACGAATACGCTGCCCTCCAGCGCATAGCGGGGCTGGCCGTCCAGGCGCCAGCCGATGGTGGTGCACAGATTGTTCTGGGATTTGACGGGGTTCTTGCCGGTGTTCATCAGCACGAAGCAGCCGGTGCCGTATGTATTTTTGCACATGCCGGGAGCGAAGCAGCCCTGTCCGAACAGCGCCGCATGCTGATCGCCGGCGAGGGAGGCGATCGGAATCTCGCGGCCGAGGATGCGCTTGTCCAGATAACCCACCACCTGGGAGCTGTCCACGACCTCCGGAAGCACCTGAGCGGGAATGTTCATGGCCTGCAGCAGTTTTTCGTCCCAGCACTGCTCATAGATGTTGTAGAGCATGGTGCGGGCGGCGTTGGTGGCATCGGTGACGTGCACGTGGCCGGCGGACAGATTCCACGCGAGGAAGCTGTCGATGGTGCCGAAGCACAGCTCACCGTTGGCGGCGCGCTCGCGGGAGCCGGGAATGGAATCCAGCATCCACTGCAGCTTCGTGCCGGAGAAGTAGGCGTCGGGGATCAGTCCGGTCTTGTCGCGCAGCATGTTGCCCAGGCCGTCCTTCTTCAGGCGCTCCACCAGCGGCGCGGTGCGGCGGCACTGCCAGACGATGGCGTTGCACAGGGGCTTGCCGGTGCTGCGCTCCCACAGCAGGGTCGTTTCGCGCTGATTGGTGATGCCGATGGCGGCGATGTCGGCCACGTCGATGCCTGCCTTTTCAACGGCCAGCTTCAGCGCGTTGATCTGGCTGTCCAGGATGTCCTGGGGACGGTGCTCGACCCAGCCGGGCTTGGGATAGATCTGAGGAAATTCGATGCCATGCGAGGCGACGAGATTGGCGTGCTCGTCGAATACGACGGCGCGGGAGCTGGTGGTTCCCTGATCCAGCGCGATGATGTACTTCATAGTCCTTCCTCCTTGGTAGAATCGCTATACAAAGGGCTGTCGGAGTGGACAGCCCTTTGTTGGAACAAAACCGGATCAGCCCACGGTGTTGGGAGCAACCGTTCCAGGCGTTTCCGTAGCCACAGGAGCTTCGCTGGCGACGGGGGCTTCGGTAACGACGGGAGCGTCGGTAGCGGCAGCCGTGACTTCGGGCACTGTGACGGCCCCATCCGTCGGTGCGGGCGTGACGGCCGTGATGGTCTCATCCGGCTGCGTCAGGCGCTTGAGGTTGTGGCTCGGGAAGAGCGTGTCAAACACAGCGGGCGCCTTGTTGTAATGGTGTTCAAAGACGGAATCCAGAGAGAACACGTTGAAGTAATCCAGGAAGTTCAGCGCGAAGACCACGATCAGAACGCACAGGATGAACGCGAAGAGCACCTTGAAGAAGCCGATGATGCGAACGCTGAGCGGGCGGCCATCGTCATCCTCGTCCTCGTCATACTCGTCGTCATCTTCGTCCTCTTCGTCGTCGTCATCGTAGTCGTCATACTCGTCGTACTCGTCCTCGTCTTCGTCCTCGTCATCCTCGTCTTCGTCATCATCCTCGTCTTCGTCGTACTTGACGGAGCGGGACTGCTTTCCGAACAGACCGCGGCGGGGCTTTCTGGAGCGGGGCTCCTCGTCTTCCTCGTCCTCGTCGTCGTCTTCATCCTCATCCTCGTCGTACTCGTCCTCGTCATCCTCGTCCTCTTCGTCTTTGGAGGCGCGCTTTTTGCGGAAGAAGGAGAAGCCGTGCTTTTCCTCGGTATCCTCGTCTTCGTCCTCCTCGTCCTCGTCGTCGTCATCGATGGGAGCAGGCTCCTCCACGCGGCGGGCAGCGGAGATCGGCTTGAAGATGCGGGTAGGCTCATCGGGAGCTTCCAGATCGTCGGAGGCGGCAGGAATCTCTGCCATGGACGGCGTCTGGCTGGAGACAGGCTCTTCCACAGAGAAGAGCGAGGACTCGGCGGCCTTCGCGGCTTCCTCGGCGGCCAGCTTGGCAGCAGCTTCTTCAGCAGCCTGCTTCGCAGCCTTCGCGGCTTCCTCAGCGGCGCGCTTCGCAGTCTCTTCGGCAGCGAGTTTTGCAGCCTCTTCGGCGGCCAGGCGCTCGGCCAGGGCTCTGCGCTCACGGCGGGTCATGCCCTTGGATTCCAGGCCGGCAGCCATCTGCTCGGTCATATCAATATTGACTCTGTTCTTCTCGTCCATGTCAGATCCTCCTTCAATATCGGCCGCATCCGCAAACAGGCGATACGCGGGGCGCGCCGGTTCCGGCATGCTTGCCGGAGCATTTTCGTGATGGCGTTGCGTATAAGGCTCTTCCGCTTCGGGAGCAATGTCCTCGGGTGCGCCGTCCGGTGAGCCGCTGTCCGGGTTCAGATGATCGTCGTCGAGCGCGTCCTCTCCGAACGCATCGCTGTCCCAGTCGCCGTCATCATCGGTTTTGGCGGGGGCGTCGTCGTCCTCGCGCACGATGAACAGGCTCAGGAACCTGCGGAATCCGGACGGCCGGGAGACATCGCCTTCCGGGGCTTCGTCATCGAGATCGTCATTGTCAAAATCGTCCTCGTCGGAATCCTCATCCGCGAAATCGTCGTCCTCGCCGTCGGCAAAATCATCGAATCCGATATCCGCGGCGGCTTTGGGACTGCGCTTCACGTCCTCTGCGGGCGCATCAAAGATATCCTCGACGTCTGCAGGCGCTTCGGAGACCGGAACGTCCTCGGAAGCGGATTCCTCTGCGGGCAGTTCTTCCGCCGCGGGTTCCGTGGCTTCAGGCTCGCCTTCATCCGGGAAGACCTCGTCCGGCTCCGCCTCCGGGAATTCCTCGGCGACGTAATCGTCAGAGGCGTAGTCCGAATCATCGAAGTCGAAGTCGTCCTCTTCTTCTTCCTGCCGCTTCTTCTTCCAGCCGAAGAGCTTGCGGCGCTTTTTGGACGGTTCGGGTTCTTCCGGCAAATCGTCCTCCTGGGGCGCTTCATCGCCGTCGATGGGCTCGAAGTCGCCCGCGGGCTCTTCATCGTCGGCGGAGAGATCGTCCTCGTCAAAATCGTCGTCCGGATCGTCGCCGTCTTCGTCGGCCGCCTTCTTCTTGCGGTGGTGGAGCTTTCCCCAGGCAGTGCGGAAGATGGACAACATGGAGTCAAAGGGACTCGGGTCGACCTCATCGTCGTCGACATCGTCCGGATCATAATCGTCGGGATCGACGTCCTCACCGTCCGCGTATGCCTCGTCGGAAAATTCGACGTCCGGCGCTTCGAACTCGGGCGGGAAATCGTCCCCGGCGATGTCCTCGGGTTCGGCCGCCTGGGGCTCGACGGCGGGCTCGGCCGGAGCGGGCTCAGAGGCGCCGACATCCGGGATTGGCTCCGGCTCGATGGGAGTTGAGAGCTCCTCTTCAATGGGCTCCGCCGGCATTTCGGAGGGCTTCTCCTGAGGATCCGCTTTGGGCTGAGGCTTTATTTCGGGGCGCGATGCAGGTGTCCTGGGGCGCGGCGCATCGCTCTCGCTTCGTGTCTGACGCTGCTTGAACTCTTCATGCCTGCGCCGAAGTTCGTCAAAATCCATGGATGGGCTGTTATCCCCATTACGATTCATAGCGTTACCGCCTCTCACTCGTGTCTGTTGTACAGTAGATATAGCAGACATAACTATACTCTTTTATTATATCGTGATTTGCCCGATCTTTCAACCCTTGTAGGGCATAAGCCCAAAAATATTTACGAAAGCATGTCAAATGTACGCAGATTTGATTTTGCGCATACAATAAAATCGAAATTGATCCGTCAGGAGGGATTTTATGGGAACGCCGAGAGAAATTTTACATCAGGCGGGCAGCCGTCCTTTGCAGCCTTCGCCCCGTCCGGAGCCTGTGCCTGCGCCGGTGCAGATTGCGCCGCAGGAGCAAGTTTGGAATGCGGCAGCGATGCCGGCCAGCGTGGTTGCGCCCCGGCCGATCCGTCAGAATTCCGTCTACCACCAGCTGATGCTGCGCCACGATCGCGTGCACACGCGCCATCTGCAGGGATAACCCGCCGCCGGCGCGCATAGGCATGAGCAGGAGGAGGGACGAACGATGATGAAGAATGATTACAGGCGGTCGCTGATCATGCTGCGCTCCCACGAGCAGGGATATTCGGGCCATGTCCGCCTGGAACGCAGGACCCTGGTGGGGAGCATGTATGTGGTGATCAACACGCCAACGTCGGGCGGCGCGCTTTGTGCGGCGCTGGTTTTGAAGAACGCGCAGGGCGCGTATGCCGCTGCAAAGCTGGGTGCTCTGCGCAGGGACAGCCGCGGCCAGGCGAGTCTGGCCTATTCCTTTGACCCGCGCAACATTGGCGGAAGGGCGCTGGAGGACTACTGGCTGATCGTGATTGTACATACCGATGATGCAGGCGCATGTGAAGTGGTGCTGTCCGGCAATGTCAACGGTTCGAGAGATGTCGAGTGGAACGGCGTGCGGGCGGCAGCGTGCGAGGCCTGCCGGGAAGGCAGACAGCCAGCCTGCGAATTCTGCCCGCAGGCCGAGGAGGAGCGCGAAGAGAATCCGGCTGAGGCGGGTGAAGCGCAGAAGCGGGATCGGAGACGTGCCTCAGAAGCCGATAAAGATGATGACAAGAGGCAGCGATGGAATGCCGAAGGGGATAAAGACTCTCGAGAAGAGAATGAGGAAGACGAGGAAGAGGAGGAGCAGAATCGGCGGAACCGCAGACGTTCAGATGAGGATGAGGAAGACGAGGAGGAAGA
>JBJEUD010000014.1:25701-28517 GCA_051883655.1 Candidatus Faecivicinus sp. | reverse complement strand
TCATCAGCCGCGGCTTTGTGTACATGCGCGAGGCGGATGAGCTGGTGGAGGGCGCCCGGGAGGCTGCGCGCCGCGCGATCGACGCCTTTGGCCCGATCGATTCCTCGGACTGGAACCATGTGAAGAACGACGTGCGGGAGTCGGTGCAGCGCTATATCTATGATACGATCAAGCGCAATCCGATGATCCTGCCGATCATCGTTGAAATCTGACCGGAACCAATCAGCCGGTCATTACGTCCAAAGATGCGGAGGTCTTTATGAATCCATATGATCAGGCGCATGCGCTTGCCAGATCGATGAAGGAGAGCGAGGAGTATCGCGAGATGGTGCGGCTTCGCGAAGCGGCCTATGAGAGCGATACCAATCGCGCGCTGCTGGATGAGTACAAACGGCTGCAGTTTCGCATGCAGGCGAAGATGGCTGCGGGCGAAACCATGCCGGAGGAAGACTATCAGCGCCTTCAGCAGATCGGTACGCTGCTTCAGTTCAATCAGGACGTCAGCGCATATTTGTTGGCGGAGTTCCGCTTTCAGCGGATGCTGTCCGATATTTTCAAAATCCTGGCTGACGTGGCCGGAGTGGATCTGGATATGCTCACTCAGGGCTGAACATAGAGACTTGGGAGGTTTCAATGGCTCGCAGAAAAAGACGCGCAACCAAGCGCAGGGAAGCATTTACTACAGAGCAGTACAGCATTCAGTCGCTACATGAGGAGCGCGAGTACGGCCTGTTCTGGTACGCATGGCTGTGGAAGCTGGTGCGGCCGGTGATGATCTTCATGTGCGCGGTGCTGGTGGTCGTCGGCATGGTGACGGTGACCTGCAACAAGCTCTACGATACGTTCCTCGCGCCTGTGAATACGATGAGCGCCGAGGTGGTCAGCTTCGAGATTGAGAGCGGATCGTCCGTTTCTGCCATCGCCAAAAAGCTGAAGGAAGAGAATCTGCTGCGCAGCGAGGACATCTTCAAGTATCTGGTGCAGTTCCGCGGACTGACGAATTCCCTGAGCTATGGCACCTATAAGCTCTCGCCGAGCATGAATGTCAATGAAATCGTCGATGAGCTGACTTCCGGCAGCCAGACCAACGAGCGCGTGATCACCATCATTCCCGGCTGGACCTGCGAGGACATTGCCGAATATCTGGTGGGCATCGGCGCGCTGGAGGATACGACTGAGTTCCTGAGGCTGTGCAACGATCCCGACTACTTTACCGGCGCGTCCTACGCACTGAGCGCGGCGCAGGAGGACACGGAGCATCAGGATCGGCTGGCGCAGCGCAAATACGCGCTGGAGGGCTATCTCGCCCCGGATACCTATCGCATCTTCCTGTCGGCGACGCCGGCGAGCATCATCAATACGCTGCTGACCCAGGAGAACAACGTGGTGGACGAGGTGTTCTATGGCGACACCGAGTTTTACAAGGACGAAGAGGGCGCCTATCAGGAGGTCGAGACCTACGACTCAGATCTGACGATGGACGAGATGTTCATCCTGGCTTCGATGATCGAGAAGGAAGCGGCCAACGAAACGGACTACGCCCGCGTGTCCGCAGTGTTCCACAATCGCCTGAAGATGGGCTGGAAGCTGGAGAGCGACCCGACGGTGACCTATCTGTCCGGCGTGAGCAGGCTCGCGCTGTCGGATGCGGAGATTTCTGAGCAGAATGCTTACAACACCTATTATGTCTCCGGATTGCCCGCCGGACCGATCTGCAATCCGTCCAAGGCGGCGCTGAAGGCGGCGGTGAATCCCGATCAGACGTATATCCAGGAAGGCTATCTGTACTTCTGCGCGACTGAGCCGACCTCCGGCGTGCTGGCCTTTGCCAAGACCCAGGAGGAGCACAACGCGAACGTCGCCAGGTATCGCCCGCTGTGGGAGGAATACGACCGGCAGAATGCCGGAAACTGACGGACAGGTACGACAACTGAAAAAACGGAATAAGATGTAGGGCGGTCTTCCGCAAAGGAGGAAAGCCCTATGTTTTTTTCTGGAATGCTGATCTGGTTGATTGAACATGGCTGGCTGATGCTGCTGCATCTGTCGGCGCGCTCGTCGTTCCCAAAGCCGCTTCCGCCCGAGGAGGAGCAGCGGCTGATCGGCGCGCTGGCCGCGGGCAGCCGGGAGGCCGAGCAGAAGCTGATTGAGCACAACCTCAGGCTGGTGGCCCACATCGTCAAGAAGTATGCCCGTACCGGAGCAGACGCCGACGATATGATCTCCATCGGCTCCATCGGCTTGATCAAGGCGGTACATACCTTTCGGCCGGAAGCGGGCAAGCTGACCACGTATGCATCGCGATGTATTGAAAATGAGATCCTGATGTACCTGCGCGCGAACCGCAAGAACCGCAGCGTGGTGATGATGGGCGACAGCATTGGAACGGACAAGGACGGCAACGAGCTGACCCTGTCCGAGCTGCTGGGAACGGATCCCGACATCGTCTCCGATGAAGTGGAGACCTCGATCGAGTCCCAGCGCGCCATGCGGCTGATGGAGCGCGTGCTGGAACCGCGCGAGATCACGGTGCTTCAGAGGCGCTATGGACTCCTGGATGGCGATCCGCAACCCCAGCATGTGGTGGCCAGGGAGCTGGGAATCTCCAGAAGCTATGTATCGCGCATCGAGAAGAAGGCGCTTGAGAAGCTGCGGTGCGCCATGGAGCGTCGCGAAAGGACGTGACAAATCATCGCAGCTGTGGTATAATGATCAGGTAAGCTCGAGCTTGGCCGGGTCGCTCACGCCTTGGCGGGAGCGGCAATCATGGGTAGAATGATTAGGCAAGCCGAAGGCTTGGCCGGGTCGCTCACGCC
>JBJEUD010000014.1:0-25601 GCA_051883655.1 Candidatus Faecivicinus sp. | reverse complement strand
CAATCATGGGTAGAATGATTAGGCAAGCCGAAGGCTTGGCCGGGTCGCTCACGCCTTGGCGGGAGCGACAATCATGGGAAATGATTCGATGCGGAGGGGATGGACATGGGCTATACCAGCGATGGATTCGCAACGATGCTGCTGACGATGGCGCTTTCGCCCAATCGCGAGGAGTATGCCCGTCCGTACAGCACGCAGGAGTATTATCGCCTGGAGCAGCGCGTGCGCGAGTCCTGCTATCGGAGCATCGGCGACCTGATGGGCGTGGATATCAGCGGGCTGATGATGCATCTGGACATCTCTGAAGAGGAAGGCTATCGCATTTTTACGCTGCTCAACCGCGGCGTTCAGCTGGGATACAGCATCGAGAGCTTTTTGATGCGCGGCATTGAGGTCGTCACGCTCTATAACGAAGACTATCCGGAGCGCCTGCGGAGGAAGATGAAGGACACGGCCCCGCCGTTTTTGTATCGATGCGGAAATATTTCGCTGATCGGCAAGCCGGCCATCGCCATTGTGGGCATCAGCGGCGTGAAGACCACGCCCGAGGTGCGCGACGGCATCGTCTCCATGGTGAAGACGGCGGCAAAGCTGGGCTATTCCGTCATCACTGGCGGTGAGCTGGGCGTGTCCCGGGTCGCGGCGGGCGCCGTGCTGGAGCACGGCGGGACGCTGATCGACGTGCTGGGCGGCAATATGTTCGAACACATCGCCTATGAGCCGATCGACGCGCTGCTCAAGGAGGAGCGCATGGCGGTGCTGTCAATGGAGCATCCCGAGGCGATGTTCACCGTCAGCCATGCCATTGCCCGAAACAAGGTGGTCTTCGCACTGGCGGATGCGGCATTCATCTGCAATACGGACAACAAGCGCGGCGAGACCGACGCGCTGCACAACCACTATTGCGACTGGATCTATGCCTGGAGCGGCTATCCGGCCAACCGTGCGCTGATCTCCCGCGGCGCGACGCCGGTGGCCGACCTCCGGAAGTTCGATTTTGAGGGAATGAGCCGCCACTGGCGGGGCTCCAGTTCCGAACAGCTGAACATCTTTGATCTGATATGAGAAGGGGAAGGATCCCTGCGCGGACAGCGCGGGGATCCTTCCTTTCTAGCTGATCAGTCCGCAGCGCTTCATCTCCTGTCGCAGCGCCTCCCGCGGAGCGGCGGAGAGGGGGACCAGCGGCAGGCGCAGCGCGTCCTCGATTTTCCCCATCATGGCGAGCACGGCCTTGACCGGGATGGGGCTGACCTCGGAGAACAGCAATCGGATCAGCGGCAGCCACTCCAGCTGCAGATTGCGGCAGGCCTTTGCGTCTCCGCGAATCCAGCTCATGACCATATTGTGCATTTCGTTTGGGATGATGTTGGCCGCGACGGAGATCACGCCGTGAGCGCCCAGCGCCATGGATTGCAATACACAGTCGTCGCTGCCGCTGTAAATGGCGATGCCGTCGCCGCAGAGCCGGGCCATTTCGGCCATGTGGGCAGGGTCGGTGTTGGCGTCCTTGACGGCGCAGAGCATGGGGTGCTTGGCCAGCTCCGCGACGACTTTGGGCTCGAGGTTGACGCCGGTTCTGGAAGGCACATTGTACATGATGATGGGGATTTCGACCTTGTCGGCAATGGAGGTGAAGTGTTCGATCAAACCCTGACGGCTGGCGCGGTTGTAGTAGGGAGTGACCACCAGCAGCGCGTCCGCGCCGAGCATCTGCGCTTCGACAGCGTAGCGGATGGCCGTTCGGGTATCGTTGGAGCCAACGCCCGCGATCAGCGGTGCGCGGCGCGCACACCGGGCCACGGCGCATTCCAGAATGGAGGCGCGCTCGGCGTCGGAAACGGTGCAGGGCTCGCCGGTGGTGCCAAGCACGACGAGCGCGTCGGCGTCCGAATCGATCTGCCAGTCGATCAGGTTTTCCAATGCGTCAAAGTCAATGCGGTTGTTGCGAAACGGGGTGACCAGCGCGGTGCCGCTGCCATAGAAAAGGTTGCTTTGCATTTCAATCCCTCCCAAACCGTTCTTCGATCCATTCTATTGGCTTGGTCCGCGCGCAAGAACGGCGCGCAAAAAAAGAGGCGCGCAAGAACAGCGCGCCTCTTTGAAATGGAGGGCTTTATTCGGGATTGATGTCGATGCCCGGATAGCGCATCAGCAGCTCGGACTGGGAAAAGCCGACGCTGGTCATCAGCTTGAGCATGTGGGGATAGCGCACGCGGATGTTGGCCTCGGCGCAGTAGAGCTCCTGCTGCTCGAAGGCCTCGCAGGCCAGGGAGAGCATGTAGGATGCCACGCCCAGGCGACGCCAGCGCTTGGAGGTTTGAATGTAGCCGATAATGCCGTTGTACCGCTCGCGCCAGATCAGAATTTCGCCGGCCATGCCCGTTGGCGCGACGGTGAGAATGCGCATGAAGTCGGGGCGGTCGATGAACTGCTTCAGCCAGGCGAGGTCGCGATCGACGTTGTAGAGCTTGTTGTAGCGCTCAAGAAAGTACTTGCACTCCAGCGGATCGCTCAGATTGTCGTAGACCACGGCGCAGCCCGCGGGTGCCTTGAAGCTGTGGGCTGCGGGCAGGTGCAGCTGCATGCGCACGAGACCGTCGTTGTCCTGAAAGCCGAAGGGCTCCAGACGGTTCATCAGCGCGGTGTCCTCCGGTGCGCAGTGGACGAAGATGCGGCTGAATTCGCCGGAGGATGCGCAGATTTCCCGCGCGCGGGCGATGGTCGCCCCCAGCAGCTTGTCCGGGACGAGCGCGCCGTCCAGCTGAATGCGCACCTGCAGAGGCCGGACGGGGTAGAGCACGGGATTGTAGTCGGTATAGATCACCGATGATCCCAGCACCTCACCGCTGCGCTCGTCAATGGCGCAGAAGGTGTTTTCAATGGGCTGGCCGTCGATCGGCTCCTTTTCGTGTCTGAGAATCATATTTGAACCTCTTTTGTAAGATGTTTATTCCCATTCGGCCAGGGCGGAGGGCTTGCCGGTGACGTCATAGAGCACGCGGTTGATGCCGGGAACCTGAGTGGTGATGCGCTGTACGACGCGCTCGATCAGGTCGTAGGGCAGCTTTGCGATGGTCACATTGGAGGCTTCCGTCGCACTGACGGCGCGCAGGGCGCAGGCGTATTCCGCGCATGGCCGTCCGTCGCGCAGACCCGCCGTCTGCACATCGGTCAGAATGGCGAAGTACTGGGTCAGCCGGCGATCGAGGCCGGCTTCCACGATCTCCGCGCGGAAGATGGCGTCCGCCTCGCGCAGGAGAAAGAGCTTTTCAGCCGTCACCTCGCCAATGCAGCGAATGGCCAGCCCGGGGCCGGGGAAGGGCTGTTTGTTCAAAAGATCTTTGGGAATACCGAGGGTTTCGCCCACAAAGCGTACCTCATCCTTGAACAGCATGCGGATGGGCTCAATGCGCGTGAGCGGTTCGAGCAGCTTTGCGCTCTCCGCTCCGGGAGCAGTGCCGTCCAGCAGGTCGGAGTAGATGGTGCCTTCCACCAGGTATTCCGTTCCGGGATAGGTGCCGGCCTCCTCATGCATGACGCGGACGAACACCTCCTGAATCCTGCGGCGCTTCTCCTTGGGATCCGAAACGCCCCTGAGCGCCTCCAGCATGCGATCGCGGGCGTCGACAACGGTCAGCTCCAGGCCCAGGTGATCCCGGAAGGCGTGGGAGACGGTCTCCACTTCGCCCTTGCGAAGCAGCCCGGTATCGACGAATACGCACCTCAGGCGCTCGCCGATGGCGCGCTGCATCAGCATGGCGCAGACGGTGGAGTCCACGCCGCCGGAGATGGCCATGATGGCCCGGGCGTTTCCGATTCGGTCGCGCAGATAGCCGGTTTCCCGATCGATATAGAATTCCGGAGACCAATAGGCGCTGCATCCGCAGATGGTTCCGGCAAAATTGGCCAGGATGCGCGCGCCGTCCGGGTCGTTGGATTCGGCGTAGAACTGCAGGCCGTAGAGGTTGGCCTCCAGATTGGCAAAGGCGGGCATCAGCCCCTCAATGGTGGTTGCGATGGGTTCGAAGCCCTCCGGCAGCTTCAGCGCGTCGATGCGGTCAAAGTACCGGTCGCTCTCGCCAAGCCCCTCGAACAGCGGGCAGGGGAGGAATGTGATCTGAGAGGCGCGATCCGTGAGCAGCGCGCCTTCGCAGCTTGCGCCCAGGGATTTGGCCATGCTGCGCGCGCTGAAGCCCATGGCGAGCACGGGAATGCCCAGATGCAGAATTTCCGCGTCGAAGGTGCGATCGCTCGGGCCGCCGGCCAGCAGAATGCCCTTCGGCGATTTGTGGCGAATGGTCTCGAGCCCGATCGAGCAGGAATGAACCTCGCAATAATAATTCTGACCGCGCAGCTTGCGCGCCATTGACTGTGCCTGGGCGCCGCCGAAGTCCAGAACCAGAATAAAATCATTTTCCATAATGCTTCCTCATCTCATCAGCGCTTCGGGTTATAGGGCTTGGGCGGGCGATGGTCGACGATGTCGATCTTGCGCAGGATCTGCTCCGTCACATCGATGCCCAGCGTGCGCGCCAGCTGCAGGCCGTACATCATCACGTCGGCGAATTCCTCTGCGATCATCGCGCAGCGCTCCGGGTCGCCGCCGTCCATGAGGCGCTGGACGTCCTCTGGGTTCAGCCATTGAAAATGCTCAAGCAGTTCGCTCATCTCGACGGTCATCGCCATGGCGACGTGCTGCGGGTTCTGAACGCCCTCAATGCCCCAACCCTTGCGAAGGCAGAGCGCGTGCACAGCTTCCTTGAGCTGATTGATTGTTGTGTTGGAATCGTTCATCCTAATTCTCCGATCCTATAATACTTAAATTATACCATAACCGCTGATTTTATGCAACATACCCTGCGGATAAACGATTTTTCGGGGCGAAAGAGCGCGCCGGAGCGAGAAAAACCGCCGCTTCCCACAGGGAAACGGCGGCGATGGGGGAGATTTACTTTTCGATCATCATGGTCAGCAGCTCATTGGAGCGCTTCAGGAACTCCACCATGCGGTCGGCGACCAGGGGCTGTCGGGCCATCTCGGCCAGGTCGGCCACCTGTGCGCAGACGGACGAGGTCAGCTCGCCGTCCTCGGCGCCCTTGAGCCAGTCCACCAGGGGATGCTTGGCATTGAGCACCAGCGTGCGCTTCTCGGGCAGGTTCATGTCCTTGCCGCCCCAGCGCGCGGACATCTCGGAGAAGCGGCGGTTCTGCTCGTCCACGGTGATCATGGCGATCATGTCGTTGGACTTGAAGGGCTTCAGCTGTACGGCGAGGTTTTCGTCGCTGAGCGCGGCGCGGAAGCGCTTTTCCAGATTGGCGCGATCGTCCTCGCTGGTCTCGCCCTCCTCTGTCAGGCCGTCGGCGGCCGCGTCGATGCGCTTGAAGGTGATCTTGCTGTCGCGCTCGGCGTACTCCAGGAAGCTGATGTAGTTGGCGTCGATCAGCGTGTCCAGCAGCACCACGTCCTTGCCCTGATCGGTGTAGAGCTTGATCATCTGTGCCTGGCGCTTTTCGTCGCTGGCGTAGTAGACGGTGCACTCCTCGCCGTCGCAGTTCTTGTTGCGGTATTCCTCCAGGGTGACGTATTCGCCGGCGGTGGTCTTGAACAGCAGTGCCTTCTTGACGCGGTCATAGAACTTCTCGTCCTTGATGCAGCCGTACTTCACGAAGGGATGAATGTCGTCCCAGTAGCGCTGGTAGTCCTCGCGGCGGTTGTTGAACTCGCTGGTCAGGCGGTCGGCCACCTTGCGGGTGATGTAGGCGGCCATCTTCTTGACGTAGCCGTCGTTCTGCAGGAAGGAGCGGGAGACGTTCAGCGGCAGGTCGGGGCAGTCGATCACGCCCTTGAGCAGCAGCAGGAACTCGGGAATGACCTCCTTGATGTTGTCGGCCACGAACACCTGATTGTTGTAGAGCTTGACCACGCCCTCGCTGGCGGAGAACTCGTTCTTGATCTTGGGGAAGTAGAGGATGCCCTTCAGATTGAAGGGATACTCGGCGTTGAGGTGGATCCAGAACAGCGGCTCCTCGTAGTCGTGGAAGACCTTGCGATAGAACTCCTTGTAATCCTCGTCCGTGCAGTCGGCCGGCTTGCGCATCCACAGCGGGTTGGGATCGTTGATCTGCTCCGGCGCGTTTTCCTCCTCGATCTTTTCCGCCTTGGGCGCTTCCTCGCCCTCGGCGCCTGTTTCGGATTCCTCGGCCGGCTTCTCCTCGGTCTCCGGCTTCGGGGGCTTGATTTCGCTGAGATAGATCGGCACGGGCATGAAGGCGCAGTGCTTTTCCAGCGTCTCGCGGATGGTCCAGAGGTTCAGGAACTCCTTGTCCTCCTCGCTGATGGTCAGCGTGATGGTGGTGCCGCGCTCGGTGCGGTCGGATTCCTCGGTCTCATAGGACATGCCGTCGGCACTGGTCCAGCGCACGGCGGGCGCGCCGGTGTAGCTCTTGGTGTTGATGACGACCTTGTCGGAGACCATGAACGCGCTGTAGAAGCCCAGGCCGAAGTGGCCGATGATGCGGGTGTCCTCGCCGCCCTTGTCGTCGCTGGCATACTTGGAGATGAAATCCGTGGCGCCGGAGAAGGCCACCTGCGCGATGTACTTCTCCACCTCCTCGGCGGTCATGCCGATGCCGTTGTCGCTGAACGAGAGCGTGCCGGCTTCCTTGTCAACCACCACGTCCACGCGATAGGGCGCGTCGTCGGCCTGGGCTTCGCCGGTGGCGACCAGGTGCTTGTGCTTGCTGATGGCGTCGCAGCCGTTGCTCACCATTTCACGGGCAAAGATATCCTTGTCCGAATACAGCCACTGCTTAATGACCGGCATGATATTTTCAGCGTTGATCGAAACTGTTCCCTTTCCGTACATATTGATTGCCTCCTGATTCTTGGTGTTGACTCTATTTTAATCAGGAAAGGTCAGTTTGTCAATAGAAAATTAGCACTCGATGATGTTGAGTGCTAGTAAAATTTTGCGATTCAACTTGCGGTTTTCGAAATTCAACCTAAGGTTGCTTGCAAATGAAGGTAGAAAATGTTATTATGACAGCGGTGAAGGGGTTCGCCACTCAACAAAATGCGAAACGGAGGTTGACTCAATGATTGACAATCGCACAGTTGGAAAGACCATCGCAACGCTTCGACAGGCCAAGGGGATGACGCAACAGCAGCTGGCGGCTGCCATGAATGTTTCGCATCAGGCCGTTTCCAAGTGGGAAAACGGCGCGGCTCTGCCGGACATTCAGACGATGGTGGAGCTGACGCAGCTGTTCGGCGTCACAGTCGAACAGCTGCTCAACGGAGAGATTCCCGAGGCCCGGCTGGAGAACGGCACGAGCTTCGACGAGCACATGCACAACATCGGCAGCTTCGTCAACGGCGTGATCGACGACATCGGCAGCATGTTCAGGCCCGCGCCGCCCAAAGCCCCCGAAGAGGAGCCCAAGGAGGCAGAAGGGGAGCGGGAGGAAGTTCCGGACGGAGAACCGTCGGAAAAGAAGATGAAGGTGGATCTGGACGAGCTTCTGAAGATGGCGCCCTTCATGAGCAAGAGCGCACTCGCCGAGATGCTGGAAAACTGCGAGCAGAAGCTGTCTGCCACGGACATTGCAAGGCTTGCGCCCTTCCTGGACGCGGATTGCTTGGAACGGCTCATCCGCGAAAATGGAATGGAGATCAACTGGGATAGCCTGCGCCGCATCGCGCCTTTCCTGAAGAAGGAAGCCGTGGATGCCTTCGCGCGGATGATCGCCATGGGTGAAAAGTACGTCCGCCCGGTATCCGGCGGGGTCAACCGCATGGCGGAGGACGTCTGCAGGACATTGGACGACGTTTCAAAGAAGATCGAAAAGGGCGTCGACAAGGCGGTCCGCAAGGTGGTCAAACTGAGTGAAAACATGGCTTCGGAGATGTCCAAGGCCTTCGACGGGCGCGGCGAAGCGACCGTCTCCCGCGAAGACCGGATGGCAAAGCTGCGCCGCAGCGCCTTTGAGCGGGCGATGGAGGACGGCCGCTGGGACTGGATCGAAGCGCATCTGGCGGAGGTTCAGGATGATGAGTTGCGCCGGCAGATTTCGGAGACCGCCAATCGCCAGGGCCAAAAGGACTGGGTCTACAAAAACCTTGGCGGATTTGCCGATGCTGAAACCATCGACAAGGCCATTGCCGACGGCAGCTGGGACTGGCTGGGCGACCACGCCTGGCAGTTTGAAAGCGAGCAGCAGAGCCGCGTGGCGCTGGCCGCCGCAAGGGCGGAGAAATGGGGCTGGCTGAGTGCGCATGCGGAAAAGCTCGACCTGATGGACGCCGCGCTGGAGATCGCCCTGAGCGCCCGCCGTGCCGGAGAGCGCATGCTGGCCGTGCAGCTGGCGCGGTTCGATCTTGAGCCCGAGCAGCTGGATCAGCTGGTGATCGATGCGCTGGCGGCGCGGGATATGGAGTTTATCGACATGGCCGAGGATCTTCTGCCCAAGGAGATGTTCCTCTGGTGCTGCACCCGAATGGCGAAGATGGGGGACTGGGACAGCATCCGCCAGCTGTCGCACAAGCTGGACGGCGAGATTCTGGAGCAGCTCATGGAAATCGCCATTGAGGAGGGCAATTTTGACGCGATCGATATGCTGGACGCGATTCTGAATGGAGCGGAGACGAAGGAGGAGCAGCTGTGAGCACGGAGTTTACCCGTCAGGACATGGAAGCCAACAAGGTGAAGGCGGGACTGGGATATTTTGTCTTCTTTCTGCCGCTGATTCTCTGCAGGGATTCCCGGCTGGGCAGACATTGCGCCAACCAGGGACTGCTGTTGCTGATCGCTTCGATCGTGCTCAGCGCAGCGGTGGGCCTGTTTGCGGGCATCCCGCTGCTGGGCTGGCTGGCGGCGCTGGCGGTGCGGCTGGTGCGGCTGGCGCTGTTCCTGATTGCGCTGATGTGCTTTTTGCAGCTGACTGCCAACGAGCGCGCGCCGGAGATTCCATTGATTGGCAGTATCAGAATTTTTTCGTGAGTGTTGCGTCACCTGCGGCGACTGTCGCCGCAGGTGATATTGAATTGCAGCGGGAGTTGCCCAGAGTCTGCCGCCGGGCAGGACGGGCATTGCGAAGAATTCAAAAAATGCGTTTTACAGGGTCTTGCTCTTTGCTTGAAACTGTTGTATAATAAATGAAACCCCTGATATTTTTCGCAAGGAGTGGATAACAATGATTAAGGTTATTTTGGGTGACAAGGGCAGCGGTAAGACCAAGCGTCTGATCGATATGACCAATGATGCGCTCAAGCAGGAGCGAGGCAATATTATTTTTATCGATGATGATAAGCGCTATATGTACGACCTTCACCGCGATATCCGGTTTGTGGACGCCAGCGAGTATCCGTCGGGCTACAAGTGCAGTGCGCACGAGTTCCTGGGCTTCCTGTGCGGCATGCTGTCCTCCAACTACGATCTGACCCTGATCGCCATCGATGCGTTCAAGAAGCTGGTCAAGACGGACATGTTCGCGGACGAAATGCGCGACTTCTTCGAGCAGCTCGAAAAGCTGTCTGAGAGCCACGGCTGCGACTTCGTGTTTTCCATCGGCAGCGTTAAGGAGTCCGTTCCGGATTATATCAGCAAGTATTCCATCGATTAAAATTTTTCGCCCGTGCTTGCGTCACGGGCTTTTTTTGTGAGGTTCATACATGCGTTGGTGGATCAAACTCATCCTTGGCGTGGCTGTGATTGCCGCGCTGGTGTGGCTGGCGGTGCGCATCGGCAGCTTTACGCTTGACTTTCTCTCGATCAACGGCGGCGATTCAGGCGCGCGCGATCCCATGTTTGCGGAGGAGGCGGAGACGGTGACGAAGCCGCCTGAGCTCAGCGATGTGGAGGGCGTTTCCCGCTTTCAGGACAATTCCGCAAACTGGGATACCTCGGTACAGACACCCGTGGATCAGACTGCGGATGAGCTTCAGCAGGAAGCGCGCGGAGAATGACGGCCGCCTTTGTGCCATAGAACAAGAAAATCATGAACACACCCCTGTCCTGCATAGATTGGGTGCAGGGTGGGGGTGTTTGTATGGATCGCAAGCGGGAGTGGAGCGCGGCGGCGGCGGCGCTGGCTGCGGCGGCCGGAGCGGGTTTTTCCTCCGGGCGGGAGATCGTGTTCTTTTTTGCGCAGATGGGCTGCGCTTCCTGGATCGGCGTCGGCTTCGCTTCGGCAGTGTATGGCGCGCTGTGCGGCATCATCTGCCACTTTGCGAAGATGACGGGCGGCGAAACCCTCCCGGGCGTCTATCTGCGCGTGCTGGGCGCGCGGCAGGGAACGGTGGTCTGTGCGCTGTATGGACTGCTGATGGCGGTTGCGGCAGGTGTGATGATTGTGACAACCGGCGAGCTCGCCGCGTTGGCGCTGCCGCTGCGCAATGCGTTTTGGATGGGCGCACTGTTCTCCGTGGGCCTTGCGCTGCTGCTGAGCATGCATGGAATGCGCAGAATGGCAGCGCTGGGCGCGGTTGCCGTGATCTTGTGCGCCGCCTTTCACATTGCGCTGGCGCTGGATCCGCGGGAGGTCTCCATCTATCACTGCTACGAGACGGTTCCGGAGCTGTCCGGATCGGTAACAGCGGCGCTCCTGCTGTCCACGCTGTACGCGGCGCTGAGTGCGTCGCTGTCCGGCGGTGCGGCGGCCGGCTTTTCCGGAAGGACGGAGAGTACTGCACGGTTCGCGGTTCGCTGCGGCGTCGGAATGCTGGCGCTGCTTGCCGCAGCAAATGCCGCCATCATGCGGGGAGGGGAGCGCCTGCTTTCCCAGGCGCTGCCCACGGTGGTGCTGGCGGCGAGGTGGGGAACGTTTGGCTATTATGCGTCCATATTGACGATGTGGCTCTGCTCGCTGACGACGCTCTGCGCGGCGCTTGGCGCCATCGCCGGCCAGATGAACGATGGGAAAAGTGCCCGTCGGGCGATGATGGTCGTGCTTCTGCTGGGCGCGCTGGCGGCCATGCTGCTCGGAATTGAGCGCTTTGTCGAATTGGGATATCCCATGCTTGGCTGGGCGGGCGCGTTCTCGCTGGCCGGCTTGGTCTGTTGCTTTGAGATAGGTTCCCGTTCGAAGTCCGCCGGCAGAAGGAAATTATGACGAAATCTCGTGTTAAATTATCAGAACTGCCCCTGGAAATGGTTGACGAAACGGGGAAAATCGGTTAGAATACATCTTGTGTCAATCCGCTCACTAGCCCCGAGCATGGACATGATTGCGAAAGTCCTGACCAAACTTTTGCAAAAGCATTGATCTAATTTGGGAGGAAATTACTCGTGAGTACGTATATCGCAAATCCCCAGAATGTCGAGCGTCAGTGGTACGTCATCGACGCTGAGGGCATGGTTTTCGGCCGCCTGGCTTCTCAGGTTGCTTCCATGCTTCGTGGCAAGCACAAGCCCACCTTCACCCCCAACTGCGACTGCGGCGACTACATCATCGTCGTCAATGCCGACAAGCTGGTCTTCACCGGCAAGAAGCTGGACAAGAAGATCTATCGCTATCACACCGGTTACGCAGGCGGCCTGAAGGAGATCACCTATCGCAAGCTGATGGCCACCAAGAGCGAGTTTGCTTTCCGTGAGGCCGTTCGCCGCATGCTGCCCAAGGGACCCCTTGGCTACAAGATGGCGAAGAAGCTGTATGTCTATGCTGGCCCCGAGCACAATCAGCAGGCTCAGAAGCCCGTTGAGTACAAGCTGTAATTGGGAGGAGGACGAAAAATGAACAGTGTTTGCTTCCATGCCGTTGGCAGAAGAAAGAAGGCGATCGCTCGCGTTCGTCTGATCCCCGGTGAGGGCAATATCCTCATCAACAAGCGCAGCATCGAAGAGTATTTCGGCTACGAGACTCTGAAGACCCTCGTTCGTCAGCCCCTGGTGCTGACCGACACCCTCGGCAAGTTTGACGTGATCGTCAACTGCAAGGGCGGCGGATTCACTGGCCAGGCCGGCGCGATCCGTCACGGCATCGCCCGCGCGCTCGTCAAGGCTGACGCCGATCTGAAGCCCGCCATCAAGAAGGCCGGCTACCTGACCCGCGACCCGCGCATGAAGGAGCGCAAGAAATACGGCCTCAAGGCTGCACGTCGCGCGCCCCAGTTCTCCAAGCGCTAAAAAATGCTCAAAACCCCTGGAAACACGGCGTTTTCGGGGGCTTTCCTTATTTTTGGCGCTGCAATGGAGGAAAATGCCCGATGAAGAAACTCGGAGATCAACGGCACTCAGTGTGCCTGAGCCATTCCTTGAACGGAGGGAAACAGAAGTGAAGATCGGCGTGATCTCGGACACTCACGGACTTCTGCGCCCGGAGGTCGTGGAAGTGCTGCGGGGCTGCGACGCCATACTGCACGCGGGGGACGTCAATAAGCCCGAAATTCTGGATGCGCTGCGCGCCATCGCGCCGCTGCATGTGGTGCGCGGCAACAACGACAAGGATTGGGCGGAGAAACTGCCCCAGAGCCTTGCTGTGGAGCTCGGCGGCGTGCGGATTCTGATGATCCACAACAAGCGCGAGCTGCCGAAGGAGCTGGGCGACGCGCAGGTGATCGTGTTCGGCCACTCCCACAAATACTTCGAGCAGACCGTCGACGGTCGGCTCTGGCTGAATCCCGGCAGCTGCGGAAAGCGCAGATTCGACCAGGAGATCAGCTTTGCGCTGCTGCACATCGACGGCGGCGCATGGCGCGTGGAGAAGATCGCACTGCTGCAGCGGATGATGTGAAAAGCGAGTTCGGCGCGGGAAGTCCCGTTTCACATCAGGATTGTATAGGGAGCAGCGTTTGATGGCAATGGAACAATCTTTTTTTACACAGGCGCAGAAGGTTGACGCATCCGCCTGCTTGGTTTATAATAGTTTCAACTGCAATGCAACAAAGGAGCGAGTTCCATGCCCACCATTCTGATGTACAATCTCCAAGGCGACAAGGGCGCAAAGCTGCGCCTGCTGTGCATGCGCCTGCGCATCCGCATTCGCGATGTCGCCCCTGCGGAATGTGCCGAACCCCTCGGAGCGCTGGCCGGTTTCGGTCCCGCCACCGGCGTGGTTTGTGAGGAGCGCTTTGAAGACGAGATGGTGGTTTTCGTCAATTTTGACAGCGATCTCCTCAATCGCTTTCTCCGAGAAATGCGGGCGGCGCGAATTTCCCCCGTCTATCTCAAGGCTGTGCTTACGCCCACCAACATCAGCTGGACGTCCATCCAGCTGCACAGCGAGCTCTGCCGCGAACACGAGGCGATGCACAACGGCGGCAAGGCCCATTGAGTGCCTTCAAATGGAGAAACCGGAGAGCTTTCAGCTCTCCGGTTTCTTTTTCCCAAGGGTGTGAATTTTTCCAATGATCAACGACGAGAGGGTGACCGTTATCAGCGAGCAGGCGATATTCTGAACCGGAATGTAGCTCAGCGACAGCAGCAGCACCACCAGGTCCGTGAACAGATATGCCCGAGAGACATTCCATCTGAACACCTTTGCAATCACCAGCGCCAGCGCATCGTCTCCGCCGGAGGCGCCGCCTGCGCGCACCACAAGGCCCACGCCGACGCCGACGAACAGCCCGCCGACGACCGCCGCCAGCAGCGGCGTCCCGCTCATGTCGGGCAGCACATAGCCGACAAAGCGCTCGTTGATCGCATAGAACGCGGCAAATCCGCCCGTTGCCGTCAGGGCGTATTTCAGGAATCCCCTGCCCAGATATTTCAGACCCAGCGAATAGCAGATGACGTCCAGCACGATCTCCGAAATGGCCGGCGTCACGCCCAGCCAATGCTGAATCAGCAGCGTCATGCCCAGCACGCCGCCCTCCGTGATCCTGCTCTGATTGTGTACGTTAAACAGTCCAAAGGCCAATATGGCCGCTCCCGAAAGCAGCATCGCGTAACGCGCGACCTTGCTCCTCGTTCCCATAAATTTCCTCCGATTAGATTTTTGCCGCCTTGTGCCGCCCGTGGCGCTCCATAAACGCCGGCAATGCCGCGCGGCCCACGTCGGTGACAGGGCGCACCCACTTGCCCGAGTACATGTGAATCTGCATCAGCACGAAGCGTATAGGCTCGTCGATATAGCAGCAGGCGAATACCAGCAAAAACGGCGCCTTCAGCACAAGTCCCGTCACGCAGACAAAGGGCAGCACCATTGCATACATAAAAGTGATTTCCAGCACCGTGCCAAAGATTGCATCGCCCGCAGAGCGATAGGTATCGTTCTGCGTCCAGTTGCACATGCGGATCACCGCTGCCACGCAGTAGATCATCAGCAGGCCCGAACCGATGCGCAGGGATTCGCCGGACAGGCTCATCGCCGAGAGCAGCGGCGTGTGTATTGCCAGCAGAATCAGGCAGACGGAAAAGATGCAGCCGCCGCACAGGTAAACCAGCCGCTTGGCGCGCTCATAGGCGTCGTCCAGCTCGCCCGCGCCCACGCTCTTGCCCACCAGCACCGACGCGGCGTTGGAGAAGCCGGAGAAGAAGCCGATCACCAGGCCCTCCAGCACGCGGAATACGGCCACCGCCGCAATCGCCTGCTCCGACTGGCGGCCCAATACGACGTTGATCACCATGTTGCCCACGCCGATCAGAACCTCATTGCAGATGATGGGGAAGCACTTGCGCATGTATTCGCCCAGATAGACGCCCTTCCAGTGGAAGTGTCTGCGGAAGTGGAACAGATACGGATATCCCTGCGCCCGCGCCAGCAGCACCAGCACGAGTACGTTGACCGCCGCGGCACAGGTCGTCGCCAGCGCCGCGCCCTGGATGCCCATCGCCGGAAAGCCAAGGTGGCCGTAGATCAGAATCCAGTTGAGAATCAGATTCGTTGCGACGGAGGCGATTGCCGCAAACAGCGGAATGCGCACGCGCTCCGTGGAGCGCAGCAGCGCGCTCATCGCCATGGAGAGAATCTGCAGCGGATAGGCGAAGCCAACCACCCGCAGATACTTCACGCCGATCTCCTGAATGGAGACCTTGTCGGTGTAAATCCGCATCACCAGTTCCGGCGCAAGCAGCGCGAGGCAGGCGAAGATCACCGCAACGGTCATCATGCAGGTCAGCGTCATGCCATAGGAGCGGTCGATGCCATCGTCATCCTTCGCACCCCAATACTGGCTGAAGAACAGCATGCCGCCGCCCACAAAGCCCCAATAGCCCGAAAACATCAGCGATGAAAACTGCGCGCACAGTCCGATTGCGCCCACCGTGGTTTCACCCAGCGGCGCGATCATCATGGTGTCCACCATGCTGCCCGTGGTGGTCAGAAGGTTCTGCAGCGCCACCGGTACCGCGATCACTGCCAGACTTTTGAGAAACGCCTTCCAGGGAAAGCGGCTCGTGCGATTCATTGTAAATTCCTCCAAAGATTGTGTGATTCCGGGGCATTACGCCTGAACATAGTAGGCCTTCATCCGAATCAGCGCGGGCTTTCCCTTGGCCTGCGCCTCAACGGTGAGCTTTGCCGTGCGGATCGTGGGAAACGCGCAGATCGCCTTGTGGCCAATGGTATCTCCGCGATAGACGCACACCCGCTTGCCTGTGTAGCCCGGAAGATGGGCGTAGATCCGGAACTCCTCGACGGCATCCGGCGCAGTGAGATCCTCCTCGATCGCCACGCGGTTGACCAGCTGCGGGCAGGTGGTTTCGCTCTCTGCATTCACATCGAAGCGCTCGGTCTGAATCGACCAGGCATTTTCGCCCTCGGGGATCATTTCGCCGAAGGCCGAGAGCGGCGCGCCATACCGCCTGCGAATCTCGCGCCCGAACTCCTGCAGGCGCTTCACGTCCGGCTCGGGCAGCTGGCCGTGGCAGTCCGGGCCGATGTTCAGCAGGAAGTTCGCGCCGCGGCCGACGCTCATCTCATACATGCCCACCAGTTCGTCCAGCTCCTTGATTGTGTGCTCGTTGGGTTCGCAGTCAAACCATGTGCTGCGCATCTTGCAGTCGCACTCTGCGGGCAGAAAGCGAATTTGATCCATCCGCTCCCGCTCCGCAGTCATCATCGAAAAATCCACCTCGTCGCAGAGGTTGACATTGCGCATCGGCGCGTAGCCATCCTCATTGCCCACCCAGCGCGTGTCCGGATCCCACATCTGGAAGATCAGGATGTCCGGCTGGAGGCCGCGGATGGCCGAGATGATGCGCGTGCGGTCGTACTCATGTCCCTCGGAGCCGCAGCCGTCAAACCACAGATAGTCGATCTTTCCATAATGGGTCAGCAGCTCGCTGATCTGATTGATGAAATAATCGTCGTATTCGCGGCCCTCGGCGAAAGCGGTCTGTCCGCCCCACTGCGCGGGCGAATAATACAAGCCGACCTTTACGTCATACTTCCGGCAGGCGTCCACAAATTCGCGCACGACGTCGCCCTTGCCGCCCTTCCAGGGGGTGTTCGCGACGCTGTAATCGGAATACTTCGTCGGCCAGTTGGCAAAGCCGTCGTGATGCTTGCACACCAGGATGGCGTAGCGCGCGCCGGCCTCGTGAACCGTGCGGATCCACTGCTCACAGTCCAGATGGTCCGGGTTGAACGCGCTTGCGTCCATCGGCAGGTTGTCCCAGTCCTTGTGGCCGGGGTAGAAGCTGCGGATGCCAAAGTGGAAAAACGCGCCGAACTCCCAGTCCAGGAACTCCAGCTGGCGCGGATTCGGAATTGCTCTCATGTTCATCATGACCTCCGTGTCAATGCTTTTCAATATCCCCATTCTCCGGGGCGATAGCCCTCCGGGAGCGGCTCCTCCTCCAGAAATTCGAACTTCTCATCGCGGAGGATGGGCAAAAACGCCTCATAGGGCGTGCCGGGAAATTCGCAGCCGTAGCTGCTCGCCCCGAACCAGCCGCCCTCCTTGGCGCGCAGATTCAGATCCCGGGCAAACTTGGTGCGATTGGAGCAATCGTGCACGGCGAGGTTCCAGCCCTCCTCTGCGGCTGCTCTCATGAATTTCAGCGTCAGCTCCCGGCTCCAGATGGGTGAAATGTATCCGTGCCGGCAGATGTACATGTTTTCGCCCTCGTAATTGACGATGTTGTTGGGATTGAGGTGCAGCTCCGCGCAGTTGATGAAGTCGAGGCCCGTGGCCAGGATCGTCTCTTTTTTGCGGAAGAAGCCGCTGTAAAAATCCGGCGTCATGGGCGTCTCGATGCCCACACGGGGAATGAAGCGCTTCGCGGTCCGGATGTTTTCAATGACTCTCTCCGCGCAGTTGGAGGCGCCCAGATTGAACCGCAGCTCATCCAGCCCGGCGGAACCGAGCATCTGAAGCGTCTCCTCCGTCGCCAGCAGGCCGTTGGTGTACAGATGCTGATGCACGCCCGCCGCGTGGAACTTCCGGATGATCGTCTCGTATTTTTCGATCTCCATGAACGGCTCCAGATACACATACGAAACGCCCGTGGGCTTGTTTCCGATGGCCAGCAGCAGGCCGATGTCCTCCTCGCGGAACTTTGTGCCGCCGATCTCCCACATGCCCTCGCCGATGGGCGGCTGGCAGTCCAGCTCGCCGTAATTATAGCAGAATTTGCATTCGATATTGCAGCGATTGGTCTTGCGGATAGCGCTCAGCCCCATTCCCAGCAGGCAGGAGCGGCAGCCCTTGGGAAATTTTTCATCTCTGCCCACATAATAGGTGCGGTTCTCCAGCGTCTTCAGCCCTGGAATCTCCGCCATGAGCCGGGCGTTGCGCGCATCCACCGCAGCCTCAATCTGCGCGAACACCGCGTAGACGATCTCCTGCTGCCAGGGCATCAGCTCCTCGTCCTCCGGCAGCATTGCGAAGAACTCGAACCACGCCAGCGCATCCTTCTTTGAAATTTTCATATCCATCCTCCCGACAGCGTTCGCCGCCCGCAGCAGGCAGCGCGCTGAGTTTCATCTCTATTCTAACAGCACATGATGACCACTTCAACCCTTGCCGATGTAAATTCTGTATATAAGCCATATGGTGCATTCCGGTTCGGGAAATCCAAAGAGGCAGGGGCGCCGGCATTTTCGACCATGCGGTACCCCTGCCTCTTCCTGTGCCCAGGCTGCTGCTTGAGTCTGCAGCCGAAAAATCGGTGCCCTGGCCGCTCAGGCTGCAAACGATGCGAGAACAATCCGTGAAGAAGATTCCCGATCGCGTCTTTGCCGGGAAAGGAACGTTCACAGGAGCGTTTGTCAATTCGCGTGAATTACTTTCCGATTTCGCCCAGGCGCGCCATAATGGCCAAAGCGGGATCCACCGGGACTCTCTGACGGATCACATCATCCGGTATTTGGATGATTCCCTTCGGCTGGAGCGATTGCCCCGCAAACTGGGGCAGCCATTCGCGCTGCGCTTCGAGCAGCTCGCCCGCCATGGCGCGGATTTCCGCCAGCGTGCAGACGGCCGAAGTCAAAGGATCCATCGCAAGCGCATGCACCACGTCCTCCGGATCGCCGGAGTAGGCGGCCCGCACCGCCAGTCGCTGAACGCTGATATTCGTCAGGTTCAGCGCGGCCAGATGATCCGGAATGGCTCCGACCACCATGCGCCGCAGCCCCATCGCGTCGGCCTGCATGGGTCCCTCTGCGCAGCAGTCCTGCGGAAGGTTTGCGATCATGCCGTTGTTGATCACATTGCCGTTGAATCGGAAGGGCACGCCGGTGCAGATGGCTTCTATGATATAGGAGCAGTACTCGATCGAGCGCGGCGGGAGAACGATGGGCTCGTTTTCCAGAAGCCGGTCGCTGTACTTTTCAGCCACGTGTCTTTCAAACATGAGGTTTGCGTTGGTCTCGCCGCCGAAGCCCGGCTCATCGCAGTACAGATCGAGCGCCCGCTGATTCTTGCGGAAGTAGGGCAGGTATTCGGACAGATGCCCCGTGGACTCCGTGCAGAAATAGCCAAAATGGCGGATCACCTCGCCGCGCACCTTTTCGTTCACGTAGTAGTCCGGCTGCTCAAACCGGCTGCGCAGCAGCGGATAGAGATCCCGACCCTCATGCTGAATGCGCAGGAACCAGCCCATGTGGTTGATCCCTGCGCAGAGGTAGTCGACTTCCTTCTTGTCGACGCCGCAATAGCCCGCAATCAGATCCAGCGTGGTCTGCACGCCGTGGCACAGGCCGACGAAGTTGACGCCCTCCATGCCCAATGACCAGCAAACCATGGCCATCGGATTGACGTAGTTGAGCACATAGGCGTCAGGGCAGCATCTGCGGATATCTGCACACACCTCGCGAATGACCGGAATCGTTCGCAGCGCGCGGAAGATGCCTCCCGGACCCATGGTATCGCCAATGCAGTTGTTCACGCCATACTTCAGGGGAATGCTGCAGTCCAGCTCATAGGCGCGCATGCCGCCGATCTTAAAGCAGAGTATGACGAACGATGCGCCGAGAAGCGCCTCCTCGCGGCTCGTTGTCACGGTAAGGCGCGCGGGAAGAGATTCCTTTTCGATGATCTTGTCGATGTATTCCTTGACCTGGCTGGTGTGGCGGGTAGATGGCGCCATCAGGGCAAATTCCGTCTCCCGCAGTGCGGGCGTTGCCAGTATGTCCAGAATGAGTGTCTTGCAGAAGATGACGCTGCCTGCGCCGATGATGGCTATCTTTCGCATGGGAAGCCCCTCCTTGCCGCAGGAGTTCGCTGCTCCTGCGCGTTCTGTTTTTATTATACAGGCTTCGCCGGAATTCGCAAACCCTTTTTTGCGTTTTTCCATCGATCCCCTTTGTAAACCGGCAAACCGGAAGCATGCGGACAGATGAAGAGCGCAACCGCGTGGCCAGCGAATGCGCTCTTCATGATTCTATGAGAGATAAGACCTCTATTCCTGCCGGGCATTCTTGGCAGCGTCGATGCGGGCATTGGCCTCGGCGATGCGCTTGTTGGCTTCTTCCAGCTGCTCATTCAGTTCGGCCTGGCGCTTTGCCGCCTTCTGTGCGGGGGACAGCTTTGCCTCTTCCCAGTTGGCCTTGTTCTCCGCTTTGACCGCTGCAAACTGTGCCTTGTCCACCTCATGCTGAGCAGCCGCGCTCTTTTTCATGTCCTCGAAAGCCTGTGCAAAGAACCCCTTCTTCTCTTCTACCATTTTCAATCATTCCTTTCTTGATACTGCAGCTCCCTGACTGCTTTACCATTCTATAAAACCTTCATTTGAGTTTTGTTCGATTCCTGTTTCCGCAATATTAGCGCCGCGCCTTCTCTCGGGAGATCCAGCGGCGCGCGCTCCAGCGTGGCTGCCTTGTACACATAGGCTGCGAAGGCCGGCGCAGCCCGTGCCATTTCCCCGGCATTCAAGACGCCGTTGGAGTCTCTTTTCTCAGCATCCGAATCTGCTTGGTGGATTTTGCAAGCATATAGGCCGCCATAGCCAGCACTGTCGCGCACACCGCAGCGCCGGTGGAGCCGGTCATGATCTGGCGAAAGCGTTCATCCTCCGCCGTGCCGAATTGCGTCAGCATTGCCGTTTCCAGCGACAGGACAGAGACCAATGCGGCCACAAGGCTGACCACCTTCGCCGCCGACAGGACGGGACTTCCGCGGCGTCTGAACCTGATGACGCTGCGCACCGCATTGATCATCGCATAAAATGTGTACATCGCCATGATGTAAATCAGCATGCCCGGATATTCAAATCCGCTGTTCCGCCGCACCACGAGGATGACGATCGCAGACAGGGCCTGGTTCATAATCAGCAGGATGCAGCCGCAAAGCCGGTATCGCTTCCACTCCGAAACCAGGTTTTCTCCCACCGGGCTGCGCCGCGCGTGATGCAGCAGCGCAAAGCGGAGAATGGACAGCAGAAGATAATAGCCTGCCAGCGCTCCAAACCAAAGCGAGCGGAAGACAATTCCCGAGACCATCTTCATTACGGTATAAGCCAGATTGATCATCAGCCCTGCATACAGAGCGATCTCCGCCCGGTACATGGGGTCGCTCATAAAGCGCTGTCCTTGCTGGGAATCCATCGTTTTTCTCACGAGCGGATGACCGCTGAATCCGCTGCGCGCTGCATGGATCATTCTCGGCGCATTGAAGCAGGAGATGATCAGCGCATATGCGGACGCGCCATAGCTGACATAGGTCCAGACGGAATCCTGCAGTCCGGTCGCCAGCACACAGATCACCAGCGCAAAGGATGGCAGGGAAATCAGCCATACCAGCCATCCCGGCAGAAATACCAGCCGAAGGGCGATTCTTTTCAGGCGTTCCATTGATTGTTCCTCCAGATGCATGCGCGCTTGCAGCGCTTGATTAAAGCAGGGGCGCGAAGATGCGCACGATCGCGCGAATTGTGGCTTTGATCAGCGATGTCTTCTGATTCTCCTCCGTGATCAGGATGCTCTTTTCAAGCGTCTCCTCAATGTCGGCCTTAATTGCCTGGATGCTGTTGCAGCGATACATCCACACGCCGTTTTCAAAGTGATGCACCAGACTGCGGTAGTCCAGATTGATGGTGCCGATCATCGCGTAATCATCGTCCACAAGGTAACTCTTGGCATGGATGAAGCCCGGCTCGTACTCATAGATCTTCACGCCCGCGTCCATCAGCCGCTTGTAGAAGCTGCGCGTCATCTCCAGAATGAGCTTCTTGTCCGGCACATGCGGCACGATGATGCGCACGTCTACACCCCTCAGCGCGGCGTTTTCCAGGCTCAAACAGAGATCGTTGTCGATGATCAGATAGGGCGTGGTCATCCAGGCGTAGCGCGTCGCGCCCGCCAGCAGATTCTGAATGACGCTCTTGCCCACGCGGCGACGATAGATGGGGCGCGGGCCGTCGCCGAAGGGAATCAGATAGCCCGGCTCGTGGATGCCGCCCTGCATCGGAAAGCAGTCCACACTCGATTCAGGCGCGTTGCGGAAGTTCAGTCCGAAATCGATCTGAAACAGCTTGGTCAGCTCCATGACCGCCTCGCCCTCCATGCGCAGGCCGACGTCCTTCCAGTGGCCGTGCTTGACGATCGCGTTGATGTACTCGTCCGCGATGTTCACGCCGCCGGTATAGCCGACCTTGCCGTCGATGACCATGATCTTGCGGTGGCTGCGGTTGTTGAACTCGCTGTCCGCATTGCCGCGCATGCGCGAAAAGGGCGTGGCCTGAATGCCATAGGAGCGCAGGATTTTCGCATAGTTGCCCGGCAGCGTCGTCATGCAGCCGATGTCGTCGTAGAGCACGCGCACCTCCACGCCCTGCGCGGCCTTCTCCCTGAGAATTTCAAGGATCGAATTCCAGAATTTTCCCTCTTCAATGATGAAATACTCCATGTAGATGAACTTTTCCGCCCTGCGAAGGTTCTCCAGCATGGAAACGTGCATGTCCTCGCCCAGCGGGAAGTAGGTCTGGCGCGTGTCGGTAAACAGGTGGGATTCTGCGATCCTGCACAGCATCTGCGCCTGACTGTGGGCGACGGGACTCTCCGCGCGCAGCTGTTCAAAGGTGGCGGCATCGTCCCGGGTGTAGGCGCCATCCTTCAGATCCTTCAGACGACGGACGTACTTGTTTTTCAGCTTTCTCGAATAGAACAGGAAATACGCCATGAATCCGACGATCGGCACCACCAGCAGAAACAGCAGCCATGGAACCTTGTAATCCGGATTGTCGTCCGACGCGATGATTGAGATCACACAGGCGATTTCCGTCAGCCACGCGGCGATATAGAAATACGGCACATACCAGCACAGCACGACGAGAATGCCGATGATCGCCGCCACCTCAAACAGCGTGATTGCGATGGCGAGAATGTATCGAACCGGGATGTAATTGATTTCCTTCTCCACAGACTGATCATAGACCTGATACCGGATTTTCTTCTTCATCGACGCATCCCTCCGCTGAATTGGAACGTCTCAATTGCTCGACAAAGACCTGTCCTCCATAAGGAGAGGCAGGGCTTTGCAGCATTCTATTCGATTGAAAGTGCGATGCGATCAATTATGACCTTCGGGCTTCTCCTCGTGAGTCTTTTCACCGGCCATGCGCGCCTTGGCTTCCTCCACGCTCTCGCCCTCCCGGGTGAGAAACTGATCCACGAATTTGTCCGTCATTTTGGTGAAGCCCTCCACGACGCCATCCTCGATTTTCTTGTAGCCGCCGACAACGCCATCCTCGATCTTTTTGTATCCTCCGACGACCGCCTCAGCGATCTTGTCATTCGCCTGAACCAGCTTCGACTTTGCCATTTCCATTCTCCCTCTTTCTGTGTAGAATTACTTCAGCCCCTTGACCACCGGGATCAGACCCAGCAGCAGGATGATGCCCACGATGCCGACGATGATGCCGGGAATCATCAGGCCTTCAAACACCATGGTCATGCACATGCCGGTGCCGAGCACCAGCGCGCTGACCACGCCGTATGCGATCTTGCCGACGGCCTTCCAGTTGACCTTCGCGACGGGCTTTCCGGAGGCAATCCAGCAAACCAATGCCAGCGCCAGCAGCACCAGCGCTCCCAGCACCGCTACAACTACGCCGGGCTTGAATGCATTCCACTCCGGCAGCAGACACATGCACATGCCCAGTGCAAACAGCAGTCCGCCCACAACGCCCAGCAGCAGATACGCAAAGTTCCTCTTCTTCATTTTCCGCATCCTCCCTTTGAATCGCTCTTGCTCTTGACTGGATGCATTATAGGGCAGCTTTATTTGCGAATTGCTGGAATTTTGTTTGAGTATTGTTAATGCCGATTCTCGCGTAAGCCTGATCGCCCTCTTTTCTGATGGTTCCACCGCAGGCCGAAATGCGTTCAAAACGACTTCTGTTTCTCATTCCACTTCGATGACGGCCTGTGCAGACTGAGCGTTGTCGGAGACTGCAATGGTCGTGCGCCCGCACGTGCGGACGATCGCCAGGCTGCGCCCATAATAGGTAGTAAAGCTGCCGCTGTGATACTGCTCGGTGGTGCAGGGATTGGCGGAGCCGAACGCCAGCAGCTCGCCGCCTGCCACCTCCACCGTCAGCTTCCGATCCGCGTTGGATTCCACAACGCCGTTTTCACCCACCAGCTCGATGGGCACATAGACGATCTGACCTTCCTTTGCGCGGGATGCCTCGGGCCTGACCGCGATGGAAATCTCCCCGGACGCGGAGCACAGCTCGCTGCGGGACAGCTCCTTCCCATCCCCATCATAGGCGACGGCCGTCAGCGTGCCGGGGGCGTATCGGATCCTGAAGATCGCCTTGCATTCCCTGATCTTCCTTTTCCCCATGGACTTTCCGTTCATCAGCAGCTCCGCCGCCGCAGCCTGCACATAGACCTCCACCTCGGCTTTGTTGCCCTCGCAGTCCTTCCACGCCCAGCTTTCGATGGCGTTCGTGCTGCGCCAGACCGACTTGGAGGGCCGAACGCCGGGATGGTTCACGGGCCTGACGGCGATTCTCGGCTTCTCCTCCAGTCCCCACACGGTGGAGGCATAGCGGCAGGAGCCGTCCGGCGTGCCGCAGATGTCGATCACGCCTGCCCCCGCCAGCACCCAGGGATAGGGGCGGTTGAAGGGCATGCCGTCGGTGTAGCTCCAGCAGCCGAGACCTGCCTCCCCAAGATAGTCCCAGCTCGTCCACATGAAATCGTCCAGCAGATAGGGATACTTCTTCACCATCTCCCAGTTCTTCCAGATGTCCTGCGGAAAGGTCTCGGAGCCGAGAATGATGCGCCCGGGATGCGCCTTTCCCTCCAGCGGATAGCGCCCGGAGCCGTAGTTGTAGCCCGCGATGTCCAGTGCAGAGATGATCGGCGAGGCGATTGCGTCCACCTTGGGCGAATTGCCGCCCTTGTTCATGCCCGTGCCGATGAACGAGGCCATAATGTTGAACGCAAGGCTGCCGTTCTGAACCTTTTCTTCCTTCTTGCCCCTCTTTTTCGCGCCGCTGGTCTGCTGCTCGCCGTCCTTGTAGATGCCCTGTCCCTTGGCTACGCGGCTCATCACCATCAGATTCAGGCCGCAGGTGACCGGGCGGGTCGCGTCCAGGCTGTGAATCAGATCGATCTGCGCCTTGCCCGCCTCCAGTCCTCTGGCCTCGGCGGGCTCCGCCACCTCGTTGCCGATGGAGTACAGGATGACGCAGGGATGGTTGTAGTCCCTGCAAACCATCGCGGCGGTGTCCTCCGCCCAGCAGGCGTTGAAATCCAGACCGTAATCGTGCTTCGTCTTGCGGTTGTACCACATGTCGAAGGTTTCGTCCATCACGTACATGCCATAGTGATCGCACGCCTCCAGCATGGCGCGCGATGCGGGGTTGTGAGCGCTGCGAATGGCGTTGAACCCGGCCTCCTTCAGGATGCGCACCCGCCGCCACTCGCTCTCATCGTAGGTCGCTGCACCCAGGATGCCGTTGTCGTGGTGCACGCAGCCGCCGCGCAGCAGTGTCTCCCTGCCGTTGATGAACAGGCCCCTGCCGCTCCATTCGATGGAACGGATGCCGAACTTCTCCTCCGCGATGTCCGCGACCCTGCCCTTGTCCGTCAGCGTCACCCGGCAGGTGTAGAGATATGGAGCTTCGTCGCTCCACAGCTTCGCGTTGGGAATTTCGATCTCGCAGGCTGCGCCGTTGCCCATCGCCACGACGCTTTCGCCGTCCAGAATCTCAACGGCAATCTCGCCCCGCGTCGCTTTGGTCTCCACCCGCACGCAGGCCGGCGCGG
>JBJEUD010000013.1:1493-4916 GCA_051883655.1 Candidatus Faecivicinus sp. | reverse complement strand
CGTCGATGTCGCCGGTGCGGATGCACTTCTGCACGTCGGTCAGGCGGGTGCCCATGGGGTGCTTTTCGCCCATCAGGTAGGGCACCAGCGGGTGCATGCCCGCAGTGGTGAACAGCACGGTGGGATCGTTCTCCGGGATGACGGAGGCCGAGGGAATCACCTTGTGTCCCTTGGACTCGAAGAACTTCAGGAACAGGCTGCGCAGCTCGTTGGCCGTCTTGATATTCATTGCAATCTCCTCCAAACTTCAAAAATAAAACGCATCTTTCAGCCTCAAGGACGAAAAGATGCCGTTCGCGGTACCACCCTGATTGACTGCGAAGCATCGCAGCCCACTCAACGCCCGTAACGGAGGCCGCCGCCGCGCCATTTCCTGCGCGGAGCAAGGGAAAATCCCCGCCGGGGAGGGCCGTCCTTCCGCTCTGCTCACCGCCTCGCACCCTCCGGCGGCTCTCTGACAGCGATCGCGGAAAACTCATTCCCCGTATGCCTTTGATATCGGAGTCATTATAGCATCGCGAGAAAAAAAAGTCAACCCGGCCGGGGATGCGCCCGGGTTAAGAAACGGGTTCATCTCTGCGGAGCAGATCGGCCATGAACCGCCGGTACAGCCTGCCGGCGACTTCCATCCTTTGCATTTCCTCCGCCGAAAACCAGAACTATTCTGCTTGTTATTATGCCCTTATTGGCCCTGTTTGTCAAGCAGAAATGGAACTATAATTCCTGTATTAAAGAAGAGGAGGTGCGGAAATGCTGATTCGCGACTTTCTATCCATCGGCAACCGGCTGTATGCCATTCGCAAGAGGATTGGAATGACACAGCTCGATGTGGCGGAAGCGGCCGGACTGGCGGAGCGCACCTACGCCGACATCGAGCGCGGCAACGTCAACATGCGCACTGAAACCCTGCTGCGCATCTGCGACGTGCTGCACATCACCCCCGATGAAATTCTCACGCAGCCCGAGCCCGACGACAATCCGCAGGAGGCCGAAATATTTGCGCAGCTGAACGCCTGCTCGCCCAGGGAACGCCAGACTGCGCTGCGCCTGCTGGACGTCTATCTGAAATCGCTGAACTGCCGCACGGACAATCCAGAAATCAACCGTTGAATTTTCTCCGCTTCTGCGATATAATCAATACAATAATATGGTAGTATTTTATCGGAAGCGGGTGCATGAATGAACATCCAGGAATTTCAACAGCTGACTCAGCAGGGCATCGTGATTCTCGACGGGGCGACGGGCTCGAACTTCCGCAGGGCGGGCATGCCGGTGGGCGTGTGCGGCGAGCTATGGGCGCTGGAGCATCCGGAGGTGGTGCTCGAGCTGCAGCGCGCCTATGTGGACGCGGGCAGCCAGATCGTCTACGCGCCCACCTTCTCCGCAAACCGGATCGGACTGGGCATGCACGGTCTGGAGGGCCGCCTTCAGGAGCTCAACGCCGGGCTGGTGGCCCTGTCGAAGCGGGCCGCGGACGGCCGCGCGCTGGTGGCCGGCGACATCACCACCACCGGAAAGATCCTGGAGCCCCAGGGCGACATGACCTATCAGCAGCTGCTGGACGTCTACAAGGAGCAGATTCAGGCGCTGGCGGAGGCCGGGGCCGATCTGATCGCGGTGGAAACCATGCTGACTTTAGAGGAAACCATGGCCGCGCTGGAGGCCGCCCAGGCGGTGTGCGGCCTGCCGGTGATGTGCACGCTGACGCTGGAGGCCGACGGCCATCTGCTCTACGGCGGCACCGCGGTCGAGGCCGTTGAGGCGCTGCAGGAGATGGGCGCGGCAGCGGTGGGACTGAACTGCTCCGTGGGCCCGGACCAGCTGGAATCCGTGGTCAGCGCCATGAAGGCCGTTGCCAGGGTGCCCGTGATCGCCAAGCCCAACGCCGGCATGCCCACCATGGACGACCAGGGCTTCGCCCATTACAGCATGTCGCCGGAGGACTTCGCCCGGGCCATGAAGAAGCTGACCTGGCGCGGCGCGCGCATCGTGGGCGGCTGCTGCGGCACCGACCCGGAATACATCCGCGCGCTGGCCCAGGCGGTGCGGTCATGACTCCCATCCAATATGAATGGCGCTCCCTGCGGAGCGTCATTTTTTATTCCCGATTTTGCTTCACGGCCTTCCCGCTGGCGTCACATTCTTCCTGTATACTGAGAATGGATCCACAGATGATAAGGAGTATCCCATGAAAAGACGCATTCTCTGCCTGATTTTGCTGGTCTCACTGCTGCTGCCGGGCAACGCCCTTGCGGCAAAGGCTTCCATCCGGATGCCGGTGCAGGTGGGCATGCTGTATGTCAACCAGACGGTGACCGTGAAGCCCTCGGTGTCGAACGTCAGCCGCGGCAGCCTGAAGTGGGAGAGCAGCAATTCCGCCATCGTCACCGCAAAGAGCGGCGGCAAGCTCACCGGCGTGCGCGAGGGACTGGCGCTGGTGCGCGCGTCCGGCGGCGGCGCAAGGGCCGTCTGCGGCGTGGTCGTGCTGCCGAAGTCGGTCTCGCTGACCGTGGGCCAGAGCTACCGCCTGCCTTCCCATTCCATTCTGGAGTACGCCACGGCCAACCCAAAGATCGCGTCCATCAGCGACGCCGGCGTGGTGAAGGCCCTGAAGGCCGGCCAGACCAGGGTGGGCGTGCGCTATGGCAAAGTCGGACTGGCGATCAATGTGACGGTGACGCCCGCGCCCTCCGCATCCCCGGCCGTACCGCAGAGCAAGGCGGCATCGCTGGCCTGCGCAGACGAGACCGACCAGATCGTGCTGGTGGAATACCAGGGCGGTTCGAACGCGGTGGTTTCCTTCCACGAGAAGATCGACGGCGCATGGACGCAGCTCTACAGCACGTCGGGCTATGTGGGCGCAAACGGCATCGGCAAAACCCGCGAGGGCGACAAGAAGACGCCCTCCGGCACGTACAATCTGACGACCCCCTTCGGCATCAAGGCCGACCCGGGCTCCGCCCTGCCCTATACACAGGTGACGAAATACCACTACTGGTGCGGCACCTCCAGCTCAAAATACTACAATCAGCTGGTGGACAGCCGCGTGACCGGCCGCGCCGCCACCTCGTCCGACGAAAAGCTGATCAACTACACCGGCTACTACAACTACTGCCTGTTCATCGACTACAATGCCGAAGGAATCGCCGGCAAGGGCTCCTGCATCTTCCTGCACTGCACCGGCGGAAAGAGCTATACCGCCGGCTGCGTCGCGATTCCCGAAGCCGCCATGAAGCAAGCCGTCAAATGGGTGCGCGCCGGCGCCAAAATCGTCATCCAGTAAAAGCCCGCGCCACGCCGCACCTTCGCGTCCCCGGGCACAGCACAGCAAATCCTGCGCTTGCGCCTGTGGCGCAGGATTTGCGGTTGGTTGGCCGATATCCTCCCGTATGCTCATGCGCGGACTTTGCGCCGCCACCACGG
>JBJEUD010000013.1:0-1393 GCA_051883655.1 Candidatus Faecivicinus sp. | reverse complement strand
CGCGGCAGCAGTTGGCTGCGGGCACTGCCCGCCCGCCTGCGTATTTTCGAATAAAATAACTGGAAATTTGCGTGCTGATGTGATATAATCTTTTCGTATTGTATGGGAGGCTGGAAAATTGAACCGTTGTGAAGCATTCCTGAAGGCATTGCCCGGCAATGCTGCATTAATTCATCGTCCGGAGAATCTCCGCTGGCTGACGGGCTACACGGGCGAAGGCTGCGCGTTCATTTCAGACGACGCGCAGGTGATCATCACCGACTTCCGCTATGTGGAGCAGGCCGGCCGACAGGCGCCGGAGTGCACCTGCGAACGCACGGGAAACGGCGTTTCCGAATCGATGATCGTGAAGCAGCTGTGCAACCGCTACAACATCCGCAAGCTGTCCGTAGAGACGGATTACCTCACCCACGACGATTACGTCCGCCTGGCCGACACGCTCAGCGCCGTCGAGCTGCTTCCCCTCAAGCAGCTGCCCCAGGAGCTGCGCCTGATCAAGGACAGCTCCGAGATCGACTGCATCCGCAGGGCGGCGGCCATCTCCTGCCAGGCCTTCGAAAACCTGCTGGGCAAAATCCACGCGGGCATGACGGAGAAGCAGGTGCAGATCCTTCTGGATTACGAGATGCTGAATCTCGGCAGCGAGCACCCCGCGTTTGACACCATCTCCGCCGCGGGCGTGAACGGCTCCCTGCCCCACGCGATCCCCTCGGACCACGTGATCGAAAACGGCGAGCTGCTGACGCTGGACTTCGGCGCAAACATCGGCGGCTACTGCGCGGACATGACCCGCACCATCGGCTTCGGCAAGATCGGCCCCGAGCTTCGCGAGCTGTATCAGCGGGTGCTGGACGCCCAGCTGATGGCGCTGGAGGCCGTTCGTCCCGGCGCGATCTGCAGCGATATCGACAAGATCGCGCGCGACTATCTCGATGCACGGTATCCCGGCGCGTTCGGGCACAGCCTGGGCCACGGCGTCGGCCTGTTCATCCATGAACAGCCGCGGCTGGCTTCGGGCGACAAGACCGTGCTCGTTCCCGGTCATGTTGTCACCATTGAACCTGGCGTGTACATTCCCGGTCTCGGCGGATGCCGGATTGAGGACATGGCAATCATAACCGAGGACGGCTTTATCAATCCGATTACTGCACCCAAGCAGTTGATCGAGCTGTAACACACGCGAAGGGCTTCGCTGTGCGAGGCTCGACATCCTACCCACGACTACTTTTTTGAGGAGGCTTTTCCCCATGATCAATGCCAGCGATTTCAGAAACGGCGTAACCTTTGAGATGGACGGCGGCGTTTGGACCATCGTTTCCTTCCTGCACGTCAAGCCCGGCAAGGGCGCGGCTTTCGTCCGCACCAAGATCAAGAACGTCGTCACCGGCGCCGT
>JBJEUD010000012.1:0-4993 GCA_051883655.1 Candidatus Faecivicinus sp. | reverse complement strand
CTGTTCAAGGCCTTCGGCGACGTCGATGCGTTCCCGCTTTGCATCAAGTCCAAGGACGTGGATGAGATCGTCAACACCGTCTATCTGATCTCCGGCTCCTGCGGCGGCATCAACCTGGAGGACATCGCCGCTCCCCGCTGCTTCGAGATCGAGCAGAAGCTGAAGGAAAAGTGCGACATCCCGATCTTCCATGACGATCAGCACGGCACCGCCATCATCACGCTGGCTGGCCTGATCAACGCGCTGAAGGTCGTTGGCAAGACCAAGGACGAGATCAAGGTCGTCGTCAACGGCGCAGGCGCTGCCGCCACCGCCATCACCAAGCTGCTGCTGTCCTATGGCATCAAGAACATCACCATGTGCGACCGCAAGGGCGCCATCTATGAGGGCCGCAAGGAGGGCATGAACCCCTTCAAGGAGGAAATGGCCAAGGTCACCAATCCCGAGAACAAGGCCGGCTCCCTGGCTGACATGCTGGTTGGCGCAGACGTGTTCATCGGCGTTTCCGCTCCGGGCGCTGTGACCACCGACATGGTCAAGACCATGAACAAGGACGCCATCGTGTTCGCCTGCGCGAACCCCACCCCCGAGATCTTCCCCGATGACGCCAAGGCGGGCGGCGCTCGCGTGGTTTCCACCGGCCGCAGCGACTATCCGAACCAGATCAACAACGTTCTGGCCTTCCCGGCGCTGTTCCGCGGTGCTTTCGACGTCCGCGCCCGCGACATTAATGAGGAAATGAAGATCGCCGCCGCTTACGCGCTGGCCAACCTCATCTCCGACGAAGAGCTCAACGAGAACTACATCATCCCTGCCGCCTTCGATCCCCGCGTCAAGGAAGCCGTCTCCAAGGCTGTCGCACAGGCTGCCCGCGATTCCGGCGTTGCGCGTATCTAAGGCTTGAAAAGCAACCAGACAGGGAATCATCCCTGCAAGAGCCGCCCGAAAAGGCGGCTCTTGATCTGAAACCAGGAGGACATTGCACATGGAAACTTCCCGCCCACTCGCCGTTGTAGGCACCATCACCATCACCGAAGCGGACGTGAACGAAACTCTTCTCGGCATGGGTCCCCGCGCTGAGAGCTTCAACAACCCGCAGGGCCGCGCCGCCATCCTCGAAAAGCTGATCGAGCAGGCGCTGTTTCTGACCGATGCGCGCAAGAACATGATGGAGTACGATCCGGTGTTCAAGCAGCAGCTCCAGCACGTAAAGGATGAACTGCTGACGCAGTTTGCTGTCTCCAAGGCCATCGAGCGCGTCAGCGTCACGGAAGCGGAAATCAAGGCGTTCTTCGACGCCAATCCCGATCAGTTTGCCGGACAGGAGAAGGTCTCCGCCAGCCACATTCTCGTCGACGACGAGGCCAAGGCCAGCGAACTGCTTGGCAAAATCCAGGCCGGCGAGATTTCCTTCGAGGACGCCGCCAGACAGAACAGCTCCTGCCCTTCCGGTCAGAACGGCGGCAGCCTGGGCGAGTTCGGCCACGGCCAGATGGTCAAGGAGTTCGACGAGGCCTGCTTCAGCATGGAGCCCGGCGAGCTGCGCGGCCCGGTCAAGACGCAGTTCGGCTACCACATCATCCGCCTGGACGACCGCAAGGCCGCCGAGCCGATGAAGTTTGCCGATGTACACGACGCCATCCGTGAACACCTTCTGGGCGAGAAGCGTCAGAAGGCCTATCAGAGCAAGGTCAACCAGATGAAGATCATGTATCCGGTCAATCGCTGACCGGCAAAAAGCGGCTGCGAACGTCGAGTTCGCAGCCGCTTTTCACTTTCATTCCTCCAAATCCATGCGCAGAATCCGAAGCTCCTCCAGAACGCCCGCATCGAATCTTCCGCGCACCTGATAGATCCCGTTGCTCCAGGAAAACGCCTCCTGCCGCGCCACCCATTGGCACTCAAGCAGCCGAGCGCCAGCAAATCCCACCGCCGACGTGCAAACAATCGCCGCCAGTGCCGTCACCACGGTCAACACGCGCTCCCATCTTTCCATGGTCCGCACCCCCTCCGCTCACATAGCACTTCATATGAGAGAATGGATGGGTTCATGCCGCCATTGGGAAAATTTCCGCCTGCCGCGCGGGTCACCGGCTCTCCCGATTGAGCAATCGCGCCACCGGCGGACGCTTGACGATCATCGCGCCCTTCGGACAGAATTCCTGGCAGCAGAAGCAGCGGATGCACTTCTTTCGATCAATGTGCGGCAGCTTCTCCCGGATCTCGATCGCGTGTGCGGGGCAGACGCCTGCGCAAACGCCGCAGCCCACACAGACCTTCCGGTTTGCATCGGGCTTCGAACTGAGCAGCTTCTCAATCGTCTTTCCCACAAGGCGCTGCATTCCGCCGCCATTTCCCTGAAAGCGCAGGCTCCGGTGGCTGAGGATATTGTCGAAGTCCGCAATTTTCACCCCCGCCAGATCGCCCTCGATGGACAGCTCCGCGCAGGTGGACGGACACAGCCCGCGATCAAATGCCGCGCGAATGGTGGGCACATCGTCCATGGTCAGGCCGATCACCGCCGCGCAGGCCAAATCCAGCTTGTACGGGCTCGCTGAGACCATCAGCGCGCCGATCTTTCTCGGCACGCCCGCGGTGGGGCCGTTGCCCTCCATGCCCACGATGGCGTCCGCAATGCACAGTCTGGGCTTGAAGTACTCGTTCAGGTCCACCAGCATATCGGCGAAGTCCCGTTCGTTCGGGTATTTGAAGTGATACTCGGGCTTGAGCGTGCCGGGAATGGTGCCGAACAGGTTCTTCACCGCCGCGGACATGCTCATCATCCCGTGGGATTTGAGCTTGCAGAAATCGATGATTCCATCGGCATCATCCAGCCAGGCGGTATAGGTAAAGCGCTTCGCGGCCTTTCCCTCGGGAAATTCCGCCTGCTGCTCGCCAAAATTGCGGTTGAGCCGCGCGCCGGCCTGCTCCACCAGCTTCATGCCCGTGGCCGCGTAGACGCGCCCGACGAACGCGGCATTGTACAGTCCGCCGGGGCTGTCGCCCACAATCGCCTCCGCGCCGCGCTCCCTTAGCAGCTTCACCAGCGCGATCAGCGCGGCAGGATGGGTGGTCGCCGCGCTCTCCGGCTTCATAAACGTCACCAGATTCGCCTTGATCGCCACCTTCATGCCCGGCCGCACCCAGTCCAGACCTCCGATGGGCTCGAGCACCGCACGCATCGCAGCAGTCACCTCGGCCTCGTCATAGCTCTCACAGCGAGCGATGGAAACATCAACCACGTCAATCACCTACTCCCGATACAATATCAGAGAAAACCACGTCACCACATTTCCGCCGGCCAGAAAGTCGATGCCGTGCCGCTCGGCCAGGTCGGTCACCAGGATGCCGTGGCTCTCCACGCAGGGATACATCCGGTCCGGAAACCGGCAGGGTGCATCCGGATAGGTACAATGCTCGCAGTGGGCGCACGCCTCCGTGGACAGCACCAGCGTCTCACAGCCCTCCTCGCGCACCATGGCGTGCACCTGACGGGTGATCTCCTCGTGCGGCGCGCGGGTCGCCAAGGTTTCATCGATGTTCGCGATATCGCTCACTTCGGTGATGGTGGCGATCATCAGCCCCTTGGGATAGGCCAGACAGCGCGCCCTGCACGCCTCCACCCCGCCCACCGCCGGCGGGCAGGCCCAGGATTTTCCGTACATCGGGCACTCCGTCCTGCACACATACCGCACGCGCTCGGAGAACATCAGCTCCGAAGTGTCGATAAAATCATACTGATACAGCGGCAGCTCCGCCAGCCGCGCCTCCAGCCGTTCGCGATTCATGTCGAATCCCCCTGAATGATTGCTTCATTTTATGATACCCTCCCGGCTGTCGATTGTCAAGGGCGGATGTTAACTTTCGCGACCACTATTGACCGGCACTTCAAAGCATGCTATGATAAGAAAAACTGGATATGCAATTTGAGAATAGAGGCGCGGTTTGTCAACAGTAGCCTTCGGCGCAACGGTCTTCGCAGGGCCTGCCGGATGTGAAAGGGGCAACCGCCGAAGGTGAATCAGGCGCACGTTCATCTGGGCATGGGGAGAATATCCCGCATGACTGTCGCAATCGCGGAGAGCTATTGAAATTGCCATTGCAGCGCACGGCCGTTCCATGCGGTCGCCGCAGTTCAATAGCCGTCGCACGCCGGCTATTTTTTTGTTGCACATACCTCGGAAAGGACGGCATACTCCTATGAAGCAGAATTCCATCTTTCGCGGCGCAGCCACCGCGCTGATCACCCCCCTGACCCGCGACGGCATCGACTTTGCGCAGTTCAAGCGCCTGATCGACTGGCAGATTGACGAGGGCATCGACGCCCTGGTCATCGCCGGCACCACCGGCGAGGGCTCCACACTGACCGACGCGGAGCATCGCGAGGCCATCCGCTTCGCGGTCGAGACCGCCGCCGGCCGCGTTCCGATCATCGCCGGCACCGGCTCCAACGACACCGACTACGCCATCGACCTGACCCGCTTCTCCTGCGAGGTCGGCGCGGACGCCATGCTCGTGGTCACTCCCTACTATAACAAGGCCACCCAGAAGGGCCTGATCAGGATGTACGAGACCATCGCCGACGCGAGCACGAAGCCTTTGATTCTGTACAACGTTCCCTCCCGCACCGGCGTGGGCATCGAGCCGAAGACCTACCAGGCGCTGGCCGATCATCCCATGATCTCCGCCATCAAGGAGGCCAACGGCAACATCTCCAAGATCGTCGAGACACGCGCGCTGGTGGGCGACAAGCTGGACATCTATTCCGGCAACGACGATCAGGTCGTGCCGATCCTCTCCGTCGGCGGCGCGGGCGTGATCTCCGTGCTGTCTAATCTGCTGCCGAGGCAAACCTCCGAGATGTGCAAGCGCTTCTTCGCCGGCGACCTGGAGGGCAGCCTGCGGATGCAGCTGGACTACCTGCCGCTGATCAACGCGCTGTTCAGCGAGGTCAATCCCATCCCCGTCAAGGCCGCCATGGCCGCCATGGGCT
>JBJEUD010000011.1:0-29143 GCA_051883655.1 Candidatus Faecivicinus sp. | reverse complement strand
CTGACGGATCTGTACAACCGCGGGGAATTGCCGCTGCGAGTGACCCACAACGACACCAAGATCAACAATGTGCTCTTCGAGCGGGACGGCAGCCAGGCCATCGTGGTGATCGATCTCGACACGGTCATGCCAGGTCTGGTGGGCCATGACTTTGGCGACGCGATTCGCTTTGCTGCGAATTTCGTGGAGGAGGATTCGCCCGATGAAGACAAAGCCGGCGTGAACATGGATGTATTCCGGGAATTTGCAGACGGTTTCCTGATGCGCACGGCGTCGACGCTGACGCAGAAAGAGATTGACACGCTGGGCATCAGCTGTTTCGCGCTGGCGTGCGAGTTGGCAACGCGGTTCCTGGATGACTACATTCTCGGAAACCAGTACTTCAAAACGGACTATCCGGAGCACAATCTCGTGCGCACGCGCTGCCAAATCGCGCTGGCCAAGGATATGCTTCTCAAAATGGATGAGATGGAAGCGATTGTGCGCAAGTGCGTGGAGAAGTACAGGTAATCAAGGCGGCGAACGAAACTCCGTCAGATCCGATCGACAGCACTAACATAATTCGCGGCGGGCTGCCGTGCCATTGCGCGCGGTATGCGACCGCATTGTCGAAAGCAGAATAAAAAAACCTCCTCAGGAGAGCTGCAGATCTGCAGCCTGCGCCTGAGGAGGTTTTTTATCCTTGAGTGCGACCTGGGGTGAAGCGGATATCAGACCTTTTCAAAGTCCTCGGAGCCGTGCTTGCACAGCGGGCAGATGAAGTCGGCAGGGAGGTCCTCGCCTTCATACACATAGCCGCAGATCTTGCAGACCCAGCCCTTCTGTTCGCCCAGCGAAGCCGGCTTGGGCTTGACGTGGTCGAAGTAGTAGGCATAGGTGAGCGAGGACGCGTTGGAGAGCAGCTTTGCCTCGGTGACGTCCGCGATGAAGACGGTGTGCGTGCCGTAGTCCAGCGCCTGAACGACCTTGCCGGAGATGAAGGCGTTGGCCGCCTCAGTGACGTAGTACAGGCCGTTTTCGCTGCGGGAAACCGCCTCGAAGCCTTCGAACTTGTCCACATCGCGGCCGGACTGGAAGCCGAAGCGCTCGAAGAGCGGGAAGGTTGCATCCGTGGAGAGCACGGAGACGTTGAACGCGCCGGTCCGAAGAATCTGATCGTGGGTGTGATTGGCCTTGTTCACCGCGATGGAAATGCGCTTGGGGGTATCGGTAATCTGGGTCACGGTGTTGATGATGCAGCCGTTGTCCTTGCCGTCCTTTGCGGTGAGCACGAACAGACCGTAGGAGAGCTTGAACATGGCGTTCTGCTCGATCTTCTTTTCATCGTGAACGATCGCAGTATCCTTCTTCATGGATCCAACGATGGCGGCGACCAGCTGATCGACCTGCGCGAGCTGATCTTCCTTCAGCGAGGACTTCAGCGTGAGCGAATCGTTGAGAATGGTGTTGTTCTTCAGCTTGGACAGAAGCTCCCGCATCAGTCCGCCGGCGGTGGGCGCCCAGGTGCCGTTCTCGACGATTGCGATGGTCCTGTTCTGCAGGTTGTGCGCCACCAGGTCGTGCAGCGCGGTTTCCATCGTGACGAAGATGCCCGCGTTATAGGTGGTGGAGGCAAAGACCAGATGGCTGCAGCGGAAGGCTTCGGCCACGATCACGGAAGGATGCGTGGCGGACACATCATAGACCTTGATGTTGCGAATGCCGGCGTCGGCCAGCTTGGAGGCGATGATGTTCGCAGTGTTCTCGGTGTTGCCATACACGGAGGCGTAGGCGATCATCACGGCGTTCTCTTCCGGCGTATAGGTGCTCCACTTCACATACTTGTCGATGAACCAGCTGATGTTCTTGCGCCAGATGGGGCCGTGCAGCGGGCAGATCATGCCGATCTCGATGGTCGCAGCCTTGCGCAGCAGGGCCTGAACCTGATTGCCGTACTTGCCGACGATGTTTGTGTAGTAGCGGCGGGCATCGTCCAGATATTCGGTTTCGAAATTGACCTCATCCGCGAAGATGTTGCCGTTGATCGCGCCGAAGGTGCCGAACGCATCCGCAGAATAGAGCACCTTGTCAGTGGTGTCATAGGTCACCATGGCCTCGGGCCAGTGAACCATGGGCGCCATGACAAAGGCGAGCGTATGGCGGCCGGTGCACAGCGTATCCATTTCGCCGACGACGACGGCGCGGCTGTCGATGTCGAAGGTGAAGAACTGCTTGATCATCTGAACGGTCTTGGCGTTGCAGACGATCTTCATCTCGGGATACCGGCGAACGACGTCGGCGATCGTGCCGCAGTGGTCGGGCTCCATGTGGTTGACCACGAGGTAGTCCAGCTTCCGGTCGCCCAGAACGTGCTCGAGGTTTTCGAAGAAGAGGTCGCTGACGCTGCGATCGACGGTGTCCAGCAGCACAGTCTTCTCATCCAGCAGCACATAGGCGTTATAGGATACGCCGCGGGGAATGGGATAGACGTTCTCAAACAGGGCAAGACGGCGATCACTTGCGCCAATCCAATACATATCCGAAGTGATTTGTTTTACGCAATGCATGGCAATACCTCCCTAAACTGCTTGAATCAATGGTCATTGCAAATGCGGCCGACTCTGAACAGGCTTTCGGCGTTATCAATAGTATACCATATACTGCCTGTCTTTATCTGTTGCGAATGCAACAGAACTATGTTATAATCAAAATACCGGAGGATATTGTAAAATGGAGACGATTCAGATTTTTCAGGGAATCCAGGGCGGGGAGCTGAACGAGATGCTTCACTGCTTTGCTGCGAATGTGAAGCGGTTTCGCCCCGGCGCGACGGTTCTGGAGTATACGCTTGGACTGCACAATATCTGTGTGCTGCTGTCGGGGAGCGCCGAGGTGCGCAGTGTGGATGTTGAGGGAAATGAGTTCATCGTGGAGACGCTGGAGCAGAATGCTGTGTTCGGCGAATTGTTCACTCTGCCCATGGAATCCGTATCGCTGCTGGCGGTGGCGAAAGCGCCGTGCGAAGTGCTGTTCATCCGATATGAGCGCGCTGTGTGTCCTTGCGAGCGGCTGTGCGCGCACCACGAGCGCCTGATTCACAATCTGTTCATGCTCTCTGCCCGGAAGGCGCAGGCACTGTCCAGGCGCATTACCATCCTGAGCCAGAAATCGCTGCGCCAGAAGCTGCTGATGTACTTTGAATGTTGCGCGAACGAAACGAAACAGGATACGTTTGAGCTTCCGGTGACGCTGGTGGAGCTGGCGGCCTATATTGCTGCGGACCGCAGCGCGATGATGCGGGAAATTGGAAAAATGCGGGCGGAGGGTCTGATCCAATCCTCCGGGCGCAATTTTACACTCACAAGAGGCAAATCCTGATCTGCATTCATTATCAAGAATGAAGAGCCTTCCTGTCAGCAGGAAGGCTCTTTGCGTGATACGCTGTTTTACATGATCGTCATCATCAATGCGGTCAGCGTATCGACGTCGATGATCGGCGCTTCGGGAGTAATGGGCATCAGGTTGCCGCCAAAGTTGGTGTTGAAGTCGATCTGGAAGTTGTAGACAGCCTGAAGCGTGGCTTCGTCCAGAACGCCTATGGTGTAGGTGTCCGGGAGGAGCCAGTTCAGCTCCTGCAGACGCTGCTGGATTGTGCTGATCAGCATAGGATCGCTGTTGGCGTCTACGGGCTCCGTCCACATATCCATTCCGGAAGGATCCATTTCCGGCACGGGAGCGGGCTCGATGACCGGCTCAGGGGTGGGCACTTCGGTGGGTACGGGCGTGGGGACCTCCGTGGGCTCAGGCGTGGGGACCTCCGTGGGCTCAGGCGTGGGCACCTCGGTGGGCTCAGGGGTGGGTACCTCGGTGGCTTCCGGAACAGGAGCTTCATCGGATACCGGAGCAGGTTCTTCCGCAGCGACCTCCGGCTTGGCTTCGGTAGAAGACTCTGCAATGGGCTCGTTTGCTTCAGGAACTGCGTCGTCGGTGTCTTCCGGGGCAATCAGAGAGAAGCGCACTTCATTGGAGATGCTTTCGGCGATCGTTCCCCCTTCGGGAATGGCGGATACGCGGAAGGTGTAAACGACGTTGGGGTCCATTCCTTCCGAGGACAGGTACTTGATGGTATCGGTGGTATCTGCAGCGGCAAGAACCGCGTCTCCATCGAGAATCTCGATGCGATAGCTTGCGACGCTGCCCTCGGCGTACCAGCTCAGCTCCAGCGTTCCGGGAGTGACGTAGACGATGGAATCCACTTCCTGCACCGCGGGCTGCACATTGACCAGCAGCGCGGAGATTGTCGCAATAGAGGGCGTTTCCGGCTCGGAGGTAGCTTCAGGCTGCGCAATCGGCGACTCAGTGTTCGCATTGTCGGCCTCCTGATTGGAGGGCACGTGCTGAGCTACAGGGGCGTCGGTCCCTGTTCCGGTGTTCTCCTGCTCGCCGGGGTTGCCGCCGGTTTCTTCCTGAGTGCCGGGCACTTCGCTGGAAACACCGGTGGATTCAATGGATGCGGCGCGCTTGGCGAACCGGAGCTCGAAGGTTGTGCTCTGTTCTGCAGTGCCGCCCTGCGGAGTTGCGGTGACGCGCAGCGTGTAGACCGCGCCGGGAGCCAGATTGGCGGAGCTGAGCGCCGCGCCTTCCCGGTCGGTGGTCATGCTGGTGCAGGTGTTCCCCGCAGCGTCCAGGATTTCCGCGTAGTAGCTGGAAGCGCCGTCGCAGTGCCAGCGGAAGGCGAGGTCGCCTTCCGGTACGTAGACCACGGAATCGACGATCTCCTCAATCGGCTCCACCGAGATTTCCGGGGCTCCGAGCTCGGCGGCCGGAGCGACAGCCTCGCTGTCGGCGGGCACATCGGCGCTGGCGGGCGCATCACTGCTCTGGGTCGAGATGATGAAGGGCAGCGATGCTGCTGTTCCCTGGGCGTTCAGGCCTTCCTGAGGAATGGCAGTTACGGAGACGGTGTAGACAGCGCCTTCAGACAGTGCGGAAGCATCGTAAACGGTGTTCAGCTCCATCAGGGTCATCTCGCTGAGGATGGAGCCATTGCTGTCGCGCACAACCAGGTTATAGCTGCCTGCGCCCTCCACGGCCGTCCACTGGAAGGTCGGCTGGTTGGTGGGGACGTAAGCGATGCCATCCAAGGAGGGCTGTACGCCGGCGATGGAGAGCGTGGGTGCGGGCAGCTGCGCCATTGTCTGATCCTGGGGGATCGCGATGCGCACTGCGGTCGTTGCGCTGGCCTCGATGGTTCCGCCCTCGGGAATTGCGGCGACGTAGATCGTGTAGGTCGCGCCGGAGGCGAGAGAGGTCGTGTTGAGCACATAGCCGGTGGCCATGGTGGTGTCGTTGGTGATGAAGGCGTCGCTCACGTCGCGGACCTCGATGTGATACTGCGTCGCGCCCTCAACGGCGTCCCAGCGCAGGGTCACGGTGCTGCCCTCGGTCGTGTACAGGCCCTCTGCATCCGGAGTGAGGTTTTCTACCACGACGACGGGTGCGGACACGCTGGGCACGGGCTGAGGTTCGGTTTCCAGCGTGAAGGACTGTGTCTTCAGCGTCGCGTGCTCGATGGTTCCGTTGGTGGGAATGGCATATACGCACAGCGTATAGATTTCGCCCGCCTCCATGTTGTCGGTGGAGATGGAGGCCTGCTCGTCGGTCGTGTTCGCCTGGATGCGCACGTTGCTCTTGGAATCGCGCACCTCTACGTAGTAGCTGGAGACATCGCCCTCGGCATACCAGCGGAAGGTGATGGTGCCGGGCTTGACGTAGTACACATCGTTCTCCATGCGGGTGACGGGATCGATGGAGGTGAATACGTCGGTGATCGTGCCGATGACCACGGGATCGGGATCCTTGGGCGCCTCGACGCGGCAGAAGTTGAGCGTCGCACTGGTCACATGGGCGGAATCGCCGTCCGCAGGATAGGCGGTGATCTTCAGCGTATACACGCGGTCGAGCGTCAATGCGCTGATCGGGACGCTGGTCATGGTCAGCGCGGTGTTCTGGCTGAGGCAGACATTGCCGAGGCCATCGGTGATGGTCGCGTTGTAATTGGACACATAGCCTTCCGCAGCCCAGGAGAAGGTAACATAGCCGGTGCTGGAGCTGGCATCCGACAGATAGTAGACGCCATTGTCGCGCTTGTCATAGCAGCTGATGGAGATGACCGGCGTGCCGATGACGGTGGGCTTGATGTAGATCGGCGCATTGGGCGAGAACAGCAGCTGCTGCATGGCGACGGTGGCGACGCCGGTGGGGCGCATGCCGACCTTCTGCTGGAACAGCTTGACGGCGGCCTGCGTCTGGCTGCCGAAGTAGCCGGTGATGCTGCCGGAGAAGTAGTTGAGTTCCTTCAGTCGGCGCTGCAGTCTGCTGACGCGGGTGTTCTCGTCGCCGCGGCGCAGTTCGGAATAGCCGCTGCACTCCGGCGCGCCCGGCGCAAACAGGCGCTGCTGCACGGAAGCGGTGGCGATGCCGTCAATCGACAGGCCGACCTGGGCCTGGAAGCGGCGAACGGCCTCTGCCGTGGCGGCGGAGTAGGTGTCCGTCACGCTGCCTTCGAGATAGAACAGCTCCTTCAGGCGCTTGTTCAGCGCGCGCACGCGATAGCCGGTATCGCCCTGATAGAGGTCGATATAGCTGGAGCAGGGGGCAGTCGAGGAGGAATAGAGCCTGATCAGCGTGTCGCGGGTTGCGCTGTCGCTCACCGGCAGGTTGTTCTCCCGCTGGAAGAGCTGGACGGCGGCCAGTGTACGGCTGCCGAAGATGCCGTCGGCGCCGTCTGCCAGATAGCCCAGGCTGCGTAGCCGCTGCTGCATGCGCTGAACGCGCAGACCTGTGTCGCCGCGGTTCAGGGCGAGGTAAGGATCATAATTGGGGAAGCTGCCGTTGAGGATCAGCCGCTGGAGGCTTTCGTCGGCAATGCCGGTCACGGGCAGGCCCAGATCGGTTTGTACCATGCGAACGGCATAATCGGTGCGATAGCCAAAGATGCCGTCGATGTAATAGTCGTAGTAGCCGTGGTCATACAGCGGCTGCTGGATGGCGCTGACGGCGTCGCCGCGGCTGCCGCGCTGCAGCGGGCTGAATTGCTGGGCCGGCTGGAGCAGAGTCCAGGCCAGATCCTCGCCTTCCAGCGGAATGCTGTTGACCAGCACGGGCCGGGTGGCGGACTGGCCGCTGAGATCAGACGTGAACTCCATGAACGTGAACACGGGGGTATCCGTCGTCTCCGTCAGATGGGCATAGGCGTTCAGCATGCCGTTTACGGCCTCGATGGAATAGGAGTCCACCTGAGCGGACGCATCGAGCACCGGCGGCTGAATGGCCGCAAAGGATTCCAGCGCGCCCGTCTCGAGGTTGACGCGATAGATCGTGGAATCCGTGCCCAGCACAAAGAGCTGATGCTGGCTGGCGGTCAGCTGGGTTTCAATGGCGATTTCAGGCGTGGCGACCACCTTCTGCTCCAGCAGGATCGGGTCATAGACCTTCAGCCGCAAGGCGCTGCCGGTGTTGGCGAGATAGTAGATTCTGCCGTCGAGCAGGGCGAAGTCATAGACGTTGACGTCGATGGTGTCCGCGGCAAGACTGTCGGCGCGATGGACGAACAGGGTATCGCCGTCGGCGATGTAGACCTGGCAGTCGTCAGACATGACGGTCTTGCTGGGGATGGGATCGCCGTAGGGCTCGAAGCTGTCGGTTGCAGCGACGTAGATCACCGCGCCGGCGTCCTCGACATAGGTGACCACCAGCCCCTCGGACGACTCGTAGAGTCCCTCGAGGGATTCTATGGAGGTGTAGGCGACGGAGACGAGGTCGCGCTCGAAGTCCGCCAGATACAGCTGCGTACGGTCGGTGGCGGAGATGAAGTAGAGCTGACTGGAGCCGACGGCGCAGGCGGCGTAGACATTTTCGTCCAGCACGCGCTCTTCAAAGGTCGTCAGATCGATGCAGACCAGCGCGGTCTGCTCCGCATCGGTTCCCTCGTTGGTCTTGCTCAGAAAGACCAGGCGATAGGGATCAATGGAGATGATCGAATCAGCGGGATGCTGGTTGATGGGCAGATCATTTCCGGGAATCAGAAGGTTCCCCTTACCATCCAGATAGGCGGCAAGTCCGTCGCTTTGAACGGTGAGAGTTCCGCGTCCGGATGCATTTTCCGCAAGGGCGGAGACTGAAAACAGCAGACAAAGCGCTGCAATCAGAAGGATGAGAATCCTTTTCTTCATATTGACTCCTCCATTCAGGTGATAATGGTTAGACGCGCTCGGATTCTTCCAGGTTCCGTAAATGCGGCAATTCTGGAAAAAATTAACGGCTGTATCCGGGCGCAATTTAATGCGGTGTTCGATTGCAAAACGGTGAAATCGTGGTATAATCACAATATCGAACATGTGTTCTTATTGGGAGGCGAGCGGCCATGCGCACGATTCTGCACAGCGACCTGAACAATTTCTATGCCAGCGTGGAGTGTGTCTATGATCCTTCCCTTCGGAACCATCCCATCGCGGTATGCGGAAGTCCGGACGAGCGCCACGGCATCGTGCTGGCGAAGAACAACCTCGCAAAGTCGATGGGCGTGCGCACCGGCGAGGCCATCTGGCAGGCGCGCGAAAAGTGTCCGGGGCTGCAGGTGGTCGCGCCGGATTTCAAGAAGTACGTTCGCTTTTCGAAGATGATGCGCGAAATCTACGCGGAGTACTCTGACTTTATTGAACCGTTCGGGCTGGATGAGGCGTGGATTGACGTCACCGGGCATCCGATGGATGGGAAGGCGATTGCGGACGAACTGCGCCGGCGCGCAAAGGATGAGCTGGGGCTGACGCTGTCCGTGGGCGTGTCCTTCAACAAGATCTTTGCCAAGCTGGGCAGCGACATGAAAAAGCCCGATGCGACCACGGTCATTACGCCGGAGAACTTCCGGGAAAAGGTCTGGCCGCTGCCGGCTGAAGATCTGCTGTATGTCGGACCGGCCACGCGGCGCAAACTGCATAGCCGGAACATCTTCACCATCGGCCAGATTGCGCAGTGTTCGCCGCGGGTGCTTTCCGCCATGCTGGGCAAGTGCGGCGAAATGCTGTGGTCCTTTGCGAACGGCCTTGAGAGCTCCGCGGTCCGGCCGATGGGCGAATCCGCAATGGTCAAATCCGTCGGCAACAGCACCACGACGCCCAGGGATCTGGTCTGCGACCGCGACGCCCAGAGGGTGGTCACGGTGCTGGCGGAGAGCGTTGCGGAGCGACTGAGGGCCAATGCGCTGTGCGGCAGCGTGATCGAGATCTCCGTGCGCGACTGCGAGCTGCACAGCTTCACGCGCCAGCGCAGGATCGATCAGCCCACGGCGCTGGCGGCGGAAATCATTCCGTGTGCCATGGCGCTGTTCCGGGAACACTACCATTGGGAGCGCCCGGTGCGAAGCATGGGCGTATGCGTCTCGGCGCTTCAGGCGATGGACGGCGATGAACAGCTGACCATGTTCCCCGACCGCGGCCGTGAGCGATTGTACGATCTGGAGAGCGCGGTTGAGGAGATCCGGCACAGGTTTGGCCACCGTTCCATTCTGAGGGCGAGCCTGATTTCGGACGGTATCGGGGAAATCAATCCCAGAGATGATCATGTGATCTTTCCGGTCGGGTGGAAGAGCGCATCGGGCGGAGGCTGAAAAGAATGGCACACAGGGTTTATGTTCGGGTGATTGTGGAATATGATGAGGAGGGCGGCGTCCGGCCGTTGTCGATCGCCTGGGAAGACGGGCGCAGATTCATGGTCGACCGCCTGCTGGATGTGCGCCGCGCGGCGGCGACAAAGGCCGGCGGACAGGGCATGCGCTACACCTGCCGGATTCAGGGACGGGAGACCTATCTGTTCGAAGACAGCGGACGCTGGTTTGTGGAGGCGAGAGATTGACATAATTGGGCGCAAAACCGCATATCTATATCCGTGGATGCAAACCCATGTGAAAATAACAGAGGTGATACGATGGAAAACCCAAACAATCGGATCGTTGCCGCAGGACGACTGGAAAGCGAGCCCGTGCTGAGCCATGAGGTGATGAACGAACCCTTTTATACCGGAACGCTGCTGGTGCGCCGGCTTTCCGGCGCTGTTGACCGCCTTCCCGTAACCATCCCGGGCAAGCTCCTGGCGTGTATGCCCCCAAGCGAGGGCCAGCTCCTGCTGATGTCTGGCCAGGTCAGATCGTACAATAAGGTTATCGATGGCGCGGGACGCCTGATGGTGACGCTCTTTGCCCAGAACATCTCTCTGGCGCAGGAAAACGATACGCTGAACAAGGTTTCCCTGACGGGAGCGCTGTGCAAGCCGCCCATCTATCGATCCACACCCTTCGGCCGCGAGATCTGCGATATGATGCTGGCGGTCAATCGCGCCTTCGGCAAGAGCGATTACATTCCGTGCATCGCCTGGGGCCGGAATGCGCAGTACGCGGCGCGGTTCAGCGTGGGGGATCGGATCAGTCTGACGGGAAGGCTGCAGTCCCGTGAATACCAGAAGCTGTTGGAGAACGGGGAATACATGACGCGAAATGCCTACGAGGTTTCGGCCTTTACGCTGGAGTCGGCGGAGTCGGAAGTCATGAACGCCTTCGAGCCGAGGCCGGTCGTCGATGCGCGCGCCGTGCATGAAAACGTTGAAAGCACAATGCCCAACTGATATAGCGGCGGGCGGGATGAAGCATCCGGTTGAGATGCTCCATCCCGCCTGTTTGCTGCAGCCGTCAGTGAATGAAATGCGGATAATACGGATTCCTGATGTGGTTTTGATCGGAAATATTGATGCAAACGTTTGAATTTATGAGCGCTGGGAAATGTGGACAGATGACAATGTGATGCTAAAGGAATCCCTGTTCTCGCCTTGAAAAATGTGCATGTTGCATTGAAAAGTGATACATATTCCGGCAGAAAACGCAAAAAGCTGAGAACGTTCGCCTCCAGAATTGATTAAAAATTTATGCTTTGTTATATTGACGAAAAACGCTCGATTTGTTATAATGATATTGCATTGAATGAGCGGAAACGTGTTCGTAAAATGCTGCTCTGCAATGGTGCTTTGCAGCCCGCGCAAGGATCCCGGGATGGACGAGGAAGAGAGGAGAACGAATGTGAAAAGGCAAGGAGTTCACCGACCGTTCAACAAGACGCGACTGAAAAATCAGTTTCTGAATCTGGTCAAAAACCCGTTCAATATGATCGTAGCAATCAGCTTGATCATCCTGTTCTGTCTGATTGTCATTCCGCTGCTCCAGATGGTTGCGGAGACTTTTACGACGTCGAAATCCGAAATTCGCAGAATCGGCGGCAATGTCGGCGATTTCACGCTGTACTATTGGCGCTATATCCTTGTGAGCAATATGGCGGGCGCGACGCTGTGGGGACCGCTCAAGAACTCGCTGGTCATTGGACTCTGCACGGTGCTCGTCTCCGTGCCGTTGGGTTCAATTCTGGGCTGGCTGATCGTTCGAACGGATATCCCCGGCAAGAAGCTGCTGGCCATGCTCGTGGTGATTCCGTACATGATTCCCTCCTGGTGCAAGGCGCTTTCCTGGCTGGCGGTGTTCCGCAACAGCCGTTCCGGCGCGCTCGGCTTCCTGGCAGGTCTGGGCATGAATATCCCCGACTGGCTGGCCTACGGCCCGATTGCAATCATCCTGTGCATGTCGCTTCATTATTATGCCTTCTCATACATCAACGTGTCCTCTGCGCTTCGATCCATCAATTCGGAGCTTGAGGAGATGGGCGAGATCTGCGGCGCCAGCAAGCCTCAGATCCTGAAATCCATCACAATTCCGCTGGTGCTGCCCAGCGTGCTCTCTTCCATTATCATGACCCTTTCGAAGTCCATCGGTACCTACGGCGTTGCGGCCAATCTGGGCAACCGCATCGGTTACTATACGCTGGCGACGAAGATGAAGGTGTTCATCAATGATGGACCGCGCAATGTCGGCTATGCGATGAGCCTGGTGCTGATTGCGCTGGCGGCGCTGATCATCTTTTCCAATCAGCGCATCATCGGCGTGCGCAAGTCCTATGCGACCATCGGCGGAAAGGGCGGCCGAAGCACGGAGATGAAGCTGGGCAAGGCCAAGACGCCGCTGATGATATTCCTGGTGGTGTTTTTGCTGCTGGCGATGGTCATGCCCATGTTCGTGCTGGTGATGGAGACCTTCCAGGTGACCACGGGCAATGGCTACGGACTGGACAACCTGACGCTGTACAACTGGATTGGCGAGGTCGGCGAGGCCGAGAAGGTCATCAACTATCCGGGTATTTTCCGCAACTCCGAGTTCGGCACATCGGTGTACAATACCATCCGCCTGACGTTCCTGGGCTCGATCATCACCGCGTTCTGCGGACAGTTCCTGGGCTATATCTCCACCCGAGGCCGCGGCAAGTGGTATGGCTCCATGACGGAGCAGTTGGTGTTCGTGCCCTACCTGATGAGCGGTGTGGCATTTTCGACGATGTATTTCGCCATGTTCAGCCGGCCGCATCTGGGCGGACTGATCCCGTCGCTCTATGGCACGTTTACCTTGATTGTGCTCACCAGCGTGGTCAAGCACTTTCCATTTGCCAGCCGTTCCGGTACGGCCAACATGATGCAGATTGCGGTTGAACTGGAGGAGGCGGCGGACATCAACGGCGCCAGCTTCTGGCAGCGCATGGGCAAGATTGTGCTGCCGCTGGCGAAGAACGGATTTATCTCCGGCTTCATGCTCACGTTTATCTCCATCGCAAAGGAGCTCGATCTGATCATCATCATGATGACGCCGGAGACCCGCACGATGTCCTACCTCGCGTTTACCTACTCGCAGGAGGGCTACAATCAGATGGCCGACGCCATCTCCGTCTGCGTGCTGTTCTTCATCCTTGTCTGTTATATCATCGCCAACCGCTTCGGCGCGGACATCGGCAAGAGCTGGTAAACAGGGATGGCCTTTTGCATTGGCGATGCGGTTGACTATGTTGCTCTGAAGGCGAATGGGAATGGCTTCTGATATAGAAAGGATTCTGAGCGATGAGTAGAATCGAATTGAAGAATATCAACAAGTATTATGGCGATAACCATGTTTTGAAGGACCTGAACCTGACCATCGAAGACGGAGATTTCATGACGCTGCTGGGGCCCTCCGGCTGCGGCAAGACGACGACGCTGCGCGTGGTTTCCGGCCTGGAGCGCCCGCAGGGCGGTACCATGACGATTGACGGCCGCGAGGTCATCAACGCGGAAACGGCGTTCTTCCTTGAGCCCAGCAAGCGCGGGCTGAATCTGGTGTTCCAGTCCTATGCGCTGTGGCCGCACATGACCGTGCGCGAAAATATCGCCTTTGGACTGAAGATTCAGAAGCTTCCGAAGGATGAGATCAATCGCCGCGTGACGGAATCCTTGCGGATGATGCGCATTGAGGAGTACATCAACCGCTATCCCAATGAGCTGTCCGGCGGTCAGCAGCAGCGCGTGGCCATTGCCCGCGCGGTGGCGTCCAATCCCAAGCTGCTTCTGCTGGATGAACCGCTTTCCAACCTGGACGCGCGCCTGCGCATCGACATGCGCTCCGAGCTCCAGCGCCTGCACCGCGAGCTGGGCACGACGATCATCTACGTCACCCACGATCAGGTCGAAGCGCTGACCATGTCCACCAAGATTGCCCTGTTCAAGGCGGGCGAGCTGAGCCAGGTGGACACGCCGGTGGAGCTGTACATGAATCCCATCGACCTGCAGGCAGCGGACTTCATCGGCAATCCGCGCATCAACTTCATCGAGGGAACGGCGAAGCTTGAAAAGGATCAGCTGCACGTCCGCAGCGAACTGGGCGAGCATGTTTTCCCGAAGGAGGACATGACCAACGAAGCCATTCCGAAGGGAGAGTTCCCGGTGGTGGTGGCCGTCCGCCCCGAGCAGGTGAACATCGAGACCAGCCCGAAGCCCGGCTGTCTGCCGGTGACGGTTTACGCCAACCAGCCTGCCGGTTCGGAGACGCTGGTGTCGCTGCAGGCGGGAAAGAGCGACTTCCTGGCCAAGCATCTGGGTTTGGTGCACTACCAGATCAATCAAACGGTGTATGTGCACATTCCGCCGGAGAAGATCAACATCTACGATGCGAAGAGCACGCGGCTGATCAAGCGCGCTCGCTGAGCGTTTCCTGTGTTGCCGACGTCTGAAGGACGTTGAGTATATCGCAATGGATTTCTGAACATGAGAGGAGAAGAGAAAATGAAGATCAGAAGGCACATTGCATGGCTGCTGGTATGTCTGCTGGCGGTCGCGAATCTGGCTTGCTGCGCAAGCGCCGAGGAGTTTTACGGTCCGATTTACGACGAGTGGAGCGAGATGACGGAAGAGGAGCTCTACGCGATGGCCCAGGAGGAGGGCGGCGAGATCATCGTCTACGCCACCTCTTCGAAGATGCTCAAGGCCGAGGAGAGCTTTGAGGAGCTCTATCCCGGACTGGATCTGGTCATCTACGACCTGGACCAGGACGAGGTTCTGAGCAAGTGCGAAATTGAGGCCGAGACCGGCAACGTCACCGCGGACGTGCTCGAGGCCAAGGATGTCAATGGCGACGTGTTCTATGATTTCTACGAGGAGGGCTATTGCTCTGCCTACTATCCGAAGGATATCTGCGAGCACATTGACGAGAAGCTGCTGCGCTACGGCTACCCGCTGTATGCGTCCCAGTCCTTCTGGTACTACAACACCGAGGCGTTCCCGGATGGCTGCCCCATCACCAGCTGGTGGCAGATCCTGGAGACCAAGGAAGACGGCACGCAGAAGTATCGCATCCTGACCAAGGAAATCGGACAGGAAACGGCCTATCTGTCCCTGTTCGCCAGCTTTATCGTGAATGCGGATCAGATGGCGGCGAGCTATGAGGAGCTCTACGGCGAGCCCCTGGAGTATACCTATGATGCCTCCAGCTTCGAGTTCGGAGTTCCCGAGAACAATGCGGGCGTCGAGTACCTCTGGCGCTTCTCCCAGCTGAAGATGACCTTCATTGGCGACGGCGACGAGCTGGTACTGGCAGTTCACAATTCCACGGCGGATGATCCTGCGCTTGCGCTGGCCTCCGGCGGCAAGATCTCCAACCGCGATGAATCCGGCTACAACATTGCGTGGTGCACCAACCTTACCCCCTATACGGGCCTTGAGAACTGCGAGTACATGTATGTGGTCGAGGGCAGCGACGCTCCGGCGGGCGCCCGCCTGTTCATCCGCTACATTACCGGCGGTGCCGACGGCAAGAGCGGCGGTCTGAAGCCCTTCAGCAAGGAGGGCAACTGGGCGGTTCGCGACGATGTGGAGTCCGACTGGAACCCCGTTTCCTTGCAGGACTGCGGCGCAATCGATTCTGACCTTGAGACCATCTACAATGTCTATCTGGACACTCAGGACATGTGGACCTACTGGCTCGCTCAGAATCCTTACATGAGCTGACAAGCAAGCGAAGAGCCGGGGCTGTGCGGCAGGATTGCCGCACAGCCCTGTGATGGTTGATGCAATATGAAAAAGACGATGAGTACGAACGCCGCTCAGGAAAAGCGCCGCAAGGAGCGCGCAGACCGGTTCTGGGGGGCCTTTTTGTTCACGGAAAATGGGAGACCCAAGAGCAGCTTGATGGTGTACACCTTCTGCCTGAGCTTCGCGTTCGCAGCGGTGTATGTGCTGTGCTATCAGGGCGCGATTGAGTGTCTCACTGCGCCTCTTTCCGCGCTGGAGGCCTGGGCGTCGAATCTGATCATATCGGTGATCGCCAGCGCTGTTGGGGTTGTTCTGTGCTGCCTTCCGCACAGGTTCTTCCGGGACAAGAGGCTGGTGTTTGGCGGTCATCTGTGGCTGGCCTTGTATGCGATAGCGATACTGATCACGATGCTGATTCTGCTCGGCGGCGCTGAGGGGACAAGCGCTTTCCTGACCTTTTTCGGCTGGTTTATAGCGATCCCTGTCGCTGCCGGAAATGTGGTTTCCGGACTTCTTTCCCGAAAGGACTATCGGCCTGATCCGGCGGTGGAGGAGGAGCCTGAGTGGAAGAAGTACGTCAAGCGCCGGTGAGGGAAAAGCTGGTCCTTCGCTTTCTGAACGTGGGCGACGGGGACAGCATCCTCATCGAGGAGAGTACGCCGTCGGGGATCTTTCGGATGCTGGTGGATACGGGGCGCCCGTGTGTGGATCAACCGACGCCATGTGATTCCTGCGTGAATCACTTGCGCCGGCTGAAGATTTCACATTTGGACAAGCTGGTGATCACGCACCTGCATGAGGACCATGCGGGGGGACTGTCGGAGCTGGCCCATTGGGTGAAGATTGACGAGCTGATCTCCGCGTATATCCCACGGAGTCCGGGAGAGAGCATGCGCCCTGAACCCTGTGCGCCCAAGACGGTGCAGGGCTTGATTGCGTGCGTCAATCGATGGTCGCGGGATATTCAGCGCCTGAAGGCGGATGGATGCCGGATCGTGGAGGCGGCTGATTCGCGCAAGAACGTCCGGATGACGGATGACCTCGCGGCGGATTTCATCGTGCCGGATTTGCAATCGCTGGAATTCCAGCGGCGGGTTTGGGAACAGATGATGGCCGGAAAGCCGGTCGCGATGGAGCAGAAGATCATGGCCTCGAAGCTGCGGAACCCGAACTCTATGCGCGTCCGTTTGAGATACGCCGGACGAGAGATCGAACTTGCGGGGGATTGCTATGGAAGCGAATGGGACGGCCCGGGGCTGGTCGCTTGCGATCTGCTCAAGGTGCCCCATCATGGGGATGGCAAGGCGGTGACGGATGCGCTTGTGGAGCAGCTGCATCCGCGGCATGCGGTGATTTCCTGCGGGCGCAGCTACATACCCGAGAAGGATCGGCCGTCCGGAGCGACGATTTCGCGGCTGCGCGGCTGCGGTGCGAAGATCTGGTATACCGACGCCTTCGATGACGGCGTGCAGCCGCCGAGGAGCTGGCCGTTTGTCGAGTTTTTCATCTGCAAGGATGGGGAGATTATCCAACCGGAATGAGGTGCGCTCAGGCGCTTGAAAAGAGGCCCGCTGCGGGCGACACGAAAGGATGAAGCGATATGATTACGACCGTGCTGTTTGATATGGGCGGAACGCTGGAGGATATCTGGGTGGACGATGCGTCCGAACGGGAGGCGATCGCGGCTCTGCAGCAGATGCTCAGCGCCTATGGACTGAAGACGGGCATGACACAGGAGGCGCTGAAGGCCGAAGTGGATGCGGGCTGGAAGCGCTACGGCCGGTATCGCGATGCTTCGGACGTGGAGCTCAAGCCGATGGAGATCTGGTGCGACTATGTGCTGAAGGATTTCGGGTTTTCCCGGGAACAGCTTGCGCCGCATTGCGAGGAGATCGCCCACATGTGGGAGGTCACGCACTATCATCGCAAGCTTCGGCCGAGAGTTGCGGAGATGCTTCGCGGTCTGCAGGGACTCGGGCTGAAGCTGGGCATCATCAGCAACACAGCGGCGCTTTATCAGGTGTTCGACAGCCTTGAGGAGTACGGCATTCGAGGCTTTTTCAGCGATGTGACGCTGTCCTCCGTGACCGGCTTCCGAAAGCCTTGCGGGGATATCTTCACCGTGGCGCTGCGCGAGATCCAGTCCGAACCGTCGCAGAGCATCTATGTCGGCGATACGGTTTCGCGCGACGTGATTGGCTCCAAGCGGGCTGGCTTTGCGGCAGCGATTCAGATTGGTTCGCAGCTGACGGGGGAAAAGGATGCCAGCATCCGGCGTGAATTTGAGCCCGATTATTACATTGAAGACATCTATGATGTCTACCCGTTGGTCAAGGAAATGCTGGAGAAGTAGTGCCGAAGGCATAGAGAAAGCACGGAGCTGCAGCAGAGGCATTCCGTGCTTTCTCTTCGGTGGAGCACATGGGTCAATCGTCGGCATGGGGAAGACAGCTCTTGCGCTCGATCAGCGCAGGCGTTAAAATGCGGTGCGTGTAGCCGGAAAGCTCGTTCTGAATCTTGTCCAGCAGACTGTCCACAGCCATGGAGGCCAGCAGCTTCTTGGGCTGTTCGACGGTGGTCAGATTGATGCGGGGAAGGCCGCTGTCGCGGATGTTGTCGAAGCCCAGCAGGGAGAGATCTTCCGGGATGCGAATGCCTGCCTCCTCAGCGGCCTGCATTACGCCCAGCGCGTTGGTGTCCGTAGCGGCGAAGATGGCGGTGTAATCCCGCGGCTGCGCGAAGAGCTGCTTGGCCAGCTGATAGCCGTATTTGATCGAGGTGGACATAAAGGTGTTGTTGCAGTAGCGCGGCGTCAGGCCGAAGTCCTGGCAGGCGGCGACATATCCGTCGCCGCGCAGCTGATGGGTGTAGCTGCCGCGGCGCTTTCCAAAGTAGAGGATTCTGCGATGGCCGAGGTTGTACAGATATTCCACGCCCAGATAGGCGCCGCGATAGTTGTCCACGGCGACGTAGCTCTCCGGCGCTTCCCGCAGGTTCTCGCCCACGAAGATCGTGGGCATGCGGGAAAGCAGCGGCTGCAGCATCTCATAGCTGGCGGACTCGGAGGGGAACAGGATTACGCCATCCGCCTTGCGGCCGATCATCAGCTCAAAGAGATCCCGTTCCTGCTCAAGATTGCGGGAGGAGTTGCAGAGAATGATGTTGTAGCCGCGGGCGCGGGCCTGGCGATCGATGTGGTAGGCAAGCTCGGACATAAAGGGATTGGAGATGTCTGTCAGGATCAGTCCCAGCAGCTTCGTGCTCTTCATGACCATGGCTCTCGCGATGGTGTTGGTGGTATAGTCCATCTCCTTGCACAGTTGGAGGATGCGGCTGCGCGTCTCCTCGCTGATTTCGGGGCTGCCCGACAGGGCTCTGGACACTGTGGAATAAGAAACGCCTGCTGCCTTGGCGACATCCTTGATGGTTACGTTTTTCATGATGAAGCCCTCGTTCGGAAATTTCCGGGAATTTTTCTACCCAATATTTTAACATAATTTCCCGAACTTGACAAGCAAAGATTTTGCGAGCGGTATCGGAGGGGACGTTGAGCATCCATCCGCCGGAGATGCCGATAGACTGCGATTGCGGCGAAATGTGCGCGGAAAATCCGCAAAATATCCGGGTTTTGCGGATTGTATGCTCATGATTTTCCGGCGTCGGGATTGCGCTGCGGGTGCGAACGTGTCTGACGGGGATTTGACAAATGACGGGTTTTTTCTTAAAATAGAGACGAGAAAGCGCAAACGTTTGAGCTGATATTTGCGCTGCGAGGATGGAGGTGGCCATGATGATTGAGGCGGTTCTCTTCGACTTGGGAGGGACGCTGCACGTGTCGACGAACTCGCCGGAGCGAAAGCTGTGGTTTGCGAAGCGCTTGATCGACCGCCTGGACGAATACGGGATTCATCTGGATGTGTCGCCGGAGGCGTTGAACAGGAGGCTGGAGGTCAACTCGGAGATCTACAAGCACGAGGCGGAGGAATCCCTGCGCGAATTGCCTTCGGAGATCATCTGGAACGATTACTTTTTGAAGGAATATGAGATCGGCCGCGAGGCCCTGAAGCCGATGGCGGAGGAGCTGAGCTTTCTGTATGACTACGAGCGACCCTCCAACATGCGCCGGCCGCATCTGATTGAGTGCATGGAGGCTTTGAAGGCTCAGGGCGTGCGGATTGGCGTGATCAGCAACATCATATCCCGATCGATCGTGCCGCACTTCATGGTGGAATACGGTCTGGAAGGGTATATGGAATGTGTGATTACATCGGCGGATGTGGGCTATCGAAAGCCGTCGGCGGAGATCTTCCGCGTCGCCGAGAGAAAGATGCATCTGCAGCCGTCTCAACTGGCCTATGTGGGGGATACGATTTCGCGGGATGTGCGCGGCGTGCGCAACGCGGGCTGGCAGCTGATGATTCAGATTGACAATCCGCTGGTCGCCCATCGCGACGTGAAGATGCAGGGCCTCGGCTATGCGCCGGATTATAAAATCACGGATCTGATGGAGATACCGGAGATCATCGCCCGCCATCGGGAAAATGGCGGCTTATGAAGGAGAGGGGGAGGTTTCGACATGCTGAATTGCAATATCGATACGATTTTCTTTGATGTTGGCGCGACGCTGCGCTATGTGGTGGAGGACGCCGAGTTTTCCGCGGAGGCCGAGCGCCAACTGATGGCCCTGGTAGGCGCTCAGGAGGATCACGACGCATTCTTCGAGAAGCTCGAAGCCAACTGGAAGGCCTATCGAAAGCGTGCAAAGTCCGTGCTGCTGGACGTCAGCGAGATGGAGCTTTGGCTCCAGTATCTGCTGCCGGACTACCCGGCGGAGCGCGTCGCCCCCCATGCGGCGAAGCTGACCCGCCTGTGGCGCGATCACGATGGCCGGCGGCTGGCCCATGAGGGCGTTGTGGAGACGCTGAAAGAGCTGAAGCGCAGGGGTTACAAATTGGGCATCATCGCCAACACCATCACGGAGACGGAGATCCCAGACTGGATGTGCGAAGCCGGCGTCGCCGATTGCTTCCATACGGTCATTCTTTCCTCCAAGGTGCGCCTGCGCAAGCCGGATCCGGCGATCTATCTGCTGGCGGCGCGCTGTGCAGGGTCGATTCCTGAAAACTGTGCGTATGTAGGCGACAATCCCGTCCGGGATGTGGAAGGCGCACTGGATGCGGGGTATGGCTGTATGGTTCTGTTTGAGGATGCCGGAACGGCGGACCGCGAAGGGAAAGCACCCAAGCACCTTCCGGACTATCGGATCAAGTCCATTCCCGAGCTGTTGAATCTGTTCCTGCCGAGAAAGTGAGGTGGCGCAGGTGGGCATTCGAGGGGTATTTTTCGATCTCGGCGGAACGCTGCGCATCTGCGATCCGGCACCGGAGCATCAGCAGCGCGCCCGTGAGCGCATGGCGGAGCTCGTCGGACGGAAGGATCCAGCGGCTTTTCTGCAGATGGTGGATGAGCGCTATGAGTCGGGCTACCGCAAGTGGGCGCTGGGCGAGAACAAGGAGGCGGGCGACCTGGAGCTGTGGGCGAAGTGGCTGCTGCCCGAAATGGGCGAGGCACAGCTGAGCCCCATCTGCCATGAGCTGACCTTTCAGTACCGGCAGGTCAAGGGGCTGCGGCGCGTGGTGGACGGCGGCGTGGAGGTCATTCGCACGCTGCATGACCGTGGATTTCGGCTGGGCATCATCTCCAATCTGATCGGCGAACGGGAGATCTACGATTGGCTGGAGGCGGACGGCCTCGATGGGTATTTTGATTCGGTGGTGCTGTCCTCCGTGTGTCATATTCGCAAGCCGGACCCGGCGATGTATCTCATGGGATGCGAACAGCTGGGTCTTGAGCCCGGAGAGTGTGCGTCCGTCGCGGATAATCTGAGCCGGGATATCGTGGGCGCAAAGGCGGCGGGAATCGGACTGAACGTGCTGTTTATCAGCCCGGAGAAGCTGGCCAAAAAGACGATTACCGACGACAATCGACCGGACTGCATTGTCCACAGATTTCTGGACATACTGGCCCTTCCGGCGCTTCAGAGGGGAGAGGCGAAATGATCAACACCATTTTTATCGACCTGGGAGATACCTTCCGGGTGATTCGCAAGGATGAAGCATACATATTGGCGGCCAAGCAGAGGATTGTCGATCTCCTGGGCGAGACTGCGGATCCCATTGCATTCTATCGCGATGTCATTGAGCCCCGCTATGATCGCTACCGGGAGTGGGCGCTGACCTTCTATTGCGAAGCGCCTGAAAAGACGCTCTGGACGCGTTGGCTGGCGTATGACTATCCGCGGAAGCGCGTGGAGGCCGCCGCTGCAGAGCTGACGCAGGCTTATCGAAAGACCAAGGGCGAGCGCGTCGTCACCGACGGCGGCATCGAGACGGTGAAGGAGCTGTTCCGAAGGGGATATACGCTGGGAATTGTCAGCGATCTGGTCGGCGTGCACGAGGTGGATGAATGGCTGGATCGGGATGGCCTGAGACCGTATTTCAAGACGGTGCAGCAGTCCTCGGTGTGTCTGATCCGGAAGCCCCATCCGGCGATCTACTACTACGCGCTGGAGGAGTGCGGCGCCGAACCGTCCGAAACCTGCTATGTGGGCGATAATCTGAATCGGGACATCGTTGGCGCAAAGGCTGCCGGACTGGGCATGACCATCGGCGTGCAATATCCCGGCAAGAAGCCGCAGACTGTGACAGAGGAGAACCGGCCGGATCGATTCATTCAGCATTTTTCTCAGCTGCTGGAAATCTTTCCGCCGCTGAAGGAGGAGGTATCACAATGAGCAATCGAGATTGTGGAGGACGGGCGCTTGCACAGGCCGTGGAGCGGGCCTATCAGCAGGGTATGACCGATTATTTTCTTGAGCCGATGGTGCGCTTGGACGAGACGGGTGCGCCTGTGGGCAAGATCAGGAATGGGGACAGCGTGATCTTCTGCTGCCGGCGCGGCGAGCGCGAAATCGAGCTGACGGAGGCTTTCACGGATCCGGACTTCGACCGTTTTCCCCGGATGTATATGCCGGATCTCAACTTCGTCATCATGACGATGTATCACGAAAGGTTCAAGCATCTGCCCATCGCCTTTGCGCCGGAGAAGGTGCAGAAGCCGCTGGCACAGGTGATTTCCGAGGCGGGACTCAGGCAGTTCCACTGCGCGGAGAGCGAGAAGTACGCGCATGTGACGTTCTTCTTCAACGGCGGCGAGAATCAGCCCTTCCCGGGGGAGACGGACGTGTGCATCCCTTCCCCCAAGGGAATTCCATTTGATCAGAAGCCGGAGCTGAGCCTGCCCGAGGTGGCGCAGCGCGTCATGGGCGCGGTGGACGAGGCGTATGACTTTGTCCTGGTCAACTTTGCCAACGGCGACGTCATTGGACATACGTCCAACACGGAGGCAAAGCTCAAGGCGGCGCACGTCGTCAGCGAGCAGGTGGACAAGGTTGCCGAATATGCCCGGGAGAGGGGATACAGCGTGGTCGTTACTGCGGACCACGGCAATATCGAGGCGCTGTATACCCCGGAAGGCAAGCCCCATGGAGCGCATACGACCAATCTCGTGCCGTTGATTCTGATGGATCCTGAGGGGCGGCAGATTTCGCTGAAGGACGGCTGCCTGGGCGACGTGGCGCCGTCGGTGCTGGAGCTTCTCGGGCTGGAAAGGCCCGCTGAAATGACCGGTGAGAGCCTGATTTGCACGAAGGGAATCTCGGCGAAGAAGGTCATGCTGATCATTCTGGACGGCTGGGGCTACGGCACGAAGGACGACGGCGACGCCATCTGGCTGGCGGACACCGCGGCCTGGGATCGCCTTCTGGAGCGCTATCCCAACTGCAGGCTGCGCGCGTCCGGCGCCGATGTCGGACTGCAGGACGGCAAGCCGGGCAACTCTGAGGCGGGACACACCAACCTGGGCGCCGGCCGCGTGGTACCGCAGGACGACGTGCGCATGGACAGCGCCATTCGGGACGGTTCGTTCCGCCGCAACGAGGTCTTCCTGAAAGCCATTGAATCCGCACGCCAGAGCAAACACGCGCTGCATCTGATCGCCTATCTGACCAAGAAATCCAGCCATGGCTGCATCGACTATCCGCTGATGCTTGCGGAGATGGCCGAAGGCGTTGAAAAGGTGTATCTGCACATCATCTTTGACGGAAGAAGCACCGCGCCGGGCAGCGCGCCGGCGCTGCTGGAGGAACTGGATCAGCGGCTGCTGGAGATCGGCCGCGGCGAAGTGGTAGACGGCGTGGGCCGCGGCATTGCGCTGGACCGCGATGGCAACTACGAAAAAATCCGCAGAGCCTATGAGGCGATGGTACTGGGAAAAGGCGCGGAATATCGCTGAGGGATGCGCCGGAATGGAAATGGCATTCCGGCGCGCTCTTTGTGCGCAGTTTTGAAGGATCAGGAGAAGAGGAAGATTTTGATGAACAGCTATGATTTGATGATTCTGGGTCCCGCCACGCGCGATGTCAATATCGATTATACCGGCGAGGAAGACCGGTGCGTGGGCGGCGCTGTGACCTTCTGCACACCCGCGGCCAGGGCTGCCAATCCCAGCGTGTTTGCGGCGGTCAAGATCGCGCCCGAGGATCGCGACATTCTGGAGACTTTTCACATGAAGCCGCAGGATATTGCCCTGCTTCCGTCGAAAAAGACTACGCTGATGCGAAATGAGTACTTCACGGCCGACCGCGAGCGGCGCAATGCAAGCTGTGCGGCGCAATCCGATCCAATTTTTCCGGAAGAGCTTCCGGCCGTGAACTGCAAATTGACCCACCTTGCAGGATTGCTTTACGGCGACTTCCCGGGTGTACTCATCGAGGCCCTGAAGGAACGGGGAATGGTGTCCGCGGATATTCAGGGATTCCTGCGCCACAATGACGGCGGAAAATTGGTCTTTCACGATTGGGACGAGAAGCGGAAGTATTTGCCGTACTTCGATTTCCTCAAGACCGATGCTGCGGAGGCGGAGATCCTGACGGGCACGACGGATCTGGCTGCCGCAGCCCGGCAGATGCACGCCTGGGGCGTTCCGGAGGTGCTGATTTCGCACAATGCAGAGATGCTCGTGTTTGACGGCAGGGAGATCTATACCTGTCCGGTCAAGGCGCGAAATCTGTCCGGCCGCACGGGGCGGGGCGACACCACATTCGGCGCATATCTGGCAATGCGGATGGCGGGCGCGGATGCGGCTGAGTCGCTGCTCTATGCGACTGCCTGCGTATCGCTGAAAATGGAGACACCCGGTCCCTTTGCCGGAAGTCGGGCGGATGTGGAGGATTACATCCGCAGATTCTATGCCTCCAGGGTGTGACGGCGCAGAGAAATGTTGAAGGGGATTCAATGCGAATGAAGATCACTTGGCTGGGAACGGCTTCAATTCTGATTTCAAGCGGATCGGACAGGATTCTGTTCGATCCCTATCTCAAATTGCTCAACCCGAGTTTGCCGCCGTTTCCGCTGGAGGATATCGCCGATGTCAAGGCGATTCTGATTACACATCCCCATCTCGATCATTTTGCGGACATGCCCGCCGTTATGGAGAAATGTGCAGCCCCGGTTTATGTGTGTGCCCGGGGAATTGAAATCGCGGAGGAGCAGGGATTTGATTCCTCGCGAATGATATCTATATCACCCGGAGATGAGATCTCCGTCGGCGGCATGAAGATTCGCGTCTATCAGAGCTGCCATTGCATGTATGACAGGCCTGTCGTCCGTGAAACGCTGTCCCGCGCGCTGCGCCCGGCGCATCTGCGGGAGGGCCTGTCGATTGATGCCCAGAACCATCGATTCAGGATCGACATGAATCGCGATGTATTTGGCTTTGAGGTTGTGGAGGATCATCAAAGCATCTTTCTGATGGGCTCTGCGAATTGCTGTGAAAATGTGGTCTATCCGAAAGGAATGGATTTGCTGGTCTATCCGTATCAGGGCAGAAGCGATATGGCGGATTATTCGCTGCAGTTCCTCGATCGGTTTGGCCCGAAGCGCGTGATGCTCGATCACTTTGACGATGCCTTTCCACCCGTCTCTGCGCAGATGGACTATGCACCGTTCATCGAGAAGGCGGCGCGGCGCTATCCTGAAATGGAGATCTTCGCGCCGAAAGAGATGGAGGCCTACAGCGTGTGAGCCTTGGATTCTAAATCAAATGGAAAGCAGCCCCGGGAAGCCTTGCGGCAGACGGGGCTGCTTCTTGTTGTGCGGCCGATGGGCGGCGAACCGAATTGAGAAGCGGTTCGCCGCCCGAAATGTTCAGATGAAATCCTCGGTCAGGATGAATTGCAGATCCTCATTGTGCATGTAGCCCTGGTGTCCCTGATATTGGATCAGACTCCAGGCGTCATCGGATTCAATGACTTCGACCTGGATTCCCTGGGCCAGCTTGCCGATCTGCTCGGCGTCTTCGGAGTCGATGTTGTAGACGTAGGCATTGCTGTAAACCAGTGCATACAGCGTGCCTTCAAAGTCGTCCTCTTCGATCGCGTCTTCTTCCTCGTCCTCATTCAGAAGTCCCTCCGGACCCGTCCAGAAGCTGAGGTAATCGCTCATCAGATAGCCCGAGATATCGCCATAGGCGACCAGGGACCAAACCGTGGTTTTCAGGAGGACTTCAACCTGGGCGCCGTTCTCCAGCTCGGCGATGACCTCGCCTGCGGTGCTTGGAGCGGAGCGAAGGTTGAGCTTCAGGCCGTCCGCGCCGGTATTGACGGTGGCGTAGTCGGCAATGCCCTCGTAGTCCTCCAGAGAGCCGTTGTTGGCCAGATACGTTGCAAAGGTATCGCAGGGGAGAGAAGAGCCGGAAGCGTAGTCTTCAGCCGTATAGCCGATGGTGAACAGCATCTCGCTGTCGACGGCGGTGTATTTGAGATAGGCAAGATTCTTCGGCGTATATTTCAGATAGGTGTTCATGATATAGCCTTCTGTGCTGCCGAAGCGAACCTTGGACCAGGTGCTGCCCTTTTCGATGAGCATGAGCACTGTGCCGTCCGCAACCCTGTCCAGAGCGGTGCTGTCTGTTGAAGGTTTGGAGCGGATGCGCACGCGCGCCTTCGCAGAGACGGTGACCATGGGAATGGTTTCCGTAGTGTATTCGCAGGTGTATTCGGCGGTGTTGAAATAGGCCAGGAGCTTTCCGGATTCGTAATAGAGCGCCTTCTGAATGGTCGCTGTGGCGACGCCGTCGGCTGTATAGCCATAGACCGTCTGGAAGCGCTTTACAGCCTCGATGACCTCATAGTCGTAGATGCTGTCGATTTCGCCGCTGTAGAGCAGCAGCGACTGCAGATAGCTCTGAAGATTGCGGACGCTCGGACCGCTCATGCCCTCCGAGAGCGTTACATTGGTGGAGGTTGGAGCCTCGGAGGAATAGATTGTGGCCAGCAGTTCGGCGGTAGCGTAGCCGTTCTGCTCCAGTCCCAGTTCTTTTTGAACCTGCTTGATCGCGTTGACCGTGGAGGTGTGGTATTCGCCGCTGATTGTATCTGTGAAGAAGCCCAGGGCGCGCAGGCGGTATTGAAGATCTCGAACATCGCTTCCGGAGCTGTAGCGTCCGAGAACGCCGGGTTCATCGGGAATGCCCAGGAAGCTGTTGTAGCTCATGCCGTCCAAAGCGGAGTAAGAGGATTCTATCAAGAGCGCACGGAGGTCCGCATCCGGATCGTTGCTTTTGTAGATTTTGACTTTCGTGCCCGGCAGACAGTACTTTGCAATGAATTTTGCATCATCCACGCGAAGGCGAATGCATCCGTGGGAAGCCGGCTGTCCGAATTGGGAGACTGCCGTTTTGCTGATGGAAGATTCGCGCTTGCTGTTGTAGGGAATGGAATGGAACATGATGCCGTTATAGATGCGCGTGGCATACTTGGCATAGCATTGGAAATTGTTGAAGAAATACCACTCCGTTCGCTCAGCGCTGCGCTCCTTTTCGGGCAGGGTAAACGTACCTGTCGGCGTGGAGCCCCTCAGGCCGCTGGAGCACAGCATCTGGCGGACGATGCTGTTGTCCGAATTGTTGTATATCGTTACAATCTGATTGGTCAGATCTACAGTAATGTAGAAGGGAAGCGCCGCAGCCTGCGCCGTGGCTTCGAATACGGGAAGCGTGTTCACGAGCAAAATGAGCAGCAAAAAATAGACAAAGATTCTGCGAAGCATTGACGGATCCAACCTTGTCGAAATGATGTCATAATTATAGCATTTTTTGAATGTATTTTCAATCCTGATGTGTGGCGGATTGATGCAAGAAATGTAAAAAAACAGCAACGGATTTGCAGTGGCATGAGACAAAAGAGCGCAGCAGGGATGGATCCCTGCTGCGCTTCGGACTGGTGTGGAGTTTGTTTACAGTTGAGCGGCTGCAGCCTTCAGTGCGTCCACGCGATCGAGCTTTTCCCAGGGGAGATCGAGATCGTGGCGGCCGAAGTGGCCGTAAGCGGCGGTCTGGGCGTAGATCGGACGCTTGAGGTCGAGATCGCGGATGATGGCGGCCGGGCGCAGGTCGAAGCAGCGATTGACCAGCTCGGCCAGCTTGTCATCGGCCAGCTTGCCAGTGCCATAGCTGTCCACAAACACAGAGACGGGCCTGGCAACGCCGATGGCATAGGCGACGCCCACTTCGCATTTGTCAGCCAAACCGGCGGCAACCAGATTCTTTGCCACATAGCGCATCGCATACGCGGCACTGCGGTCAACCTTGCTGGGATCCTTGCCGGAGAATGCGCCGCCGCCGTGGTGGGCGTAGCCGCCATAGGTGTCGACGATGATCTTGCGCCCGGTCAGACCGGAGTCGCCCTGAGGGCCGCCGATGACGAAGCGTCCGGTGGGGTTGATGTGGTATTTGGTGTTCTCATCCAGCAGCTCTGCGGGCAGCACGGGGCGGATGACATGCTCAAGAATGTCGGCGTGAATCTGCTCCTGGGAGACATCGGGTGCATGCTGGGTGGAGATGACCACCGCATCGATGCGGACCACCTTATCGTCGTCATATTCCACGGTCACCTGGGACTTGCCGTCCGGGCGCAGATAGTCCAGCGTGCCGTTCTTGCGCACCTCGGCCAGGCGGCGGGTGAGCTTGTGAGCGAGGGAGATGGCCAGGGGCATGTACTCCTCGGTCTCATTGCAGGCGTAGCCAAACATCATGCCCTGGTCGCCGGCGCCCTGGTCCTCGTCCACTTCGCGATTGACGCCCTGGGCGATGTCAGGGGACTGCTCGTCGACGCTGACCAGCACGGAGCAGGAGTGGCCGTCAAAGCCGTATTTCGCACGATCATAGCCGATTTCGACCACCTTATTGCGCACGATCTGATCGATCGGCACATAGGCGGATGTGGAGATTTCGCCCATTACCAGCACCATGCCGGTGGTGGTGGCGCACTCGCAGGCCACATGGGCGTCGGGATCCTGGGCGAGAATGGCGTCGAGCACGGAGTCGGAAATCTGGTCGCAGATCTTGTCCGGATGTCCCTCGGTCACGGATTCGGAAGTAAAGAAGTGCCTCATAACAATGGTGTCCTCCTGGAAAAGAATCAACAAAAAACCCGCCTCACGGCGAGCGGAAAAAGTATGCTCGCCTCATCTTTCGACGTCTCCGCCGCGGGAATTGGCACCTTGCCGAACTTCGGCCGGTTGCCGGGTTTCATCGGGCCCGTCCCTCAACCACTCTTGATAAGGCT
>JBJEUD010000010.1:0-5099 GCA_051883655.1 Candidatus Faecivicinus sp. | reverse complement strand
CAACGGTGTAGTAGTTACGCATTGCGCCGTTGATGTCGTCCAGGCTCATGAAGGGGTCCTTCTCGAGCATATCGGAGAAGGGCACCACCCAGTCAACGTTGGCCAGGTAAGCGGTCGCCATCTCGAAGATGTGGAACACGTCGGGGCCTTCGCCGGCGGGGACGGCAGCCTTGATCTTGATCAGGGAGTCGTCGTAGCCGCCCTGATAGATGGCGTCGACGTAGATTTCATCCTGGGAGGCATTGAAGGCATCGACATTGGCCTGAATGGCCTCGCCGATGGTGCCGCCGGAGCAGTGCCAGAAGGTCACGGTGCGCTTCTCGGTCTCGGCGCTCGCCATGGTGGCGAAGCCAAGAGCGAGAACCAGTACCAGCGCGAGAGAAAGGAACTTCTTCATAGTATTGGGTCACTCCTTTTTATATTTGGTTAATGCGTGTGAATTTGTTGGTCATTTTACACACGCACCAATCACATTATTTATTCTAACAGACTTATAAGCGTTTGTCAATGTAATTTATCAAGCCTTTGTAAAGTTTTTTAAGTCTGCATGAATTGCCCGGGGGATATACAGAAAATTGGAACGAATGCGCTCCGCCCCGCCGCATGTCCGGCTGTTTTCAGTGTAGCATGCGTCGGGGCAGAGCGTCAACGGCGATCCGGTATGGAAGAAATCAGAAGTATATGAAAAATTCTTTCATTATATATAAGGAATATATAAGGATCTGCATGGGAGGCGCCGCGGGGGCGCGCGTCAGCAGCTGTGGCCGTGCTCGCCGGAGGTCTGCAGCGTTTCGTCCACGTAGTTGGCGGCGCGCAGCAGAAGCTCCGCCAGCTGGGCGGCGGTGTCCGCGCCGAGCCGTTCGATGGCGCGGTCCACCAGCGCGATGGACCGTGCGTGCACGGCCTCGAAGCGGTGCAGGTTCTCGTCCACCAGCCGGATGTAGGCCTTGCGACGGTCGTCCGGGGCGCGGAAGCGGGAGATCATGTTCTGCCGCTCCAGCGAGGCCAGCACCTTGTTCATCTGGGACTTCAGCATCCGCGTGCGGGCGCAGAGCTCGGTGGCGGTCAGATAGACGTCCGGATGCTCCATGCGCTGGCGGTACAGCAGATTGCACACGTGGGCCTCGTTGAAGGGAATGGAGGAGACGATGCGCTCGTTGTTGACCACCGACGACATCGTCAGCCAGGCGGTCAGCAATTTTTCATTCAAATTTTCCATAACGCGCTCCTTTGAGGATTGAAAATGCAGTTCCGCTGTGTTATAATCCTGTGAAAGTTCATCAATGAAACTATTTTAGCGCGCGGACGGCGGTTTGTCAAGGCGCGCGGGAGGGATATTCCGATGAAAAAGATCATTCTTGCGATCATACTGCAGGTGCTGTATCGCGCGCTGCGGGTGCTGAACCGGCGCGACGACAGCGTGGCGGCGGAGATCGGGCAGCTGCCCGAGGGCGCCTGCGTGCGCATCCGCGCGGGCATGACGGCGGACGCGCCGCAGCTGACCATGGTGCGCCGGGACGGCGGGCTGAAGAAGGGCGCGGCGGATCAGCCTGCGGACATCGAGATCGCGTTCAAGAGCCTGTCCGGCGCGTTCCGGGTGTTCACCGGATGCAAATCCATCGGCCGGGCCTACTGCGAGCACCGCTTCGTGCTGACCGGAAACATCAATGAGACCATGTGCCTCGTCCGCGCCATCGAGACGGCGGAGGGCTATCTGTTTCCGCGGCTCTGGAACCGCCGGATTCTCAAGCGCCGCGTGCGCAAGCAGCTGCCCACCGCGGCGGTGTACGCGCTGGCGCTTTGCGGGAGGGAGTGAAAGCCATGAAGGGATACTTTGAATTCTACAATCCGGTGAAGATCTGCGCCGGAGAGGACGCGCTGGGCAACCTGATGTACGAGGCCGGCGCGCTGGGCATGCGCCATCCGCTGCTGCTGACCGACGAGACGCTGACCCGCCTGGGCGTGGCCGCGCGGTTCCGGGAGATCACCGGGCTGGACGACTGCTTCGTCTACGACCATGTGCCCGCAGACTCCAGCGTACACACCGTCAACGAGATCGCGAAGCTCTGCCGCGAGCAGGGCTGCGAGGGCATCATCGCGCTGGGCGGCGGCTCGGTGCTGGACACCGCCAAGGGCGTGAAGCTGCTGCTGGGACAGGGCAGGGAGGACATCCTCGGCCTGATGGGCTGCGAAAACCTGCCCCGGGGCGGGCGCGTGCCCTATATCGCCGTGCCCACCACCGCCGGCACCGGCAGCGAGTGCACGCCGGTGGCGGTCATCCGCCATCCGGACAGGAGCGTGAAGCTGGAGTACATCAGCCCGTTCATGATGCCGGACGTGGCCGTGCTGGACGCGCGCATGACCCAGTCCCTGCCGCCGCGCGTCACTGCGGCCACGGGCCTGGACGCGCTGTGCCACGCCATCGAGGCCTATACCTGCGACCAGAAGAATCCCATGAGCGACGCCTATGCCCTGGCAGCCATCGGCATCCTGACGAAGAAGCTGCCCGAGGTGGTCGACCACGGCAGCAGCCCCGCGCGCATCGACGTGGCGGTGGCGGCCTGCATGGCGGGCGCAGCCTTCGGCAACAGCATGGTGGGCGCGGTGCACGCCATCGGCCATGCGCTGGGCGGCGTGTGCCACATCCCCCACGGCGAGGCCATGGCCATCCTGCTGCCCTGGGTGATGGACTTCAACCGCAGCCGGGTGGGCGCGCTGTACAGCGATCTGCTGCCCTACTTCCCGGGCGAGACCGATCCGGTGGACGCCGTGCGCGGGTTCATCCGCCGCATCGGCGAAAGGAGCGGACTGCCGCTGCGGCTGCGGGACACCGGCAGGTTCGACCCCGCCTGCATCGGCGAGGTCTGTGAAAAGGCGGTCAACGACGGCGCGATCATCGTCAATCCCGCCTATCTTTCAAAGGAGGATGTCGCGAAGCTGCTGCTCGCGGCGCAATGACCATGAACGCAAGTGAATTGCAGGAGAAGCTTCAGGCGCAGCGGGCGTTCTTCGCCGAGGGCCTGACCCGCCCGGTCAAGGCGCGCAAAACCGCGCTGCGCAGCCTGCGGGCGGCGCTGATCGCCATGGAGGGCGAGCTGAACGACGCGCTGAAGGCCGATCTGGGCAAGAGCCCGTCGGAGAGCTACATGTGCGAGACGGGCATGGCGCTATCCGAGCTGAACCACATGCTGCGCCGTCTCGGCGGCTATGCGAAGCCCCGGCGCGTGCGCACGCCGCTGGCGCAGTTCGCGGCGGCCAGCTTTCAGCTGCCCTGTCCCTACGGAACGGTGCTGGTGATGAGCCCGTGGAACTATCCGCTGATGCTGGCGCTGGAGCCGGCCATCGACGCGCTGGCTGCGGGCAACACCGTGGTGATCAAGCCCAGCGCCTACGCTCCGGCCACCAGCGCGGCGCTGGAAAAGCTGTTCCGCAGCGCGCTGCCGGAGTCCTGGGCCTTCGTGGTGACCGGCGGGCGCGAGGAGAACGCCGCGCTGCTGGAGTGCGAATTTGACTACATCTTCTTCACCGGCGGCGTGAACGTGGGCCGACTGGTGATGCAGAAGGCCGCGGCGCATCTGACGCCCGTGACGCTGGAGCTGGGCGGCAAGAGCCCGTGCATCGTGGACCGCACGGCAAACCTGAAGCTGGCCGCGCGGCGGATCGTGTTCGGCAAGTATCTGAACTGCGGCCAGACCTGCGTCGCACCGGACTACGTGTACTGCGACGCCGCCGTCCGCGAGCCGCTGATTCAGGCGATCCGGGCGGAAATCGCCGCCCAGTTCGGCGATCGGCCGCTGGACAATCCGAACTACGGCCGTATCGTCAACCGCAAGCACTTCGACCGCATCCTCGGCCTGATCGACCCGGAGAAGGTGGTGTGCGGCGGCGGGAGCCGGCCCGACGAGCTGCGCATCGCGCCCACGGTGATGGACGGCGTCACCTTTGAGGACGCGGTGATGGGCGAGGAGATCTTCGGCCCGGTGCTGCCGGTGCTGACCTATGAGAGTCTGGACGACGCGCTCGGGGAGATCGACGCGCGGCCCCATCCGCTGGCGCTGTACTTCTTCAGCGAGGACCGCGCCGCGCAGCGCCGGGTGATGGATTCGGCGCGGTTCGGCGGCGGCTGCATCAACGACACCATCATCCATCTGGCCACGTCGAACATGCCCTTCGGCGGCGTGGGCGGCAGCGGCATGGGCGGCTATCACGGCAAGGCCGGCTTCGATACCTTTACCCACTGGAAGAGCATCGTCGACAAGAAGACCTGGCTCGACCTGCCCATGCGCTATCAGCCCTACGGCGCGGGCCGGGATCGGCTCATCCGCATGTTCCTGAAGTAAATATTGACAGAGCCCGCCGGTTATGGTATAAAAGGAAGGTATACTTATAACAGGGGGGCAAGTCAACATGAGGGAAGAACAAGGGGGAAGCGTGCTGACCGGCCTGATCGGCGCGCTGATCGGCGCGGCCATCGGCGCGGCGCTCTGGGCGCTGGTTGGCATCGCGGGCTACATGGCCAGCATCGTGGGTCTGGTGATCGCGTGGCTGGCGGGCAAGGGCTATGACCTGCTGAAGGGCCGCCCGGGCAAGGCGAAGGTTGCCGTGCTGATCGTGTGCGTGCTGCTGGCCGTGCTGGCGGGCAACGCGGGCTCGTATGCGTACCAGGTCCACGACGTCTATCAGGAGCAGCTCTCGGAGCTGTCCGAACTGGAAAAGGCCTATGCGATGAGCGAGGGCGAGTTTTTCCAGGTGATCATGGACGACGGCGAGGTTCAGGGCGAATTTGTCAAGGATTTCGGCGTGGGCGTGTTCTTCGCGGCGCTGGGCTGCTTCGGCGTGATTGCCGGCGCCGGCGCGGGCAGGAAAAAGAAGCAGGCGGCTGCGGCGAACGAGGACAGCTCCGCCGAATGACCGAACGAAAACCCGCCGGCCGGATGCCATTCATCCGGCCGGCGGTCTTTCTGCGGGCGAATTTCCGGGAACAAAAAAGTCCCTCCGACTGCAGTGCAATCGAAGGGAAATGGCGATGCGGAAGGGGCTCGAACCCTCGACCTCCAGCGTGACAGGCTGGCATTCTAACCAACTGAACTACCGCACCA
>JBJEUD010000009.1:0-29727 GCA_051883655.1 Candidatus Faecivicinus sp. | reverse complement strand
TCATCGTGTTTGTCGTGCTGATCATCGGCATCGTGTTCGTCGACCTCGGCGAGCGCCGCATTCCGATCCAGTATTCCAAGCGCATGGTTGGCCGCAGAATGTACGGCGGCCAGTCCTCTCACATCCCGCTGAAGCTGAATGCCTCCGGCGTGCTGCCGCTGATCTTCGCTAGCGCGATCATGCAGTTCCCGTCCACGATTCTGGCATTCTTCCCGAACTCCTCCGCGTATGCCTGGTGGAACAAGAACGTCTCCACGATGTCCATTGGCTACCAGCTGATCTTCGCGCTGCTGATCTTCGGCTTCACGTTCTTCTATTCTTCGATCACCTTCAACCCCGTTGAGATTTCGAAGAATATCCAGAACAACGGCGGTATGATTCCCGGCATTCGCCAGGGCAAGCCCACCAGTGACTTCATCAAGAAGATCACCACCCGCATCACCACCTTCGGCGCGATTTACCTGGCCGTGCTGGCCGTGATCCCCTCGATCATCTACGGCATTGCCCGCGTATCCCTGCCGTTTGCGGCGTCCTCCCTGCTGATCGCGGTTTCCGTAGCCATGGAGACCATGCGCGAGCTGGAGAGCCAGATGCTGATGCGCCACTACAAGGGATTCCTGAAGTAATCCCGGGAGGTTAGGCTATGAAGTTGATTTTCCTGGGCCCTCCCGGTGCCGGTAAGGGTACTCAGGCTGCGGGCGTGAGCGCGCACCTGAAAGTCCCGCATATTTCCACTGGCGATATGTTCCGCTCGGCCATCAAAAACGAGACCCCCACGGGTCTCGAGGCCAAGCGGTACATGGATGCCGGCCAGCTGGTTCCCGACAGCGTGGTCATCGACATGGTGCGCGAGCGCCTGGCGATGGACGACTGCCAGAGCGGCTACCTGCTCGACGGCTTCCCCCGCACGGTGGAACAGGCCAGGGCGCTGGACGAGATCTCCGCGCCGGACGCCGTTGTGGACATTGATGTGCCGGATGAGCGCCTGCTGGCCCGCCTGACGGGCCGCCGGGTGTGCAAGAGCTGCAACGGCACGTTCCACATTTCCAAGCTCGCTGATGAAACCGTTTGTCCCGTTTGCGGCGGCGAGATGATTCAGCGCGATGATGACAAGCCCGCTACGATCTCCAATCGGCTGAAGGTCTACCATGAGCAGACTGCGCCGCTGATCGGATATTATTCGGAGCTTGGCAAGCTGCGTCGCATTGACGTCGCCTCTCTGGCCTGCGTCGATGGCGACAGCCGACCGGAGGATGTGTTCAAGGCCATCCTCGCTTCGCTGGAGTAATTCATGATCACCATTAAGAACGAATCACAGATCGAGAAGATGCGCAAGGCGGGAGAGTTGCTTCACAGCGTGCTCGACGCCCTTCGCGCGGAGATTCATCCGGGCGTTACAACGATGCATCTGGATCGGATGGCGGAAAAGCTCATCCGCGACGCGGGCGCAATCCCGTCCTTCAAGGGATATGAGGGATTCCCGTATTCGATCTGTGCCTCCGTTGACGATGAGGTGGTTCATGGCTTTGCCAGCAATGATAAGCTGCGCAAGGGCCAGCTTCTCAGCATTGACTGCGGCTGCATTCTGGATGGATGGCAGTCCGACAGTGCCTTTTCCGTGCTCGTCGGCGGCGGAAGCCCCGAAGCACAGAAGCTCATCGACGTTACAGAGGAATGCTTCTGGATCGGCGCCAACATGGCGCGTAGGGGCAACCGTCTGGGCGACATCTCCCATGCAATTCAGGTTCACGCCGAAAAGCATGGCTACGGCGTCATCCGCGATCTCTGCGGTCATGGCATCGGCCAGGAGATGCACGAGGATCCCAACGTGCCCAACTTCGGTCCCGCAGGCCGCGGCGTTCGGCTGCAGCCCGGCATGACCCTCGCCATCGAACCCATGATTTCCATGGGCACATGGAAGGTGTTTGTGGGGGAGAACGATTGGACGATCTCCACCCGCGACGGCTCTCTGGCCTCTCACTATGAGCACACCGTGCTCATCACCGAGGGCGAACCGGAGGTGCTCTCCTTCCCGGGTGCGAAGGTTGCGGAGGCCGTGCGATGAAGATATTTCCGATTGAGATTGGCAGCATCGTGCGCTCAAAGGCCGGGCGTGATCAGGGCCGCCTGTTCGTGGTTGTTCAGGAGGTCGACTCTGATTTCGTCATGGTCGCTAACGGTGCGCTGAGAGGTATGGATCGCCTGAAGAAGAAGAGACGCAAGCATCTGAAGCCCACCGGAGGCGTGGTGGAGGAGCTGCGCGATCGCATCGCCAATGGCGAGCCGATCGGGGATCATGAAATTCGCTCATGGCTTAAGAAGGAGGAGGAAAAGCTTGTCCAAGTCTGATGTCATTGAAGTTGAAGGCGTTGTCACTGAGTCCTATCCCAACGCCATGTTTGAAGTGCAGCTGCCCAACGGGCACAAGATATTGGCGCACGTCTCCGGTAAGATGCGCATGAACTACATCCGCATCTATCCCGGCGACAAGGTTACGATTGAGCTCTCGCCGTATGATCTGACCCGCGGTCGCATCACGTGGCGCTCCAAGAGCTGACCTTAAGTTAAGGAGGCAACATCATGAAAGTGAGACCTTCCGTGAAGCCCATGTGCGAGAAGTGCAAGATCATCAAGCGCAAGGGCCGCGTCATGGTCATCTGCGAGAACCCGAAGCACAAGCAGAAGCAGGGCTAAGGCTTTTTACGCACAGGACCATAACTGCAAACCATACAACAAAATCTGAACGGGTAAAATTTGCATGAGTTCATTCAAAAGGTGAATAAAGGCGGTTTTATCCGTTCAGAATTGTTGTGTGCGAAAAAAATAACCTGATCCGGCGAACAAATTAACAATTTGGGCCGGATTTGGGTTGGCAGACTCGAGGATTATGTGATATAATCAATAGGTCTGAACAGAATACCCGAAGCGGCTGATGGGCAACAGCAGCCGATGTCAGTGTGTTTGCATCGGTGGTTGTCTATTTTTCGGATGTTCTTTTCATATAACATTGTTTGGCGTGCGCCAAAACGCCGAACCCATTCAAGCGAAAGCAAGTTGGAGGTGCAATCATCCCATGGCACGAATCGCTGGTGTCGACCTGCCCCGTGAGAAGCGTGTTGAGATCGCTCTGACGTACATCTACGGCATTGGCCGTAACATCGCGGACGAGATCATCGAAGCGACCGGCGTCAATCCGGATACGCGCGTCAAGGATCTGACCGAAGAAGATATCGGCAAGCTGCGCGACTACATCGACCACAACGTCAAGGTTGAGGGCGATCTGCGTCGCGAGGTTTCCATGAACATTAAGCGTCTGATGGAGATCGGCTGCTATCGCGGCCTGCGCCACCGTCGTGGCCTCCCCGTGCGCGGACAGAATACCAAGCAGAATGCGCGCACCCGCAAGGGCCCCAAGAAGCAGGCTGCTGGCAAGAAGAAGAAGTAAGACGTTCACTGACTAGGGAGGAATTACTGCTATGGCAAAGCCGAAGCTTAAGAGGGTTACCCGCAAGCGTCGCGAGAAGAAGCTCGTTGAGCGCGGTGCGGCCCATATCCGCTCTTCTTTCAATAATACGATCGTTACGATCACCGATACGGCTGGCAATGCGCTGAGCTGGGCGAGCGCCGGCGGACTGGGTTTCCGCGGCAGCAAGAAGTCCACTCCCTTCGCTGCACAGTCCGCTGCTGAGACCGCTGCCAAGGCGGCGATGGAGTACGGTCTGAAGACCGTTGAAGTTTACGTCAAGGGCCCCGGCTCCGGACGTGAAGCCGCCATCCGCTCCCTGCAGGCCGCCGGCCTCGAGGTGAACATGATCAAGGACGTGACGCCCATCCCGCACAACGGATGCCGTCCGCCCAAGCGCAGAAGAGTGTAATTGGAGGTACAAACAAATGGCTAGATATACCGGTTCCGTTTGCCGCCTCTGCCGTCGTGAAGGTTGCAAGCTCTTCCTGAAGGGCGAAAAGTGCTATGGCTCCAAGTGCGCCATCGACCAGCGTCCTACCCCTCCGGGCGAGCATGGCCAGGCCCGTCAGCGCAAGCAGTCCGAGTACGGCATGCAGCTGCGTGAGAAGCAGAAGGCGAAGCGCACCTACGGTGTGCTGGAAAGCCAGTTCCATCATTATTTTGAAGAGGCCGACCGTCAGAAGGGCATCACCGGCGAGAACCTGCTGATCATGCTCGAGCGTCGCCTCGATAACGTCGTCTATCGCCTTGGCTTCGGCGTCAGCCGTCCCCAGGCCCGCCAGATCGTGCGCCATGGCCACATCCGCGTCAACGGCAAGAAGGTCGATATCCCCTCTTACCTGGTGAATGCGGGCGATGTGATCACCGTGCGCGAGAAGAGCGCTGAGTCCGATCATTTCAAGGCCCTGCGCGAAGGCACCGGCCGCGTGGTTCCCCAGTGGCTGACCATCGACGCCGCGAACCTGAAGGCAACCGTGGCCGCTCTGCCCAAGCGTGAAGACATCGATATGTCGATCCAGGAGAACCTGATCGTCGAGCTTTACTCCCGCTAATTGCTTGTAAACCAGTTTATGCAGGTTACGCTTCTCCGCGCTGCGGCGATTCTGTTCGACCGCGCGCGGTGCAGGCAAGCTCCGCGGTTGCAGCGCAAAGTCGCGCCGCGATAGGAGAGGAGGAAACGCTGAGTGATCGATCAGATCGAAAAACCCAAAATCGAACGTGTAGAGATCGGCGAGAACAGCCGATATGGAAAGTTCGTTGTCAACCCGTTGGAGCGTGGCTTCGGCCAGACTCTGGGCAACTCGCTTCGCCGCGTATTGCTCAATTCGCTTCCCGGCGTTGCGGCAACCAGCGTCCGTATCGAGGGCGTGCAGCATGAGTTTTCGACCGTCCCCGGCGTGAAGGAAGACGTCGCGGAACTGATCCTGAACGTCAAGTTGCTGTCTGCGAAGCTCTTTACCGAACAGCCGAAGGTGGTTACGATCGATGCCCATGGCCCCTGCGAGGTGACTGCGGGGGACATCAAGGCGGATGACGAGGTCGAGATTGTCAACCCTGAACTGCATATCGCCACCCTGTCCGAAGGCGCCCATCTGCAGATGCAGATCACGCTGGAAAAGGGCCGCGGCTATGTCACCGCTGAGCGCAACAAGCAGCTCGCGATGGAGCGCAACAAGGTTGGCGGAATGCCGATTGGCGTGATTCCGATCGATTCCATCTTCACCCCCATTCGCAAGGTCAGCTACTCTGTCGAGGACACCCGTGTGGGTCAGGTCACCGACTATGACAAGCTGACGATCGAGGTTTGGACCAACGGAAGCATTCTGCCCAAGGAGGCGCTCGCCTCTGCTGCGCAGATTATGACCAACAATATGCGCCTGTTCATCGACCTTACGGTGAACGTCGTCCGCGTTGACTATAACGAGCCGGAAAACGATACCAAGGAAAAGGTACTCGAGATGACGATTGAGGAGCTCGACCTTTCTGTCCGCGCTTTCAACTGCCTGAAGCGCGCGGGAATCAATACCGTTGCCGAACTCGTCCAGCGCAACCAGGAGGACATGATGAAGGTGCGCAACCTCGGCAAAAAATCGCTGGAGGAAGTCGAGCAAAAGCTCGTCGCCCTCGGTCTTGCGCTTAAGACCAGCGAGGAATAATCGCTTTACCGATATTGAGCATCAAGGGAGGAACCAGAAATGGCCAATCGCAAGCTGGGTCGGCCGACCGACCAGAGAATGGCGATGCTCCGCAACCAGGTCACCAATCTGATCTGGTACGGCAAGATCGAAACCACTCTCGCGCGTGGCAAGGAAGTTCAGTCCATGGCTGAGCATCTCATCACCATCGCCATGCGTCAGTGTGACAATACTGTCGAAGTTACCAAGAAGACCATGAACGACAAGCTGCAGTCCGGCGAGATCACCGTCACCAACGACGCTCCCGCCCGTCTGGCCGCCCGTCGTCAGGTCATGCGCTATCTGTATGACATGCCGCTCGTTCAGAATGAGGGCGAGGACAAGGACGACTTCAAGAAGCGCAAGAAGGACATCAAGCATCCCGTCGTCGAGAAGCTCTTCCGCGAGATCGCGCCCAAGTACAAGAAGCGCGCCGAGGAAAAGGGCCAGGGCGGTGGATACACCCGTCTGATCAAGAAGGGCCCCCGTCGCGGCGACGCCGCCGAGATGGTCGTTCTCGAGCTGATCTAATCAAGCCGTGCCTGATGGCGAAACCACCTGCTGCAAAGAAAAGCAGCAGGTGGTTTTCTTTGTGCTGATAGCGGTTTCGCGAAGAAGCAGCCGGGCCAGGGGATCGCATCGGGATGCCGCCTTGCTGTTCCCGGAAGCGGCGGCGAGGCTGGGAGGGAGATCAGGAATAGTTTTCGATGTCCGCACATATGAAGGGATATGCAAAAGTTACGTATTTCTCGAAGTTCTGTCCTTGATATGGCGGTGGAGATGCTATATAATGGTAGAATGAAGCTTGGTATGCAATATCGGGCGATTGCAAATGAAGTGGGTGAGTGTCTTGGGAAAGATCATTGCAGTGGCCAACCAAAAGGGCGGAGTCGGCAAGACGACGACCTCTGTGAATTTGAGCGCCTGTATGGCGGAGGCCGGGAAGCGCGTTCTGTTGGTGGACATCGATCCGCAGGGCAACGCGACCAGCGGCCTTGGGCGCGCGCACGAGGAAGGCGCGACCGTCTATGATGTCCTGATCGGAGAGTGTGAGGCGAAGGAAGCCATCGTGGAAACGGGCTTTGGCGCGCTTGCGCTGATGCCGACAGCCATCGAGCTGGCGGGCGCAGAGATCGAGCTGGTGAGCCTGGACGCGCGCGAATCCCTGTTGAAGCAGGCGCTTTCGCCGGTTGCCGGCGACTATGACTATATTTTCATCGACTGTCCGCCGTCGCTGAGCCTGTTGACGCTGAACGCGCTGACGGCAGCGGACACGGTGCTGATTCCGATTCAGTGCGAGTACTATGCGCTCGAAGGTGTGGGCCAGCTGGTGAACACCATCAAGCTGATGCGCAAAAAGCTGAATCCGCAGCTGGGCATTGAGGGCATTCTGCTGACGATGTACGATTCGCGCACGAACCTCTGCGCCCAGGTGGTGCAGGAGGTGCGCAATCACTTTGCCGATGAAGCGTTTGAGACGATGATCCCGCGCAACGTTCGGCTGAGCGAGGCACCCAGCTATGGCGTGCCGATTCATCTGTACGACGCGCGCTGCAGCGGCACGCAGGCGTATCGCGATCTGGCGAAGGAACTGATTCGAAGAAATGAGGGATGAGCATGGCAAAGAAGGTACAGAGGGGCCTGGGCAGAGGGCTGGGCGCGCTGCTGGGCGACGCGGTGGAGCAGGAAGAGGTTCAGGTCCAACCGCAGGTGCAGGAGGCCGAGCCCAAGCAGCCGGTGGACGTGGTGCGCATGCTGCCCATCCACTCCATCGATCCCAACCGGGAGCAGCCGCGCCGCACGTTTGACGAGGAGGCGCTGAACGATCTGGCGCAGTCCATCCGCGCGGTGGGCGTGCTGCAGCCGATCATCGTCGCGCCGAACGGCGAGCGGTACACGATCATTGCCGGTGAGCGCCGTTATCGCGCGTCGCGGCTGGCGGAGCTGGCGGAGATCCCGGCGATCGTCCGGGACTGGGACGAGCAGACCCGGCTGGAGGCTGCGCTGATCGAAAACCTTCAGCGCGACGATCTGAATCCCATCGAGGAGGCCATGGGCGTGCGCCGCCTGATGGACGAGGCGGGCCTGACGCAGGAGAAGGCGGCGGAGCGGCTGGGCAAGAGCCGCCCGGCGGTGGCGAATCTGCTGCGCCTGCTGACGCTGCCGGATGTGGTGCGGCAGATGCTGGTGGACGGCAAGCTGACGGCCGGCCATGCCCGGGCGCTGGTGTCGGTGGATCGCAAGCGCCAGATTCAGCTGGCCAATCTGGCTGTGCAGCAGGGCTGGTCCGTGCGGCAGCTGGAGCGCATCTGCAATCAGCAGGCGCAGACCGAGCGGAAAAAGAAGCCTCCGCGGGACGCCCAGTTCGGCCAGCTGGAGAGCATGGCGCGCGAGCTGTTCGGCACCCGGGTCAAGCTGGACGGCAACGAGACCGCCGGAAAGATCACGCTCTACTATTACAGCGCCGACGATCTCCAGCGCATCTGGGACGTGATGGAGACGGCCAACGGGGGAGAATTGCAATGAAAAAGTACGGCATCGCACCGATGACCGAGCCGCTGCCGGAGCTGACCGGCGAGGTGTTTGACCCGGAAAACGAGCCCTTCTGTCAGGCGTGCGCCTGCGCAGCCATCGACAGCTACGTCTGGGACATGTCGGGCTACCGGCCCGAAGCCCGCGCCTATGCGGCGTGGAGCGAGGAGGGCCTGCACGTGCTGCTGTGCGCGCGGGAGAAGGAGATCTGCGTGCAGGCGACCGAATTCAACGGCGAGGTGTACAGGGACAGCTGCCTGGAGTGCTTCCTTCAGCCTTTTGCGGACGATCCCCGCTACCTGAACATCGAGGTCAATGCCGGAGGAACGGCGCTGATCGGCTTTGGCAGCGGCCGGAGTGACCGGATTCGATTGCCGGAGCTGCCCCAGGGGATGAATATCCGGGCGTCGCGCCATCGCGGCGAATGGTGGGCCGTGGCCTATGTCATTCCCCGAAAGCTGCTGATGAAGCTGTATGGCCGCGTTCCCGGGCCGGGCAGCGCCATGCGCGGAAACTTCTACAAGTGCGATGAGTCCATCCATCCCCACTTCGGATCCTGGAGCCCCATCGTTCATTTCCAGCCGGACTTCCACCGGCCCGAATGGTTTGGCGAACTGACGCTGGAACCTGTGTCAAAGACGTGAATTTTGCCCGCCGCGCTTGACGGCGGGCAAAATCAGTGATATAGTGAACGCAAATCGTTAGGAGGTTCATCAAGTGTACACGGAACAGGATCGCATTCAGATACGTCAAAGAATTAAAAAGTATGTCCTGATCACGCTGCCGATTCTGGCAGTGCTGATGGTGGGCTATGTGATGGGGATGAAGGAACGCATTCAGATGCTCTCCATGGTGACGGGATGTCTGACTTTCGCAGTGGTGTGCTTTACGTGGATGATGTTCTTCTGGCCGTGCATTCGCTATCTGCGCTTTCTGAAGGACATGGACGAAGGACTGACCCGCGAGATGTCGGGCAGCATCGTGGAGATCTCCGAGCAGGAGGATCTGCAGGACGGCGTGCGCGTGCTGCCGGTGCGGATTCTGCTCAGCGAGGAGGAGGGCGAGCGCATCGTCTATCTCAATGCCACCAAGGCAGAGCGCTTTCCGAAGGCCGGCGCAGAGGTATGCCTGCACTGCTTTGGCCGACATATCAAGGAGGTTGCTCCCGGAACAGGGAATGGAGCGAAAAATGAAGGAAAAAAACGTACTGGTCTGCGTGACGGGGCAGCTCAGCTGTGAGCGGCTGATCGTCGCAGGCGCAAGAATTGCAGAGCACACGCAGGGACAGGTTTATGTGCTGCACGTCGCCCGAACGGGAAAGAATGTGCTCGGCTATGCCAACGAGCCGGAGGCGCTGGAGTATCTGTTGGGCGTATCGGTGAAGCACGGCGCGGACATGGTGGTCGTGCACAGCGACGACGTGCTGGGAACCATCGAGGCGCAGGCGCGGGAGCGGCGCGTCGGCACGCTGGTGTCCGGCCGCGCGGCCAATTACAGCGGATGGGATCTGCTGGATGAATTGAAGACGCGAATTCCGGATGTGGAATTTGAAATTATGTGACGCAAAGCGCCGTCCGGCAAGGGGCGGCGCTTTGCGCCGTTTTTGACGGGGGGGAAGGGACAATGAAGAGGATGCTCAGAGGGATTCTGGCGCTGCTGATCGTTTGCGTGGTGGCCGGCGCGGGCCTGTTTGCGGCGGTGTGCATCTGCGCGAGGCAGAGCAGGACTGCGGTGAAATCGGACTGCATCATTGTGCTGGGCGCGAAGGTGTGGCCCGACGGCAGGATGAGCCATTCGCTGCTGTACCGCTGCGAGAGCGCACTGGAGGCCTGGCGCAGCGGACTTGCACAAAACATCATCGTCTGCGGCGCCCAGGGCGGCGATGAGCCTGCCGCGGAGGCCGACGTCATGGCGGCATGGTTGGTGAAAAGCGGCGTGCCGGAGGAAAGCGTGCGGAAGGAGGCCGCGTCCGTCAATACCCGGGAGAACCTGGAAAATGCCGCAGAAATCATGGCTGAACGGGGCTGGAAAACCGCGATTATCGCCACGAATGACTATCACGTGCAGAGAGCGCTGTGGATCGCGGGGGACGTGGGGATCGACGCCTGCGCCGTCGCGGCGCGATCGCCCGGGTCGGCGAAGGCGTGGCTTCTGTCCCGCGTGCGCGAACCCGTCAGCTGGGTTCTGTACTGGCTGCGCAAGCTGTGAGCGCGGCGCTCAGGTCGGCACAATTTTGCTCAAAATCGGCACGAAAACGGGCAAGCGGTCTTGAAAAATCATGGGCCTTTTGTTATAATAACTGTGATGTCTTTTGACACAAACTTTAAGGAGGAACTAGAAATGAAGAAGATCCTTACCGTTCTCGTTGTTCTGGCAATGGCTCTCTCCATGCTCGGCATGACCGCCGTGGCGGAAGAGACCGCAAAGATCGGCGTCCTGGCTCCTGCGACCACGCACGGCTGGGTCGGCGGCGTTACCTACTTCGCGCAGCAGGCGATTGACGAGCTTGGCCTCGATGCCACCCTCGCCACCTCCTCCAATGCTGACGAGATGTCCTCCCAGATTGAGACCATGATCAACCAGGGTGTGGAAGCCATCGTCGTATGGCCCCAGTTCACCGGCGTCGAGACCGCTGCTGAGATGGCGCTGGAGCAGGGCATCAAGATCTTCAACTTCGACATGATCATCAACGTCGATGAAAAGTATGCCGACAACATGTATGTCCTGACCGGCGACAACTACGGCATGGGCGTTGCTGGCGCTGAGTACATCGTTGAGAAGATCGGCACCGAAGGCACCGTGCTGATCATGGACGTGCCCGGTTCCGGCAACGTCGCCGCGGACCGCAAGGCCGGCTTCATGGACACCATGGCGGAGCTCGCTCCCGACATGGAGTTCATCGAGATCGCCACTCAGTTCGCCCGCGAGGACGGCCTGAACGACATGACCGATGCCCTGACCGCCAATCCCCACATCGACGCCGTGTTCTCCATGGATGACGAGTCCTCCATCGGCGCGCTGCAGGCCATCGTTGAGGCCGGCCGCACCGACATCAAGGCCATCACCGGCGGCGGCGGATGCCAGGAGTACTTCAACATGATGACCGACGAGCAGTATGCCGGCATCTGGGTCTCCTCCGCGACCTATGCCCCCGACATGATCGTGAACTGCATCGAGAATGCGGTGAAGGTCCTGAACGGCGAAGAGGTCGAGCACAGCATCGTGCTGCCCACCGAGGTCGTCGATCGCGACAACGTTGCCGACTATCTGAACGCTGACTCTCCCTACTAATTTGTTCCGGTGCGGAGGAGACCGCAGGGTCTCCTCCGCTTCTTCCATACATTGCCTTTGCCCAAGCCGGGGCATGCCCCGCAGTTTCGGGACCCATTGTTTTCACTGCGCATCGGAATGCGCCCTTTCAATTCGGAAGAGACGGCGCGCTCGCGCCTTCATATAGGGCAACACCGCAGTTTCCGGCGTTGCCGTGCGCTTTCTTCATCCTCCCCAAGCAAGGATGTGTTTTTATGTCATTGAGTATGATCGGCATCGAGAAATCCTTCGGTGCCAACAACGTGCTCCGCGGCGTGGACTTCGCCGTGGGCGACGGCGAGATTCGCGCGCTGATCGGCGAGAACGGCGCGGGCAAATCCACGCTGATGAACATCCTGGGCGGCGTGCTGCAGCCCAACGCGGGCGAGATCCGCGTGGATGGCAAGCCTGTGACCTTTGCCGTGCCCAGGGATTCCATGGACGCGGGCATCGCCTTCATTCACCAGGAGCTGAACCTGGTCAACGACCTGAACATCTATGAAAATCTCTTCCTGGGCCGCGAGCTCAGAAAGGGACTCAAGCTGGATCGCAAGACCATGATCGAGCGGTCGCGCGAGGTGCTCAGGCAGCTGAACGTGGAGCTGGATCCCACGGCGCCGCTCTCGTCGCTGGATGCGTCGTACAAGCAGATCGTCGAGATCGCCCGCGCGCTGCTGTTCAAGGCCCGCACCATCATCATGGACGAGCCCACCACTTCGCTGACTGAGGTGGAGATCGAGCGCGTGTTCAACATGATGCGCACGGTCAAGCAGAGCGGGGTTTCGATGGTGTTCATCTCCCACAAGCTGGGCGAGATTCTGACCATCTGCGACAGCTTTACCGTGCTGCGCGACGGCGAGGTGGCCCAGCAGGGCAGCGTCGAGGGCGTGACGGAGCGCGATCTGGCCCGGTGGATGGTCGGCCACGAGGTCCGCACGGAGAAGCTCCAGCGCAAGATGAACATCGGCAAGGAAATGCTCCGCGTCGAGGGGCTCTCCCGGGAGCGCGCATTTGAGAACGTATCCTTCTCCCTGCGCAGCGGCGAGATCCTCGGCTTCACCGGACTGCTGGGCGACGGCCGCAGCGAGCTGTTCCAGGCCGTATTCGGCGTCACGCCGGACTATACCGGCACGATCACGGTGGACGGCAAGGCGGTCAGGTTCGACACCACCACCCAGGCCTACCGTGCCGGCATCGGCTATGTGCCGCGCAACCGCAAGGAGAACGGCATCATCAAGGACATGTCCGTGCTGGAGAACGCCTCGATCGTGACCTACGGCCAGCTCAGCCATCTGGGATTCATCGACCATGCCGCCGTGAGGAAAAACATGGAGCGGCATGTAAAGGAGCTCTCGATCAAGGTCGACGATATCGACCTGCCGATCACCAGCCTTTCCGGCGGCAATCAGCAGAAGGTCGTGCTGGCGAAGTGGCTCAGCGCGTCGCCGAAGGTGCTGATCTTCGACAACCCCACCCAGGGCGTCGACGTCGGCGCAAAGGAGGACATCTACGACATCATTCTCCGCCTGGCGGAGAGCGGCGTGGGCATCGTCATCCTCTCCAGCGAGGCGCAGGAGATCATCCGCCTGTGCGATCGCGCGCTGGTGATGTACCATGGACAGGTCAAGGGCGAATTGAGCGATTCCCAGCTGAACGAGCACGACATCATGCTGCTCGCGACGGGCGGCTCGCTGTGATGGAGGGACAGGCACATGAAGAAGATCAGAGTACTCGGAATATTCTTTGTCATACTCGCGATTGCTGTGACGGTCGTCGGCGTCGCGGCGGATCGCGCCAAGGAGGGCAACGGCGCCTTTGCCGCGAAGCTCAATGATGCGCGCGCGCTGGTGGAAGCGGTGTCCTCCAATGAGAAGGCCGTGAAGAATGCCGCTGCCACGGAGAAGAAGGTCGCTGCCGCCCAGGGCAAGCTGGCCGATGCTCTCGAGACGACGGCGCAGGCCATCGCGGACGCAGAGGCGCTGGACGCTGCGCTGCTGGACGGAGCGACCGGCGATGCGGACGTGGATGCACTGCGGGCTGCGTTGGAACAGCTCGCGGAGGGTGTCGATGGACTGGAGGGCGTGCGCTCCGTGGTGTCCGAGGCGGTCAGCGCGGCGCTGGCCCAGCTGGATGCGGGCGTGGACGCTGTGAGCGTGCTGACGGAGGAAAAAACGCTGGCGCTGTATCAGGCCTGCGTGGAGGATGCGTATCAGGGCGTCGCCGATGCCCAGAGCGCGGTGGACGGCGTCCGCGAGGGTGCGCTGAAGGTTTACGGGCTGATCGGCGACGAGGAGACGGCCATCGATCCTGTGGAACAGGTCGAAGAGCCCGTGTGCGCCAGCATCGAGGAGTGCCACCTGGCCCTGGAAGAGCTTGCCGGCCAGGCAGAGGCGATGCAGGTCTACGCTGATCCGATGGCGGAATGGGCGCAGGGTGCGTCCGCTGCGGCCGCCGAGGCTGCGAAGCTCCAGGTTTCCGTGAGCGCCCGGGTCACGATCGCGCTGGCGGAAAATTTCATCGGCGTGCTGTTCACGGCGGCGCTGCTGCTGGCGATCGCGCTGGTGATGATCTTTCTGGCGGAGCCGTTCAGGAGACAGTGGCGGAAGAACCCCGTGTTCTCCGTGGGCATGGCGCTGATCGTGATGCTGGTGCTGCAGACCTATGCGCTGGGCTTCAATCAGGGCTCCATCGGCGCGTGGGCCAAGTTCTGGTTCGACAATACGTTTAACGTGCTGCGCGCGAACACCTCCGTGGGCATGATTGCGCTGGGCATGACGCTGATCATCATCACCGGCGGCATCGACCTCGCCGTCGGCTCCACGCTGGCCGGCGTGGGCACGGTGCTGATGGTCATGATCGACACCGGCGAAAACGGCGTTCTGATCCGGCTGGGCATCACGGGCATTCCCGCGTTTGCCATCGGCATCGCCGTGGCGCTGCTGGCGGGCGTCGGCATTGGCGCGATCATCGGCGGACTGGTCACCAAGGGCCGCATTCCGCCGTTCATCGTCACGCTGGGCGTGATGAACGTGGTGCGCTCGGTGGCGCAGTATTTCACCAAGTCCTATACGCCCACCGTCCCCGCGGAATTCCAGGCCATCGCCAACACGGTGATTCTGGGCCAGCGCCCGATGACGATCATCTACTGGGTGGTGCTGGCGGTCATCTTCTATCTGATCATGAAGAACACGGCCTTCGGCCGGTATGTCTATGCGGTGGGCTCCAATGAGCGCACCACGCGCCTGTCGGGTATCAACACCGACAAGGTCAAGATGAAGGTCTACATGCTCAGCGGCCTGGTGGTCGCCATCGCAGCTGTGGCGCAGCTCTCGCGCTTGGGCGGCATGGACGTGGCCAGCGCGGGCAGCGGCTATGAGCTGGACGCCATCGCGGCGGTCGTCGTGGGCGGCACGGCGATGTCCGGCGGACGCGGCTCCATCGTGGGCACGGTGCTGGGCGTGCTGATCATCGGCATCATGAACAACCTGCTGATTCTGCTGGGCGTCGACTCGTTCCTGACGGACGCGTTCAAGGGCGCGATCGTCGTGGCTGCGGTGCTGATGCAGCGCAAGGAATCTGAAAATTAAGCGAAGAAAACACCCTGGGCGGCGCTCAGGGTGTTTTGATGTAGAAATCAGGCGTTTTGCAGAATGGATTCGATCCGGTTCAGCTCCTCCTCGGAGAGGGCCGGGCCGGCGAAGGCGCGCACATTTTCCTCCACCTGCTCCGGACGGCTCGCGCCGATCAGCGCGCTGGTGACGACGGGGTTGCGCAGCGTCCACAGCAGCGCAAGCTGTGCCACCGTCTGTCCGCGGGCTTCGGCCAGCTCGTGCAGCTGGCGCACGATGGCGATCTTGTCCTCCGTGACGTCGGCGGCCTTCAGATAGCGCGGGTCGTGGGCGGCGCGGGAGTCGGCGGGGATGCCGTTGAGATAGCGGTCGGTGAGGATGCCGTTGCGCAGCGGTGCAAACGCGATGCAGCCGACGCCCTCCTCCTGAAGCACGTCGGTCAGGCCGTGCTCGATGGTGCGGTTGAACATGTTGTAGTTTGGCTGGTGAATGAGCATCGGCGTGCCCATGCTGCGCAACGTCCGGATGGCGACCCGCGCCTGCTCCGCATTGTAGTTGGAGATGCCGACGTACAGCGCCTTGCCGCTGCGCACGATCTGATCCAGCGCACCCATCGTCTCCTCGATCGGGGTGTCCGGGTCGGGACGGTGATGGTAGAAGATGTCCACATAGTCGACGTGCATCCGCTTCAGCGATTGATCCAGGCTGGCCATCAGGTATTTGCGGCTGCCGTGGTCGCCATAGGGGCCGGGCCACATGTCGAAGCCGGCCTTGGTGGAGAGAATCAGCTCGTCGCGATGGGTGTGCCAGTCGCGATCCATGTGGATGCCGAAGTTGCGCTCCGCTTCGCCGTAGGGCGGGCCGTAGTTGTTGGCCAGATCAAAGTGGGTGATGCCCAGGTCGAACGCCTTGCGCAGAATGCTCTGCTGCGTGCCGAAGGGCGTGATGTTGCCGAAGTTGTGCCACAGCCCCAGCGAAAGCGCGGGGAGCAGCAGGCCGCTCTTGCCGCAGCGGCGGTAGGGCAGCTGTTCATATCGGTCGGCGGCGGGTTGATAGTTCATAGAAGACCTCCTTAAAGCACATATTCTCATAAAACCATTATAGCATGCAAGGGGATGGGAATCAATGGTTTTCCGCACGGCCATTTGGTATTGACTTTCCGCGTTCGAAAGGTTAATATGATATTATACGAAATATTCCACGGAGGTGTTTTTATTGGATATTCAGAACGTCCTTTCTCAGATGACGCTTGAGGAGAAGGCCGGCATGCTCAACGGCCTGAATTTCTGGCAGCTCAAGGGAGTGGAGCGCTTGGGCGTTCCCTCGGTGATGGTGACCGACGGCCCCCACGGCCTGCGCAAGCAGACGGGGGAGAGCGACCACCTTGGCCTGAATGCCAGCGTTCCCGCCACGGCATTTCCCACAGCTGCGGGTCTCGCGTGTTCGTTCGACCGCGCGCTGGTGCGCGAGGTGGGCGAGGCGCTGGGCGATTTGTGCCAGCAGGAGGACGTGGCGGTCATCCTGGGCCCCGGCGCGAACATCAAGCGCTCGCCGCTGTGCGGCCGCAACTTCGAGTACTTCTCCGAGGATCCATATCTGGCCGGAGAGATCGCCGCGGCGCACATTCAGGGCGTGCAGAGCAGGAACGTCGGCACGAGCCTGAAGCACTTCGCCATGAACAACCAGGAGCACCGCCGCATGTCCGTGAACGTGAGCTGTGACGAGCGCACGCGGCGCGAGATCTATCTGGCTGCCTTTGAGCGCGCGGTGAAGAAGGCCAAGCCGTGGACGGTGATGTGCTCTTACAACAAGATCGACGGCACGTATTCCAGCGAGAATCCCTGGCTGCTGCGCCAGGTGCTGCGCGATGAGTGGGGCTTCGACGGCTTTACCATGACCGACTGGGGCGCCTGCAACGACCACATCAAGGGCATCGAGGCGGGCATGGATCTGTCCATGCCGTCGCTGGGACCGTCGGCGGACGACGCCGTGGTCGAGGCTGTGCGCTCGGGACGGCTGGACGAGCGCGTGGTCGACGAGGCGGTTGCGCGCATTCTGAACATCATCGATTGCTTCACCTCCAATCGAAAGGTCGATCCGGACTTCTCGCTGGGCGTGCAGCATCATCTGGCCCGCAAGGTCGCCAGGGAGGCCGCAGTACTGCTGAAAAACGACGGCACACTGCCGCTGAAGAGCAAGGGAAAGATCGCCTTCATTGGCGAATTTGCCGAAAAGCCCCGCTATCAGGGCGGCGGCAGCTCGCACATCAATGCCTACGAAATCACCTCTGCGCTGGAGGCCGTGCGCTCTGTGGCCAAGGTGGACTATGCCCGCGGCTTCCGCACCGACGCGGATGTGGTGGACGATGCGCTGATGGCCGAAGCGGTGGCGCTGGCGAAGGAAGCGGACGTGGTGGTGCTGTTCCTGGGTCTGCCGGATTCTTTCGAGTCCGAGGGCTTCGACCGCACCCACATGCGCATGCCGGAGTGCCAGACGAAGCTGCTGGACGCGGTCTGCGAGGTGAACGGCAAGGTGGCCGTGGTGCTGCACAATGGTTCGCCCATTGAGATGCCCTGGGCCGACAAGGTGCAGGCCATTCTGGAGATGTATCTGGGCGGACAGGCCGTTGGCGGCGCGACGGTGGATCTGCTGTTCGGCGCGGTGTCGCCCAGCGGCAAGCTGGCGGAGACCTTCCCGCTGCGGCTGGAGGACAATCCGTCCTATCTGAACTTCCCCGGCGACGGCGATTCCGTGAACTACGCCGAGGGCCTGTATGTGGGCTATCGCTGGTACGACGCCCGGCGCATGCCGGTGCGCTGGCCCTTTGGCCATGGCCTGAGCTACACCACCTTTGAATACTCCAACCTGCGCCTGAGCGCGGAGAAGCTCGGGCAGGACGAGACGCTGGAGGTGCTGGTGGACGTGACGAACACCGGAAGCGTGGGCGCGAAGGAGATCGTTCAGCTGTATGTGCACAGCGCGCACGAGGGCATCTCCCGCCCCGAACAGGAGCTCAAGGGCTTTGAAAAGGTGTATGTTGCGCCCGGCGCGACCGAGACGGTGCGCTTCAGGCTCTGCAAGCGCGCGTTCTCGTATTACAATGTGGACATTGCCGACTGGTATGCCGAGGGCGGTGCATACGAGCTGCGCATCGGCGCCTCCTCCCGGGATATCCGCCTGACCGCGCAGATCGAGCTGGCGCCGGGAAAGCCGCTGCCGGTGAAGGTCACCCCGGATACCACGCTGGGCGACGCGAGAAAGATCCCCGGCTGGGAGCAGGTGATTGGCCAGCTGGTGCAGGCCCTGGCGCAGAATGCACCTCAGGGCGACGCCATGTTCGACGCGATGCTGCGCGAAATGCCGCTGCATGCCCTGAAGTCCTTCAGCGGCGGCGCGGTGAACGACGCGGTGCTGGAGCAGATTGTGGCCGGCCTCAACGCCATCCAGAGGTGAAAAATTTCCCCGGCGCTGACCTTCCACTTCGCGGAAGAATGTGGTATAATCGAGCGGGAGGTGGGTGGATGCCGGCGGATATGAAGGAGCTGATCGCGGCTGCGGCGATGCGGCTGATGCAGCAGGGAAAGTCGAAGCGCATCACGGTCAAGGACATCGTAGAGGAGTGCCACATCACCCGGCAGACCTTCTACTATCACTTTGAGGACGTGATCGACCTGCTGGACTGGATGATCCGGCGGGACATGAGCGAGCAGCTGGAGCGCTGCCTGCAGGAGGACGACCCGGAGAGATCGCTGAAGCGCTTTGTGGAATTTGCGCTGAAGCGCAGAACGTTTTTCGCCAACGGCGCGAACGCGGGCTATCGCGAGGCACTGGAGCGCGTCCTGTTGGAGAACATGCGGCTGTATCTGAGCAGCTTTATGGAGCGCAAGGGCGTGCGCGTGTACGGCGTCGCCACAAAGACGGCGCTGGATTATCACATGTTTGCCATCATCGGCGTGCTGCTGGGCATGCGCCCGGATGCCGACCTGGACCGCACGGTGCACGATTTGCACCTGCTGCTCACGGGCAAGGCGGGCTTTATCGACGGATGAACTGTCAAAATGCGCGAAGTGTCAGTTTTTTTGACACTTCGCTTTTTTTGTATGGACATGCGGAAAATTTTGACTGTGGGAAATTCCCGGCGCCAATGCTATAATGGATTCGAAAGCGAGGGGAGTGAGCGCATGCAGCAGAAGCTATTGTCAGCCAAGCTGGAGGAACTCAATCGGGCGTTGAGCGAGATCGAAAAGCGCGCGGCGCTGGCGCAGAGCGGCGATCAGAATGCACTTCGCGAGGAGATTGGGAGGCTGCGGGAGCAGTGTCTCCGCTGCGACGAGCAGATTCAGTCGTGGGCCCAGTCCAGCCGCCTGAAATGCATGCAGGATTTGTCGCAGGCGGAGCTGGATTTCTGTGCGCTGAGCGAGCGCATCAGCCAGAGCTGCGCCGAGTCGGAAAACGTTGAGATGTCGATGCTGCTCGCCGAGTTTGCGATTGACGTGGCCGTTCAGGCGGCCAGGCGAGCCCAGCTGGCCATGCTGGTGGCCATTGAACAGTCAAATTCAGAAGAGGAGGAGATCTCTTGAACGAAGTCAAACAGCCGAAAAAACCATTGATATTCTATTATTGCATCGTGATGCTGGTGCTGCTGCTGTTCAATCTGCTGGCCATGCCGCGCATCCTGGAAGCACAGATCATCGAGGTGGACTACGGCACATTCATGCAGATGATCGAGGACAAGGAAATCGGTCAGGTGGAGTTTCAGACCAATCAGATCGTGTTCACCGACAAGGAGAACACGGCCATCTTCAAGACCGGCCTGATCGAGGATCCCACGCTGACCCAGCGTCTGTATGAATCCGGCGCGAAGTTCTCCGCGGAGATTGTGGAGCAGGAGTCGTCGTTCCTGGGCGCGCTGCTTTCCTGGGTGCTGCCGCTGGTGGTCTTCATCGGCATCGGGCAGCTGCTCTCGCGCCAGATGATGAAGCGCATGGGCGGCGGACCGAACTCCATGTCCTTCGGCAAGAGCAATGCCAAGGTCTATGTCAAGTCCTCCGCGGGCATCAAGTTTGACGACGTCGCCGGCGAGGACGAGGCCAAGGAAAACCTGACCGAGATCGTGGAGTATCTGCACGACCCCGCGAAGTACAAGGAAATTGGCGCGTCGATGCCCAAGGGCATCCTGCTGGTGGGCCCGCCCGGCACCGGCAAGACGATGCTGGCCAAGGCAGTGGCCGGCGAGGCGAACGTGCCGTTCTTCTCCATCTCCGGCTCCGAATTTGTGGAGATGTTCGTGGGCATGGGCGCCAGCAAGGTGCGCGATCTGTTCAAGCAGGCCAAGGAGAAGGCGCCCTGCATCGTGTTCATCGATGAGATCGACGCCATCGGCCAGAAGCGCAGCAACGGCAAGATGGGCGGCAATGACGAGCGCGAGCAGACCCTGAACCAGCTGCTGACCGAGATGGACGGCTTCGAGGGCAACAACGGCGTGATCATTCTGGCAGCCACCAACCGCCCCGAATCGCTGGATCCCGCGCTGCTGCGCCCCGGCCGGTTCGACCGTCGTGTGCCCGTGGAGCTGCCCGACCTGCAGGGCCGCGAGGCCATCCTGCGGGTGCACGCCCGGAAGGTGAAGCTGGAGGACAACATCGACTTTACCCAGATCGCCCGCATGGCGTCCGGCGCGTCCGGCGCAGAGCTGGCGAACATCGTCAACGAGGCCGCGCTGCGCGCAGTGCGGCAGGGCCGCAAGACCGTGACTCAGGCTGATCTCGAGGAGAGCATCGAGGTCGTCATTGCCGGATATCAGAAGAAGAACGCCATCCTGTCCGACCGCGAGAAGCGCACCGTGGCCTATCACGAAATCGGTCACGCGCTGGTGGCGGCGAAGCAGACCCACTCCGCGCCCGTGCAGAAGATCACCATCATTCCCCGCACGTCCGGCGCGCTGGGCTACACCATGCAGGTGGACCAGGGCGACCGCTATCTGATGACCAAGGAGGAGATCGAGAACCGCATTGCCACCTTCACTGCCGGCCGCGCGGCCGAGGAGATCGTGTTCGGATCGATCACCACCGGCGCATCCAACGACATCGAACAGGCGACGAAGCTCGCGCGCGCCATGATCACCCGGTACGGCATGTCCGATTCCTTCGACATGGTGGCCATGGAGACCGTCAACGGCCAGTACCTGGGCGAGGATACGTCCATGGTCTGCTCCATCGAGACCCAGTCCCAGATCGACCGCGAGGTGGTTGAACTGGTGAAGGCTCAGCACGAGAAGGCGCTGAAGATCCTGAAGGAGAACCGCGCAAAGCTGGACGAGCTGTCCCAGTTCCTCTATGAGAAGGAAACCATCACCGGCGACGAGTTCATGCAGATTCTGGACAAGTGATGAAATCCGTCAAACAGCTCCCGGAAAGCGTACCGGGAGCTGTTTTTGCTGCAAAAAATGAGGAAATGACGTCGGTTTGCACTTGCATTGTCCCCCCTGAATCGTTATAATAGATGCAGCAAAAAAAGTGAGGTGTTTGGGCGTGATCTTTGAAAAGGGCAGCAAAATTCTGTTTATCGGAGATTCCATTTCAGACTATGATCGCGCGAAACCCGTGGGCGAGGGCCTGTTTAACGCATGGGGAACCAGCTATGTGGCCAATGTGGGCGCGCTGCTGGGCTGCATGTATCCCGAGGAGCACCTGCGCGTGGTCAATATGGGCATCTCCGGCAACCAGGCGCGGGATCTGGAGACGCGCTGGCAGAGCGATGTGTTCGATCAGAATCCCGACTGGGTGTGCGTGTTGATCGGCATCAACGACGTATGGCGCCAGTTCGACAGCCCTGAGCTCAAGGAACAGCACGTGTCCCCCGAGGATTTCCGCGCCACCTATGAGCGGCTGATCGCATCGACGCTGCCGCGGGTCAAGGGCATGGTGCTGATGACCCCCTATTTTATGGAGCCCAACAGGCAGGACGCAATGCGGGCGCGAATGGATGAATTCGGCCAGATTGTCAAGGATCTGGCGGCAAAGTATCACCTGATCTGCGTGGATCTGCAGGCGGGCTGGGACCGGCTCTTCGAGCATATGCATCCCTGCAATATTGCCTGGGACCGCATCCATCCCAACCAGATCGGATGTATGTACATTGCCAAGCAGTTCCTGGCGGCAGTCGGGTTTGACCGATGAGCCTTCCTCAGAATTCAGATTCCATCCGGCGCAAAGCGGGTGGAATTTTTGTCTCCGTTTGTCCCCGCTCCGGCGGGAGCGACGGTTGGACTTCGAAATGGTAGTTTTCGGACGGATTCGGTTGCTTTTGTGGAAAAAATGCGGTATACTGTTAAAAGACAGGCACTCCGGAGGTGAATGGACATGAGTGAACAGGAAAGGACTCGGACGCTGACCTGCACGGCCGATGGCTTCGTGTATGAAATCTCGGCGGACGATCGAAATCTGTATTTCAATAAAGTTGCCCGGGAGGGCGCGTCGGAGGAGGGACCGGCATTCGGCTGCATGCGCGTGGTGAAGGCCGAGGTGGAAGCGGTGCGCTGCATGCGCGTGCGGGGACAGACGGTGATCCTCGTGGTGTTTGAGGGCAAGACCAGCAGGCTGACGGTCAAGGGGCCGGTCAAGGAGACGCTGCTGATGGAGATATTCGACGGTGTTCCGCTGAAAATGTCGATTCACGGCCGTTCGGACGTGCGTTCGGAGCGCTATGAGCTGCGGCTGCTCTCCGCCTGCTTCGGCGTAATGCTGCTCAGAGTGCTCTGCTCGGTGGTGCCGGAGCTGGAGGTCGTGGGGCCCTATCTGCTGCTGGGATGGATTGTGATTCCCTTCATGTGGCTGATTCCCTGCGCCAACCGAATGGCGCCCAGTGGGCTGAAGGCGCAGTTCCATGTGGGCGCAGGCATGCTCGCCACGGCGTTCTCCTGCATCTTCCTGTGGGCTGCCTCGCTGGGAAGCATCGGGAACTGGCCTGCGCTGATTCTGCCGTCTGTGGTGGGAGCGATCGCCGTGGGCGGCGTCTATCTTGCGGTGCGGCACAGGCCGGAGTGGAAGGCCGCGCTGGCGGTGGCCCTGATTGCACTGCTGGTTTTTACGCCGGCGGCTGTGCTCGCGTTGAACCGGCTGCTGCCGCCGCTGAGCGTACAGACGACTGAGGCCGAAGTGGTGGAGCTGACCAGCGATTACAATCGCGGCGACTATACCTACTATGTGATTGTCGACATCAATGATGTGCAATCCTATTACGAGGTTTCCCGCGAGGAGTACACGAATCTCGAACCGGGCAGCACGGTGAATATCGTGAACACAACGGGATTGATGGGCATCACCTATACCGATGTGGATTGCGGCCTATGAAAACTGCAGAAAAAAACAGCCTGCTGGTGAACCAAATCGGCGGGCTGTTGTATCAGATTCTGGCGGATGACGACGCGCTCTACGTTGTCCGGCTCGGCAGCGTGCGCGATCCCGGTGCAATGGAGCGCGCGCTGCCGGATGCCGCGGCATTTGAGCCCGGAGAGAACGCGCGGCGCATCGCCCGGGAGGACATCGAGATGGTACACATCCGCCGGGATGACAGTCAGACGGAGATCAGCCTGAGCGCTCCCGACGGAGAGGATACCTGGCGGATGAATATCCGGCTGCCCGACGAAGCCATTCAGCGCTTCTTCGGCGGCTTGGCGCTGCTTTGCGAGGAAATTCCCGATGAAGAAGGCGCGCCGTGGCCTCCGGAGGACTTGCCTGACGGAGCTTTGCCCGGGGCGGAGAATGCCCCGCCCATCCGCGCCGGCGAGCTTCTGCTGGACCTGGGGCTGAGCGCGCTGGCAGCACTGGTCGCCACGCTGTGGTGGCTTCGCCCCAGCGGGAATCTGTTCTGGACGACGCTGCTGTTTTTCCCTGCGTGCGTTGTGCTGCTGGCGCGATGTGCGAATACGCGGGATGGCCGGTTCAGCCCATCAAGATTGCTGTGGCTGCTGCCCGGCATTGCGCTGACCCTGGTGAACGTCCGGCTGAATCTGCCGAATCCGGCGCAGATTCTGCTCCCGGCGGCGCTCATCGCGCTGCTGTCGGCGCTGCTCTATGCGCTTCTGTGCGGGAGCGCCCGCAGCGGACGGAAAATCGCCGTCGTGCTGGTCGCCTGCCTGCTGACTTATGCACCAGGAGCCGCGCTGAGCATCAATGCGCTGAATGGCGAGCGGCTCCGGCTGTCCCGGGTCACGCCGCGCATCGTGCGCTCGGACTGGATCGAGGCGCCGCTGGACGGCATGCTTCAGCAGTTCTACGTTCGCCCGGATGTCTGCGAAAAGCTCTCTGTCAACGAGCCCTGCGAGCTGCAGCTCTATCGGGGAATGCTGGGCATTGAATACTGGATGGTCGCGCCGCAGGAGCGCCCGGATGAGGTTTGAAAACAAAGCAGCCCGCAAAATATCGAAAGGATATTTTGCGGGCTGTTCTTTGTGCAGATGTCCTGGCAAACCTACTCCGCAATCGCGATCTGGCACATCTTCATGGCGTTCAGGGCGTTTGCATGGCTCGCAGGAGTCACTCCCGCGCAGCAGTTCGCATCCACCTTCACGGGCAGTTCGGGCAGGCGGGCCTTGATCAGCATCGCATTGGAAATCACGCAGATGTCCGTGCACAGACCAATCAGCTCCACGGATTCCAGATTCTCCAGCGCCGCGACCTTTTCGGCCAGCTCGAAGGAGCCGAAGGTCGGCTTGTCGATCACGATGCTGTCGGCCACTTCCAGCTTCGGAGAGATCTCCCAGCCGAGAGTGCCGCGGATGCAGTGCTCCACAGGCAGGTTGCGTCCTTCCTGGGTTTGAAGGTAGTCCGCGCCGTGCGTATCGCGGGTGAACCACACCGCAGTGCCCTCCGCGCGCGCCGCGCGGATCTTCTCTGCCACCTTATCGACGATCGCCACCGCCTCGGAAGTGCCCAGCGCGCCGTCAATAAAATCATTCTGCATATCCACTACAACCAGAAGCTTCATAAGAACACCTCGTCCATTGTTTTGTACAGTATACCACAGATTTGTAATCACTTCCAGCACATACCAGCGAAATCCCAGAAGATTCTTCCGCACTTGTGCTCCCCTCCCAGCCACCGGTTCCACCCCAATCCCCGCGAACAAAGAAAGGACTTCGCGCCGCCGTCCGGCGCGAAGTCCGTCAGTATGGGAAGAAAGCCCGGTGCGTACCAACGCCGACTCAAGCGGCGACCACCGCCGCGCAGAGTCGGGTGAACCAGCGCGGTAGCAGCTGGATGCAAACTCAGTTTGCTTAGCCGCCCAGGTAGGCGGCGCGGACGCGATCGTCAGCGAGAACGTCGGCGGCGTCGCCGGACATCGTGATCTTGCCGGTGCCGAGCACGTAGGCGCGATCGGCGATGGAGAGCGCCATCTGCGCGTTCTGCTCAACCAGCAGGATGGTCGTGCCGGCGGCGTGCAGTTCGGAGATGATGTCGAAGATCTGCTCGACCAGAATGGGCGCCAGACCCATGGACGGCTCGTCCAGCATCAGCAGCTTGGGCTTGCTCATCAGCGCGCGGCCCATCGCCAGCATCTGCTGTTCGCCGCCGGAGAGGGTGCCGGCCACCTGCTTTTCGCGCTCCTTCAGGCGCGGGAAGCGGTTGAACACGTTTTCCAGAGAGGCGTCGATCTCCGAGGCGGGGCGGGTGTAGCCGCCCATCTCCAGATTCTCGCGGACGCTCATCTGCTGGAAGACGCGGCGTCCTTCCGGGCAGAGCGCCATGCCCAGCGAGACGACCTTGGAGGCCGGCGTGCCCAGCAGGTTCTTGCCGTCGAAGGTGATGGAGCCGCTGCGGGGCTTCAGCAGGCCTGCGATGGTGTTCAGCGTGGTGGACTTGCCTGCACCGTTGGCGCCGATCAGCGTGACGATCTCGCCCTCGTTGACCTCAAAGGAGATGCCCTTGATGGCGTGAATGTTGCCGTAATAAACGTGGATGTCCTCAACTTTCAGCAGGCTCATCGTCAGCCCTCCTTTCGCTTGCCCAGGTATGCCTCGATGACGACCGGGTTCGACTGAATTTCCGCAGCAGTGCCCTTGGCGATGATGCGGCCGTAGTTCAGCACGCAGATGCCTTCGCAAATGCCCATGACCAGGTTCATGTCGTGCTCGATGAGCATGACGGCGATCTGGAACTTGTCGCGGATCTTGATGATGTTCTCCATCAGTTCCTCGGTTTCATGAGGATTCATGCCTGCGGCGGGCTCATCCAGCAGCAGCAGCGAAGGATTTGTTGCCAGTGCGCGGACAATCTCCAGGCGGCGCTGTGCGCCGTAGGGCAGGGAACCGGCCTTGGTGGCGGCCATGTCCTGCATATCGAAGATGGAGAGCAGGTCCAGCGCCTGCTCGTGCTGGCGCTTCTCGCCGGACCAGTAGGCCGGGAGGCGGAAGATGCCGGAGAACATGCCGTAGCGGATCTGATTGTGCAGGCCGATGCGCACGTTGTCTTCCACCGTCATGTTGGAGAACAGGCGGATGTTCTGGAACGTGCGGGCGATGCCCAGCTTGTTGGCCTGAACGGTGTTCATGCCGGCGGTGTCCTTGCCGTCGATCAGCACGGTGCCGGTGGTGGGCTGATAGACCTTGGTCAGCAGGTTGAACACGGTGGTCTTGCCCGCGCCGTTGGGGCCGATCAGGCCCGCGATCTCGGTGCGGCCGATGGTCAGGTTGAAATCCTCGACGGCCTTCAGACCGCCGAACTCGATGCCCAGATGGCGGGTTTCCAGTACGGGGCGCTTGTCAACGTCGCGCTCGGGCACGATGCTGTGGCTCGGAACGGGAACCATGCGGGTGTTGGACTTGCGCTGCGTCATGCCGCTTCACCTTCCTTCTTGACCTTCGAGGACTTGCGCTTGGGAGTGATGCGCTCGAAGAGCCGGCGCATCTGCGGGCTGTTGGTGGCCAGCATGACCAGAATCAGCACAATGGCGTAGATCAGCATGCGGTAATCGCTGAAGGCGCGCAGCAGCTCGGGCAGGACCGTGAGCAGCGTGGCCGCGATGATGGAGCCGCGGATGTTGCCGATGCCGCCCAGAACCACGAAGACCAGCACGGTGATCGACGTGTCAAACTTGAACTTGGAGGCGGTGACGGTGGAGTAATTCAGACCGTACAGCGCGCCGGCCATGCCCGCCAGCACGGCGGAGGTGACGAAGGCCATCATCTTGTACTTGGTGACGTTGATGCCCATGGATTCCGCGGCGATGCGGTTGTCGCGGATGGCCATGATCGCGCGGCCGGAGCGGCTGTTGATCAGGTTGAGCACCACGATCAGCGTAAAGAGGATCAGCACGAAGCCCACGGCGAACGTGGCGATCTTATCGACGCCCGTGGCGCCGGCAGGACCGTTTACCAGAATGGTGCCGGGGACGCTGGGATCGTTGAAGGCGATGTGCACGCGGCTGCCGTCCAGCGAGATGTACAGGCAGTTGAGTACGTTGCGGATGATCTCGCCGAAGGCCAGCGTGACGATGGCCAGATAGTCGCCGCGCAGGCGCAGCACTGGCACGCCGATGATGACGCCCGCGATGCCCGCGAACACGCCGCCGACCACCATGGACAGCAGCAGGCGGACGATTTCATTCTCCATGCTGAACGCGCCCGCCAGCCAGGCAGAGAAGACGATGCCGGAGAACGCGCCGACGCTCATGAAGCCCGCGTGTCCCAGGCTCAGCTCGCCGGAGATGCCGACGACCAGGTTCAGGGAGATCGCCATGACGATGTACACGCAGATCGGAACCAGCTGGCCCTTCAGCGAACGGGTCATCGTGCCCGCGCCGATCATGCACTGGCAGACGATAAACGCAATGATGACGATTGCGTAGGTGATGATGTTGCTTCTTGTGGTTTTGTTCAGCTTCTTCATGCATCTCACCTCAAACTTTCTCGTGGATCTGCTTGCCCAGGAGGCCCGTAGGCTTGACCAGCAGCACCACGATCAGCACGGCGAATACGAACGCATCGCCCAGTTCGGTGGAGACATAGGCCTTGCCGAGAATCTCGATCACGCCCAGCAGCAGGCCGCCGATCATCGCGCCCGGAATGGAGCCGATGCCGCCGAAGACCGCCGCGGTGAACGCCTTGATGCCGGGCATGGAGCCGGTGGTGGGCTGCAGCGTCGGATAGGCGGAGCACAGCAGCACGCCGGCGATGGCCGCCAGCGCGGAGCCGATGGCGAAGGTCATGGAGATGGTTGCATTGACGTTGATGCCCATCAGCTCGGCGGCGCCCTTGTCCTCGGACACGGCGCGCATGGCCTTGCCGATCTTGGTCCTGCCGGTGAACAGCGTCAGCGCGATCATGATCACGATGTTGGCCAGAACGGTCAGGATCGTCTCGCTGCTGATCAGCAGGCCGCCGTTGAGCAGGGAGATGGAGCCGACATTGAACACGGAGGAGAAGCTCTTCGGGTTTGCGCCCCAGATGAGCAGGGCGATGTTCTGCAGCAGGTAGCTCATGCCGATGGCGGTGATCAGAACCGCCAGGGAAGCCGCCTGGCGCAAGGGCTTGTAGGCCAGTCCCTCAATGACGACGCCCAGCACCGTGCAGACCGCCATGGCCATCAGCACGGACACGATGGCGGGCAGCCCCATATACTGCGTGGCGCAGAAGGAGATGTACGCGCCGATCATGATGACGTCGCCGTGGGCGAAGTTCAGCATCTTGGCAATGCCGTAAACCATCGTATATCCCAGTGCGATGATGGCATATACGCTTCCCAAACTGATGCCGTTGATCAGATAGGAAAGAAACCGTGTCATAAACTCACAACTCCTCGTTTTCTGATATACTCAAGGTAACCAACGGTAATCAGCCCGCGATGGCTGACTACCGTTGGTTACCTCAATCATTCTGAAAGTCCCGGCCCCGAGGAGCTCGGAGCCGGGGCAAGGCGGATGTTGCCGGATTATGCGCCGACGTAAACGCCGTTCTCGATGCGCACAGCGGTGGGAGTCTTGGTGACCTCACCGGTGGCCTGCCAGGTCATGGTGCCGGTCACGCCGGTGATCTCCAGATCCTGCATGGCGGCGATCAGCAGCTCGCAGGCATCCTCGGTAGAGGTCTCGGCGGTGATGCCGGCGTTCTGGATGGCGTTGTACAGAGCGTAGACGCAGTCATAGCCGTCCGCGGCGAACTGGTCGGGGGTGGCGCTGTACTTCTCCTGGTACTTGGTGACGAAGTTGACGGTCAGATCGTCGGTGGCGTCCGCGGAGAAGGGGGTCAGCAGCATGACGCCCTCAGCCAGAGAGGTGTCGAAGCCTTCGATGTTCAGGATGCCGTCCATGCCGTCGACGCCGAAGAAGATCGGATCGTACTCCATGGAGTTGGCCTGCTGCAGGATCATGGAAGCGGGGGTGTAGTAGATGGGCAGGAAGACCAGCTCAGCGCCGGCATCCTTCGCGCTGGTGACCTGCACGGAGAAGTCGGTGGTGTCGTCGGTGAAGGTGGAAACGGAGACGATCTCCAGGCCCAGCTCGCCGGCCTTCGCTTCGAAGGTCTGATAGATGCCGGTGGAGTACGCGTCGGCGTTGTTGTAGATCACGGCGACCTTGGTGGCCAGCTCGTGCTCGGAGATGTACTGCGCGGAAGCGGAGCCCTGAGCGGGGTCGGTGAAGCACAGCTGATAGACGTTGTCCTTGTTGGCGATGACGTCGG
>JBJEUD010000008.1:0-5166 GCA_051883655.1 Candidatus Faecivicinus sp. | reverse complement strand
AGCGGCGCACCGTCCATCGGTGCGCCGCAGATATTTGGAAACCAGCGGGCGGCACGTCGTGCCGCCCGCTGGTTATTTTGCTTATTGCTTCACAAGCCGCCACATCTGGCAGAAGTGATCCCCATTTTTCCAGGCGATGGGCAAACCCATGCGCATGGCCATCGCGCCGTTGTACGCCTTCCCGGAAACGGCGTCCGCGTAGCTCGCGCGCTCGTCGAGATCGACGGGATGAACGCGCAGATAGGCCTCTTCAGGCGCAGCATAGGGCTTATAGAACCATACGAGCACCTCGCTGCCGTCTTCAGCGGCGACCTGCCAGGCACAGGTGTCGCTTTCAAAGGGGCTCTGGAGCCGGGAGAATCTTCCAAACTGCACCAGACGGCGGATCTCCTTGTAGCGCGCGGTCTGGCGTGCAATCTCCTCCAGCTCCGGATCGCTCAGCTCCAGCAGGTTCAGCTCGTAACCCAGATTGAACGGAGAACAAACGGCCTCGCGGAAGGCGAGCGGAGAGGGACGGCCCAGCTGATGGTTGGGCGAAGCAGAAATGTGGGAAGTGATCCACATCGGCGGCATCTGAATGGACGTGCCGTACTGGATCTTCAGGCGGGAGATGGCGTCGGTGTTGTCGCTGGCCCAGGTCTGGGAGAAGCAGTACATCATTCCGGGATCAAAGCGCGCGCCGCCGGAGGCGCAGTTTTCAAACAGAACATTCGGGAAGCGCGAGGTAACGGTTTCCAGAATGCGGTAGAGGTTCAGCACATATCGATGAAACAGCTCGCCCTTGCGCTCCGGGGGCAGGCACGCGCTGCCAGGCTCGGTGATGCGGCGGTTGTTGTCCCACTTGACGTATTCGATATTCGCGCTGGAAAGCACGGCGGTCAGCCGCTCAATGATGTAGTCGCAGACCTCGTCCCGGGAGAGATCCAGCACCAGCTGACTGCGCCATGTGGTGCGCTTTCGGCCGTCGACGTGGATGCACCAGTCGGGATGCGCTCGGTAGAGCTCGCTGTCCGGCGAGATCATCTCGGGCTCAAACCAGAGGCCCAGCTTCAGGCCGAGCGCATTCACATCCTCTGCGAGTCCCTTCAGGCCGCGGGGCAGCTTGCGGCGGTTTTCGAACCAGTCGCCCAGGGAGGACTGATCGTCGTCGCGGTGGCCGAACCAGCCGTCGTCCAGCACCAGCAGCTCCATGCCTGCTTTTTTTGCCGCGCGGGCCAGATCCACGACCTTATCGTGCGTGAAGTCGAAATAGCACGCTTCCCAGGTGTTGAGCAGCACCGGGCGCTCCTTGTCCTTCCAGAATCCGCGGGCGAGCCGCTCTAGAAAGACCCTGTGATAGCGCTGGGACATGCCGTTGAGGCCGTCTCCGGAATAGACCAGCAGCGCTTCAGGCGTGCAGAAGCGGCTGCCTTCCGTCATCTGCCAGCAGAAGGTATCCGGGTGAAGGCCCGCCTGCAGGCGCACGGCGCCGTACATGTCGCTGTCGGCGCGCAGGGTGAAGTTTCCGCTGTACACGAGGCTGACGCCCCATGCGTCTCCGGAATGTTCGGTGGTGTTGGCGGAGACCAGCGCGCAGAACGGGGATTGCTGGTGAGAGGAGATGCCGCGGGTGCTCTCAATCGCGGTCATGCCATTGCCCAGCGAACGCCGGGCCACGTGCTTCTCGCGCAGCGCGGTGCCGCAGAGCTGGATCATTTCATCGTAGCCCTGGGAATTGTCCAGGCTCATGGACAGAGCATTTTCCAGATACAGCTCGTCCGTGCCCGAATAGCGGAATTCCGCGTGCCGGGCGATGACATCGTAGTCCTCGAGCACGGAATAAAAGAGGTCGATTTCCAGATGCAGAAGTTCGTCCGCCAGGTGGAGGACCAGCGTTTCGGTGTGATCGCCGGCTTCGGCATAGCAGGCGGGCAGTCCGGGAATCGGCGGCTTTCCCTGAAGAATCTCATAACCTGTGCAGCGGGCGTCGGAGATGCGGTCGCCATTCCTGTCGCGCACCTGATAGGCGGCGGGGCGGAAGTCACTGGTTCCATAGGCGGGGTATTCCTGGGGCAGGTACTCCAGAGAAAATCCGCAATCGTCGGGCATGGGCGACAGCAGTCGGTTTGCGCGGCGATAGGGTGCTTCCAGAGACCACAGCGCATCGTCCCCGTAGACGCGCGCGCCCCAATAGAGGTGAATCGGGTAGGCATTTTTATAGATGGCCAGCAGATAGCTGGCGTTCTTGGTGGCCAGATGGAATGAATGCTCGGTTTCATTGCAGCGAATCATGAATTTTCCTCCTGTCGTGCGTCGCAAATCTCCAGTACCAGTATTATACCACAATCCGGAAGGTGCGGCAATGGCTGGAAAGGCGGACGCGGGATTGACGGCAGTTCAACATTGATTTTACCCGAATGTCGAGTTGGAACGCGGGTTTGCATGATACAATAGGAAGGCGAATTGAAGTCGTTTGCCGGGCGGAAGTTTTGCAGAAGAACGCAAGGAGAATGCGCATGAAGGTCTATTTTGCACCGATGGAGGGCGTGACGGACGTGGTGTACCGGCGCGTGCATCACGACAGCTTTTCGGGCGTCGACAAGTATTTCATCCCCTTTATCAGCCCCACACAGCATCTGACCTTTACGTCCCGCGAGCAGCGCGCCGTTTCACCGGAGGAGAACGCGGGGATTCCGGCGGTGCCGCAGATTCTGACGAAGAACGCCGGGCACTTTGTCTGGATGGCGCAGGCGCTGAGCGACGTTGGGTACGGGGAGATCAATCTGAACCTCGGATGCCCTTCGGGAACAGTGACCGCGAAGGGAAAGGGCTCCGGCATGCTCAGGGATGTGGAGGAGCTGGAGCGCTTTCTGGACGAGGTGTTTTCCCATGCGGCGCTGCCCGTCTCCATCAAGACGCGGGTGGGATATGAATCCGTGGAGGAGTGGCCCCGCCTGCTGGAGCTCTTTTCCCGATATCCCGTCAAAGAGCTGATCGTGCACCCGCGCACACGGCGCGAGTTTTACGGCGGCCATGCGCACAGGGAGCTCTGCGGAGATGTGCTGAACAAAACAAATCTGCCGCTGGTCTATAATGGCGATCTGTTCACCGTCGCGGACTGCGCGGAGCTGATGAAGATGTATCCTGGCGCGTCTGCGATGATGATCGGGCGCGGACTGGTGTCCAACCCGGCGCTGGCTCAGGAGCTGCGCGGCGGCGCGCCGCTGAACCTGCAGATGCTGCAGGATTTTCACGACAGGCTGTACGCAGCCTATCTGGAGCGATGGCCCCGGAACGCCGTGATCGGGCACATGCACGAGATCATGTCGTATGTGATGCACTGCTTCGAAAATCCGGCCAAACCGAGAAAAGCCATGCGCAAGGCGACAACTCAGACAGCCTATCTGGAGGCGGTGCGCAGCCTGTTTGAAACTTGTCCGCTCAGGAAGACGCCGGGCTTCACGAGCGGAGATTAAAGTGAATGCCCCTGCGCTCCGGTCGGAGCGCAGGGGCAACTGTCTTATTGGACAATCCGGATCTCAACGGCCTGGTGGCACTGGACGACGGGAATTGTGAAGCGCAGCTTGCCGTTCTCCTGGGTGAAGGGCAGCGCTTCGCCGTTCGGCACGAGCGCCACGCATTCAACGGGATGGGGGATGGCCGCCTCCACGCGAACATCTGCGATGGCCGGCATGTCCTCGAGCACCGAGACAAAGCCGCGCTGGATGGGACTCGCGTAAGCTGCATGGAAGACGTAGCGGCTGTGCTCCGGTTGGAAGGTCAGCCGGGTGCGCCCGGCGCTGGGCAGCGACGCGCGATAGACGGGCGTGTAAATCCGGGCGAGGGCCTTCAGAACCACTTCCCGGAAAAGCTGCGCTCCATATTCGCGGTAGAGCCTGCAAAGCGGGTGCGCGAGATAGATCACACTGCCCTTCTGAACGGCGGCAGGATGCGCCGCGGGCTCCGGGCGATAGGGTGTGTTGCGGTGGGAGCAGTAGTGGGCATAGGTGCGGTCGAACCAGGGCTCGTAGACCTTTGCCAGCACTTCGCCATCGGTGATTTCCGTGCGAACGGCACTCTCATAGCACAGGAACGGCGCGTTGCCGAAGGGCAGCCGCAGGGATTCCTCCGCACAGAGATAGTCCTGAAGATATTCGGCTCCGCCGAGATAGCGCGCGCCGGCGTCCAGCAGGAAGTTTCCGTCCTTCAGCGCACTTTGCCCGGTGAACAGCACGCCGCCTCCGGCCTCGGCAAACGCGCGGATGCGCGCGGCCTCTGCCTCGTCGATCATTACACAGTCGGGTAGAATCAGCGCGCGGAAGCGATCCAGCGCATCTCCGGGCTGCACGACCTCGAAATCGATGTGCCCTTCCAGCAGCATGCGGTGCAGTCCCTCGTCCGAAGATTCGTTTCCGCTGAGATAGACGCCCAGCCGGGCGGTGGCTTTTGCCGGGTAGCACCAGGGCTCCACAGCCTCCAGAGCGCGGTAGGCATGGCCGATGCAGCGGTAGGTCTCCATGTCCATCCGGCCGCTGGGAGGCATCTGATCGCCGACGGAGCACTTCGCGCCGTACATGGCCATCAGGAGCACCTCATAGCGCAGCGCATCGGGATTCTTATAGCCGCCGAACTCGCCCCATTCGGTGTGGAATTTCCCCGTCATTCCCAGGTATTCCTTGTCGGGATAGCGGCTCATGAAGCTGGCGCGCGGCGGAAATTTGTCGTAGCCGCCCCAGGTGGTGGGCAGGTCCTCCATCTCGAAGTGCGTCTGGCCAGCGTGATACTCCGGATGATAAATTTCCGCGCCGCCGCTGTTGAAGAAGATCGTGGCCTCCGGGTGCTTTTCGTGCAGAATGCGCGTGCACTCCGCCATGAAGCGCAGGTGCGAGCGGCGGAAGTACTCCTTCGCGTCCGCCTTGACGGCGGGATTCAGTCCCTCCTTGCGCATGCCTTTGAGGCAGTTCGGGCAGTAGCAGACGTCGCCAAGGTATACGATATCGTAAAATAGGCCGTCCACGACGGGATAGCGGTCCACGATCTCCCGGGTGAGATCATAGATGTGCTGCGCGTAATCGCCGCTCATGCACAGCAGATCCCAGGAGCAGGTGGGGCGAGGATCCTCAGGGCGGGCGTTGGGGTCGATGTTGTTGGCGCGGGGATTTCCATCCTCATCGCACATGCGCCACT
>JBJEUD010000007.1:20591-29858 GCA_051883655.1 Candidatus Faecivicinus sp. | reverse complement strand
GGGTGTCGCCGTCGAGCTTGGTGAGGATCACGCCGTCCACGCCCAGCTCGTCGTTGAAGGTCTTGGCCACCGTGACCGCGTCCTGACCGGTCATGGCGTCGACCACCAGCAGGATTTCCTTGGGCTTCACGGTGTCGCGCACGTCGCGCAGCTCCTGCATCAGGTTCTGGTCGATGTGCAGGCGGCCTGCGGTATCGATGATCACGGGATCGCGGCCGTAGTACTTCGCGTACTCCACGGCCTCCTTCGCGATCTGCACCGGGTCGCCCTGGCCGCGCTCGAAGACCTCCACGCCCACCTGACCGCCGACGACCTGCAGCTGCTTGATGGCGGCGGGGCGATACACGTCGCAGGCCACCAGCAGCGGCTTCTTGCCGCCCTTTTTGATCATGTTGCCCAGCTTGCCCGCCATGGTGGTTTTGCCCGCGCCCTGAAGGCCGCAGAGCATGTAGATGGTGGGCGCCTGGGGCGAATAGGTCAGCTTCGCGTTGGTGCCGCCCATCAGCTGGGTCAGCTCCTCGTTCACGATCTTGATGACCTGCTGTCCCGGCGTCAGGCTGGCGAGGATGTCCGCGCCGACCGCCCGCTCGGTGACTTTTTTCACAAAATCCTTGACGACAAGGAAGTTTACGTCGGCCTCAAGCAGCGCCATGCGCACCTCGCGCATCGCTGCCTTGACGTCGGCCTCGGTCAGCTTGCCCTTGCTGTTCAGCTTTCGGAATGCGTTTTGCAGTTTGTCGGTCAATCCCTCGAAGGCCATCGGCGTTCACCTCTCAATCTGAATGATGTTCTCCAGCGCCCGGCGCGCGCGGTTCATCGCGTCGAGGCTCCCCTCGTCCGCGCGAATCTCGTCCAGCGCGCTCAGGCACGCCTCCGCCTGCCGGCTCAGCGCGCGATACCGGGCCACCAGCCCCAGCTTTTTCTCGTAATCGTTCAGCTGACGGCGCGCCTTGTTCACCGCGTCCGAGACGCCCTGCCGCGTGATCTCCATCTGATCAGCGATCTCCGCCAGCGAAAGGTCCTCCTCGCAGTACAGGCGCATCAGCTCCCGGCGGTGCTCCGTCAGCAGCGGCCCGTAGAAGTCCAGCAGATAATTCAGCTCCACCCGCTCTTCCATGTCCGCCATTGCGCTCCCCCCGCAAGCTGTTTTGCTTGTCAACCTCATCATTATAACCGCTCTCCGCCCCGATGTCAAGCAAAAATGCTTGACGCAACGAAGAATCAACATACGCAGGGAATGGATGGGTGCGGACCCCGATTGCAAAAAAATGCGGGCCTGACGTCAATCAGGTCCGCAGGGAATCACGCTTTCAGGGCTTACATGCCTTCCTGCGCCATGGCGGCGCCGAAGTACTGCTGCGCCTGCGCGTCGCTAAGGCTGAACTGCTCGATCAGCGAGGTGATGATGCGCGCGGTCTGCTTCTGCGCGTACTCCACCAGATCGGTGCCGTACTTTTGCCAGGAGGACATGCTCCAGTCCCAGCGCGCGCACTGATAGGGCATTTCGGGCTTGAGCGCCATATAGACCGACTGGATCTCCTCCAGCACGGCGCTGCTGCTCAGATCGGTGGCCAGCAGCTCGCCGAAGCGGGACAGGAACCAGTCGCGCACGGACGCGTTCTGCATCAGCGCCAGGAACAGCACGTTGCTCTGCTGGGTGATGGAGCCGACCGTGCCCTTGCCGGTGCACCAGTCCTTGACGGAATCGCGGTTGTTGCGGAAGCCCAGGTCGGTGTCGTAGAGGATCCAGCGCCACAGGCCGTCGCCCTCGGAGCTTCGGTACATGCGCACGTTGTTCAGGTCGTGGTTGTTGCAGTACATCTGCAGCATGACGTACTCGAGATAGTTCTCCACGTCCATCATCTGGCGCAGGGCGGCCAGATTCTCATCGGACGCCACGCCGTAGGCCTGCACGGCGGCCATCATCTTCTTGAAGGTGCTGTTGGAGCCCTGAACCACGCTGCCGTTCTTGCCCTCCAGCAGGTCGACGGCGTCGGGGTTGTCCCAGCCCTCGAACTGGCAGATGGACTCCGGCGAGATGCGCTCGCGCAGGTGGTACACGCCCCAGAACTGGCCGTTGACGTAGGCGACCACGACCTCGCTCTCCTGATACATCACGCTGGTGTTCTGCGCCCGGGAGGTGAACACCACGTCGCGCATGAATGCGAGCCGGTTGTCCTGTCCGGCCGCGCGGACGACCACCGCCTTGTACTCCTCGTAATCGCGGTTGGAGAACAGCGCGGCGCTGAACCGGTCGCTGCCGTACTCATCCTTGGCCACCAGCCGGAAGGCGCGCTGGTCGTACATGGTTCGGCTGCTGCGGCCGTTGAGCTTGAGCATGCAGCCCTGGTTGACCAGCTGGTTTCCGCCGGCGTCGTAGATTTCGGCGTTCACGTCATAGCCGCTGCCGGTCACGCCGGTCATCAGCGTGCCGTTCGGGCCGGTGAGCTCGTCGGCATTGCCCGAGACGGCCACAATGCCCACGGTGTGGGAGACGCCGAAGATGTAGGTGTTGGCCCTGGAATAGGACGGAATGGCGTCGCTGCCCCACGCCACCGCGCGGATGACGGTGTTTTCCGAGATGGAAATCGGGCCGGTGTAGACGGTGGAGGCCGCGGTGGGCTCGCTGCCGTCGGTGGTATAGTAGATGGTCATGCCGCTCTCGGCGGAGAGCTCCAGCTGGATCGGGCCGTCCTGCACGCCGCCGGTATGGGAGAACTCCACCTCCCTGGCGCAGCGGCGGTAGTACTGGCCGCCGTTGACCGCGCCGGGCGTGGGACTGGTGAAGTAGACGTAGCCGGTCTCGCCGGACATGCGGCCGTAGCTGATGTTGCGCCGCTGGCCCGAGACCAGCATCCGGTCGATCACCTGGCCGCTGCTGTCGGAGAGCACCAGATACTCGTCGCTGTCCACATCCAGCGCGAAGCTGGCCACATACGGCGTGCCCGCGGACTCCGCCGAGCCGTCCGAGCCCACCAGCGAGACCACCGCGCCGCCGCCCGCGGGAACGACCGTCCCCTCGGGGAACGTCCACTTGCGCGGCCGGTTGGGATTGTCGGACAGGCCGTAGCCGGAGAGATCGGCGCTCTGGCCGGATTCGTTGATGATCTCCACCCAGTCGCAGCCGCTGTCCATGCTGGCCGCGACCTCGTTGATGTAAATCCCCTGGGCGTTCTGCACGGGCGCGAAGTAATCCGGATCGACGGCGCTCAGCGCGCCCTCCTTGGTGTTCGCATTGCCGGGAGACGGCGCGAGGCTCCTGGCCACGGAGCCGTCCTCCCCGCGCGCCAGCGATTCGCCGGTGTCCAGGTGGTCGTACTCCATATAGGAGATGGCCTGGCCTGCGGGATCGAACAGCACCACCCGCTCGCCCTCCGAGGAGAGCCTGAACGCCGCGTGCAGCTCGTCGCCGGTGCGCTCCGCGCCCGACGCGAACACCAGCCGGTACTCGCCCGGCTGCAGCGTGACATTCGGAAAGACGAAGCGGCGGCGGTTGGTCTCATCCTCCGACAGGGAGTAGCCGGCGAGGTTGATCGGCTCGCCGGTGCCGTTGTAAATCTCAATCCAGTCGGAATAGGCGCCGGTGGAATCCTGCAGGGTGGAGCCGTTGCTGGCCATCAGCTCGCTGATCACCAGCCCGCCGGCGTACTCCGGCGTCAGGTCGGCGGAGAGATCGAGGCCCACGCCCAGATTTTCATAGGGCGAGCGCTGCGACCAGGTCTCCGTCTCCGCATCCAGCGCGTAGACCTTGCCCGCGGCGACGGCGGGAATTTCCACCGAATCGCGCACCGCGTAGTGCTCGTCGCACAGCGTCAGGCTGTCCCCGTCCGCGCTCAGCCCGAAGCTGCAGAACAGCGCGTCTGCCGGGGCCGACGCAGGCCGGTTGCCTGCATAGACCACGGTGGATTCCCCCGGCTGAAGCACGAGCTCCGGAAACACGCAGCCCTCGCGCACATCCAGCCCGCTGGTCAGCCGCCAGCCCTTCAGGTTCACCGGCGCGTCCGACAGATTGACCAGCTCCACCCAGTCCGTGTACGCGCCGCCCACCGGCATGCAGGTGCCGGGGTTGGAGGTCATCACCCGGAGAATCCGGACGCTCTGCGCCGCCTCCTGCGCCTCGCTTCCGCGCAGCAAAAATGAAGCTCCCCACAGCAGCAGACATACAATGCATGCCGCCGCAAGCAGCCCGGGCAAATCCTTCTTCAATTCTCTTCCCGTGGAGCGCGCATTCCACGGATTCTTTGGTTGCTTCTTCAAAATACAAAGCCGGGGAGGCCCCGCCTTCCGGCGAAGCGCTCCCCTTCTCCTGTGATGATGTTTGGGAAAATCAGGCCTTGCCGTCGCAGCCCAGCACGTCCACCAGCTTGTGGGCGACCATGTCCTTGATGGCCACGCGGGCGGGCTTGAGGTACTGGCGGGGATCGAAGTGATCCGGATGCTCCGCGAAGTACTTGCGGATGCAGGCGGTCATGGCCAGGCGCAGGTCGGAGTCGATGTTGATCTTGCAGACCGCGCCGCGGGCAGCCTGACGCAGCTGCTCCTCGGGGATGCCGACGGCGTCGGGCATCTTGCCGCCGTTCTCGTTGATGATCTTCACGAACTCCTGCGGAACGGAGGAAGAGCCGTGCAGGACGATCGGGAAGCCGGGCAGGCGCTTGGAGACCTCGTCGAGGATGTCGAAGCGCAGCGGCGGGGGAACGAGAATGCCCTTCTCATTGCGGGTGCACTGAGCGGCGGTGAACTTGTAAGCGCCGTGAGAGGTGCCGATGGCGATGGCCAGGGAGTCAACGCCGGTGCGGGAGACGAACTCCTCGACCTCTTCGGGGCGGGTGTAGGAAGAATCCTCGGCGGAAACATTGACCTCGTCCTCAACGCCGGCCAGGGTGCCCAGCTCGCCTTCGACCACAACGCCGTGATCGTGGGCGTACTCGACGACCTTCTTGGTCAGGGCGATGTTATCCTCGAAGGACTTGGAGGAGCCGTCGATCATGACGGAGGTGAAGCCGCCGTCGATGCAGCTCTTGCACAGCTCAAAGGTATCGCCGTGGTCGAGGTGCACGCAGATGGGCAGGTCGAAGCCGGCGGACTGCTCGGCGTCGGCGATGGCTGCCTCGATCAGCTTCATCAGGTAAACATGCTTCGCATAGGCGCGGGCACCCTTGGAAACCTGCAGAATCAGGGGAGCCTTCTTCTCGATCGCAGCCTCGGTGATGCCCTGGATGATCTCCATGTTGTTGACGTTGAAAGCGCCGATGGCGTAGCCGCCTTCGTAGGCCTTCTTGAACATCTCTTTAGAAGTAACGAGAGCCATTGGTCATACACTCCTTTTCCTAATGGTTTGGATAAATTATACCAGTATGCGGCGGCAAAATCAAGACCGCGCCTCCACATACCGCCGATTTTAACCTAATCTTGCGTCGATTTCCGTCGGGCGCAAAAATCATGCCTGCATGTGGTTTTCTTAATTTGACGGGCGATGCGCTTTGGCGTATAATGACTGTGATCTGAGTTGACCTGTACAAGCGAGGTGACGCCCCATGATTTCCATCGGCCTGCGAACGCCGTTCGAATTTGTTCCGGAGGCGGCAAGCCTCGGGTTCGACTATCTGGAGCTGCCGCTGGCGCGCATCGCCGCGCTGACGGACAGCGAGTTCCGGGAGCTGGCGGCGTACCTCGAAGCGGCGGAAATCCGCGTGGAGGCGATGTACGACATGCTGCCCGGCGACCTGCGCGTCAACGGCGGCGACGTCCGCGCGCGGCTCCAGCACGAGTATCTGGAGAAGGCCTTCGCCCGGGCCGCGCGCCTGGGCGCGCGGATCATCGCCTTTGACGCGCCGCAGTCCCGGAACGTGCCCGCCGTGTTCGACTTCGCCATGGCCCGGCGGCAGACGGGCAACTTTCTGCGCATCGTGCAGGGCCACGCGGCCGCGCTGGGCCTGTGCGTCGCCATTCAGAACTACCGCCACGCGGAGTGCAATCTGATCAACACGGTCTCCGAGGCGGCGCTGATGGCCGCGCTGCTGCAGCTCAGCCAGGTGGGCGTGCTGGCGGACACCGTGCAGATGGCCTACGCCGCCGAGCCGCTGGAGGCGCTGGCGCGCTGCGGAAGCTCGCTGATGCACGTCCATACCGGAAGCCCGCTGACCCGGTCTCTGCCCGGGAAGGGCGACGGCGAGGACTATGCAAAGCTGTTCCGCACGCTGAACCGCCAGGGCTATCAGGGGCGCGTCAGCGCCGTCGCCCACGGCGAGTACACCGCCGGGGACGCGGCCGCCGCGCTGGAATGTCTCCGGGCGGCGTGGAGCGAATCGCTGACCTGAGCGACTCTTTTCTGTCTTTAACAAGGGGGCTATTGAGTGAACATTATCATCGTGGGCGACGGCAAGGTTGGCTATACGCTCGCGCAGTTCCTGTCCAAGGACGGACACGACATCACCATTATCGACAAAAACGCCGAGGCGCTCACCCGCGCCAGCGAAACGCTGGACGTGATGTGCATCCGCGGCAACGGCGCCAACGTGCGCACGCTGCTGGAGGCGGGCATCGAATCGGCGGACGTGATCATCGCCGTCACCGGCAACGACGAGCTGAACATGGTCTGCTGCCTGGCGGCCAAGCAGCTGGGCGCAAAGTATTCCATCGCCCGCATCCGCGACCCCGAATACACCGAATCCCTTACGATGCTTCAGAACAAGCTGGACATCGACCAGGTGATCAACCCCGAGCGCGCCACGGCCCAGGAGATCTCCCGCCTGCTGCGCTTCCCCTTCGCCATCAACATCGAATCCTTCGCCCACGGCCGCGTGGAGATGGTCGAGTTCCGCGTGGAGCCCACCGATCCCATCATCGGCGTGCCGCTTTCGAAGCTGCACGGCAAGTATCCCCGCATCCAGTTCACCGCCGCCCAGCGCAATGGCGAGGCCATCATCCCGGACGGCAGCTTTGAAATTGCCGCCGGCGACCGCGTCTACGCCACCGGCGACCGCGAAAGCATCACCAAGTTCTTCAAGCAGCTGGGCAAGGACACCCAGCGCATGAAGTCCGCGCTGCTCATCGGCGGCGGCCACATCTCCTATTATCTGGCCAAGATCATCGCCGGCATGGGCGTGCACCTGCGCATGATCGAGATCAACGAGGCCAAGTGCGCGCGCCTGGCGGATCAGCTGGACAACGTGATGATCATCTGCGCCGACGGCACCGATCAGGAGGTGCTGGACTCCGAGAGCGTCGGCGAGTGCGGCGCGCTGATCTGCCTGACCGACCGCGACGAGGAGAACATCATCACCGGCATGTTCGGCGCCCGCCGCGGCGCGAAGAAGGTGATCGTCAAGGTCAACCGCCTGAACACGCTGGAGGTCATGGAGGATCTGGGCATTGAGAGCGTCGTCAGCCCCAAGCTGACCACCGCCAACGTCATTCTGCGCTCCGTGCGCGCGCTGAACGATTCGCGCAACTCCGTGGTGGAGAAGGTCTACGGCATGCTGGGCGGCAAGGTCGAGGCCTACGAGTTCACCGCGCTGGAGGGCGCGCCCTATCTGAACATTCCCCTCAACCGACTGAACATCCGGCGCGGCATCCTGGTGTCCGTGCTGGTGCGCGACCGGAAGAACATCATCCCCTTCGGCGGCGACCACATCGAGGCGGGCGACACCGTCATCCTCACGGCCAAGGCCGGCACCGTCGTCAATCTGGAGGACGCCTTCGATCTGGCGGAGATCAAGAGATGAACAAAAGACTGACTTTCAAGCTCATCGGCAACGTGCTTTTAATCGAAGCGGTGCTGATGGCCGTACCGCTGGCGGTCTCGCTGATCATGGGCGGCGGCGACGCCGTTTCGCTGCTGATCGCCATGGCGGTCACCGCCGCCGTGGGCGGAGGGCTCTCGCTGCTCAGGCCCAAGAACGACAACCTCCGCGCCCGCGAGGGATTTGCCGTGGTTTCGCTGGGATGGCTTCTGGTCTCGTTCTTCGGCGCGCTGCCGTTTTACTTCCACGGCAGCATCCCCTCGCTGATCGACGCCTTCTTCGAAACCGTCTCCGGCTTCACCACCACCGGCGCCACCATCCTCACCGACGTGGAGGCCCTGCCGAAGGGCCTGCTGTTCTGGCGCAGCTTCACCCACTGGGTGGGCGGCATGGGCGTGCTGGTGCTTTCGCTGGCGCTGATTCCCAAGATGGGCGCGCGGTCGATCCACCTGATGCGCGCGGAATCCCCCGGCCCCTCGGTGGACAAGCTGGTGCCCCGGGTGGGCAAAAACGCCAAGATTCTCTATCAGCTGTACGTGTGGCTGTCGGTGCTGATGCTGATCTGCCTGCTGTGCACCGGCATGAACCTCTATGACGCGCTGATCCACGTGTTCGGCGCGGCGGGCACCGGCGGCTTTTCCAACTACAACGCCAGCGTCGGCGCGTTCAACTCGGCGGCGGTGGACGTCATCATCGGCGTGTTCATGGCGCTGTTTGGCGTGAACTTCTCCATGTACTATTACATGCTGCGCCGCAACTGGAAGGCCTGCGCCGGCAACAGCGAGCTGCGGGTCTACATCATCGTGCTGCTGGGCGCCAGCGTGGCGATCGCGCTGAACATCCTGCCCCAGTACGGCGGGCGCTTCTTCACCGCGTTGCGCTACAGCTTCTTCCAGGTCTCCTCCATCATGACCACCACCGGCTACGCCACCGCGGACTTCAACCTCTGGCCCCAGTTCAGCCGCACGCTGCTGGTGTGCCTGATGTTCGCGGGCGCGTGCGCGGGCTCCACCGGCGGCGGCATCAAGATCATCCGCGTGCAGCTGCTGGTGAAGAGCATGGTGCGGGAAATCCGCCGCACTGTCCATCCCAAGTCGGTCAACACCGTCAAGCTGGACGGCCGCGCGATCAGCGAGGGCACCCTCAGCGGCGTGCTGGGCTTCTTCTTCGCCTACGTCTTCATCCTGCTGCTGGCCACGCTGATCATCTCCATCGACGGCTTCAGCTTCGAGACCAACTTCACCGCCGTGGTGGCCACGCTCTCCAACATCGGCCCCGGACTGGACATGGTGGGCCCCACCGGCAACTTTGCCGCGTTCTCCGGCGCGAGCAAGATCGTGCTCTCGCTGTGCATGCTCATCGGCCGACTGGAGATCTTCCCCATCCTGATGCTGGCCGCCCCCGGCGCCTGGCGCAGCTATTAAACGCAGTCCCCGCGAAAAAGCGCACTGCCCGGCAAAAGGCGGGCAGTGCGAAAACAGGCGGGAGGTTCAAACCCGAAGGAGCGGCGACGCTCCTTTTT
>JBJEUD010000007.1:0-20491 GCA_051883655.1 Candidatus Faecivicinus sp. | reverse complement strand
TCCGCCGCGTCCGAGGCGGTGCAGACCACGTTTTCCTCGTGCATGTAATCGGTGATGTTCGCGTCGAAGAGCATGTTGGCCTGGGCGGGAAACTCGTCGTCCGCGTCCCAGAAGGTGACGGCCAGCTCGAGGCCGGGCAGGATTTCCAGTGCGCCGCCGGCGTCGCCCTGGGGCAGCGGGCGGGCCCGGAGCGCGTCGAACGCCCGGCGCAGCTCGGGCACATGGCCGGCGAACCGCCGCTCGAAGGGATGGATGATCGAGCGCAGGTAGGCGGCTTCGAAGGGATAGACCCGCTTGACATTGCGGAAGGGAATCAGCCGGCCCGAGGGCGCGGGATGCTCCACGGCGTAGTGAAACATGTTGAAGAAGTTCATCTCCGTATTGAAGCCGATGGGCGCGCCGGGCCTGTCCAGCCGGACGATGCGCGCGTCCCGGCGGGAGATCGAATAGGGATGGCTGAAGTAGACCAACCGAAGCTGCTCCGCGTCGATCTCCAGGTGAAAGCGCTCGGCCAGCGCTTCGTGATCCATGGTCAGAAACCTTTGCCGCCAGGTCAGGCGGACGGCGTCGTAGTTGCCGCCGCGCCGGCGCTTCGTATCGTCCATTTCAATCCCGTCCTTCCAAAGGAATTATAGCAGAACCGGCGCGCCTTTGCAACAGAGCGAAATTTAACAGGTGGCGGGCGCGGTTTGTCCTTGACCCGGGTCCCATCCGGATGCTACACTGAAATTCCAAAGGACACCCATCGCGAATGCGATCATTGTGAACGGAAGGACAGCGAAATGATTTATACGGAAGTTACCCGCAGGGCCATGCGCCTGGCGTATCGCGCGCACCATGGCCAGCTGGACAAGGGCGGCGAGCCCTACATCTTTCATCCGATGCACGTGGCCGAGCAGATGCACACGCCCGAGGAGACGGCCGTCGCACTGCTCCACGATGTGGTGGAAGACGGCGGCGCGACGCTGGAGGAACTGCATGCAGAGGGCTTCTCCGAGGAGATTGTGGAGGCTGTGCGGGTCATCACCAGGCCGAAGCAGATGCGCTATGCGGACTACATTCGGGAGGTTGGCAAGAACCCCATCGCGCGGCAGGTCAAGATCGCCGATCTCCGCCACAACATGGACCTTTCGAGAATCGGCATGACCGAAGAGAGCGCAACCGAGGCGGCCCGCGCGCGCATTGCGAAATATCGCGCCGCGTTGGACGAGCTTCAATTTCAGGCCCGAAGCATGCAGATCCGGCACGCGTCCCCTGGGGACCTTGCGGCCATCGCGAAGGTGGAGGCGGAGTGCTTTCCCGCGGCGGAGGCCGCCACACGGGAGGACTTTGCCGCCCGGCTGTGCGCCTATCCTGATCGCTTCTGGCTGCTGTTCGACGGCGACGTGCTCGTCAGCTTCGTCAACGGCATGACCACCGATGAGCCCGACCTCCGCGACGAGATGTACGCCGACGCATCCCTCCACAGCCCCGACGGCGCCTGGCAGATGATCTTCGGCGTGAACACCATTCCCGGCTATCGCCGGCAGGGCTGCGCCGCCCGGCTGCTCCGCGAGGCCATCCGCCAGTCGCGGGAGGAGGGCCGCGCCGGACTGGTGCTCACCTGCAAGGAGCGCCTTCTGCCCTATTACGGCAGCTTCGGGTTTGTCAGCGAGGGCGTCTCTGCGTCTGTCCACGGCAATGTCCGGTGGTATCAGATGCGGCTGAGGTTCTGAAGCCCTGCGTTCCCCGGAACCGCCGGCCTTTCCCCATCAATACGCGCTCTGTTTCCCCAAAAACAGCATTGCGGCCTGCACGCAGGCCGCAATGCTGTTTTTGGGGAGCGCCTTTCCCTCTTCGAAAGGTCCTCCCCGCAGAATGATCGTCCCCGGCGGCTATGCCTCCTCCGGCTGCCATTCGCGGTACATTTCGGCGATGATGGCCTCGAAGTCGGTCTTGTCGGCGCTGGAGAGGAGGTCGTCGAAGGCGCCGTCGTAGCGGATCTCGCCCCGGTGGATGAGCACGAGGCGGGAGGCCATGTCGCGCAGGTCGTCCATGTCGTGGCTGGTGACCACCAGGGTGACTCCCATCTCGCGGTTGACGCGCTTGAGGGTCTGAATGAGGTCGCGCTTGGCGAGCACGTCGAGGCCGAGGGTCGGCTCGTCCAGCAGCACCAGCTCGGGGGCGTGGAGCAGGGTCAGCGCCAGATTCGCGCGCATCCGCTGTCCGAGCGACAGCTCCCGGGCGAAGGCGTCCATGAAGCCGCCCAGACGCATTTCGGACACCAGCTGCTCCAGGCGGGCCTCGTAGTCCTCGCGGGGGATGGCCCACACGTCGCGCTTCCACTCGAAGGACGCGCGCACGGGATGGTCCCACCACAGCTCGCTGCGGTTGCCGAAGAGCACACCCGTGCGGCGCATCACGGCGATGCGGTCGCGGATGGGATCCATGCCGAACAGGCGCGAGGTTCCCTCGTTGGGGGCCAGCATGCCGCACAGCAGCTTGAAGGTGGTGGACTTGCCCGCGCCGTTGGGCCCGGCATAGGCCAGAAACTCGCCGCGCCGCACCTGAAGGTTCACGTGGGAGAGGGCGTAGATGTCCTCGTATTCCCGGCGGAACAGGCCGCCGCGCTTCAAGCGGCGAAAGCGCTTGGTGACGTCGGACAGCTCAACAACGGTGTCCCATTTCCTTGTATCTCGGGCATCCATGCGTGGCATAGTGCTTCAACCCCTTTCTGAATAACAGCTGCGTCAGGGCCAGCAGCGCCGCGCCCATGGCGAACGGCCAGGCGCGCACGGCCGGCGCGTCGATCTTGTTCAATAGAATCATGCTGGGCAGATAGGCCATCAGGCTCACCGGCAGCACCGTTGCAAAGACGGCCTGCAGCCACTCCGGCAGCGCCACCAGGGGATATTTGCCCGCGGCGTTCAGCGCATCCAGCGCCACGGAGGAGAGCTCCTCGCAGGCCACCGGCCTGTAAAATGCCGCCGTGCCGGCGATGAAGGAGCAGCCTGCCGCCACTGCCATGCGCGCCAGTATGTACAGCAGGAGCATCGCAAACCACCCCGGTGTCAGCGCCAGCTTCAGCCGCGCCGTGGCGATGGCCGTCAGCGCCGCACCCGCGATGACGCCGCTGTTGCCGGAGAAGGGCATGAAGCCCTCGGTCAGCAGCTGCATCCACAGCGGCACGGGCTGGATCAGCATGTGATCCACCTGGCCCCGGCTGACGCGGCGGCTGATGTGCAGCGCGTTGAATGCGCCCAGCATCATCCAGGTGACGCCGTCGGCCAGCGTGAAGAAGCCCAGCATCCAGAGCACCTCGTCCGCCGTCAGTCCGCCGATGCCGTCGAACTTCACCGCCAGCAGCGCGATGCCGGAGATCGAGGAGAGGATGCCGAACCAGTCGCCGATCACGCACAGGAAGCCCGTGCGCTTGTCGCGCATCAGAAAGTGCCAGTCCATGCGCCCGTAGAGCGCGTACATCCGAAACAGCTGTCTAAGCTTAGCCGCCATAGGACACCATCCTTTCCCGGGAGGCCCGGAAGGCCCAGCAGGCGAAGGGCCAGAGCGTGAGGTTCCAGAACAGCTGCGCGCCGATCAGCCGCGCGGGGTCGCCCAGGCCGGACATCAGCGCCAGCGGCGCGCCCGCCAGCGTGCCCAGCGGCGAGAGCTCCAGCCACCGTCCGAGTCCCCACGGCAGCGCCGCGAAGGGGATCAGCCCGCCGGTGAGCAGCGCCGTGAGCGCATTGCGCAGCGAGTGCATCGTCCACTCCAGATTGTTCATGCGAATCAGCAGGCAGGCGAACGCGAAGTCCACCGCAAAGCCCTGGCAGATGCACAGCAGCAGCGAGAGCCAGAACCAGGGCGAGGCCGGAACGGGCGGATAGCCCAGCAGCGTCGAGATCAGCAAAAGCGGAATCCCGTAGCCAATGAGGGGAATCGCCCAGGAGCCGACGGTGTGGGCGACGAGCTGGCCGTAGATGGAGCACGGGCGCTGGAACAGCCCCAGGATTGTGCCGTCGTGAAGCCAGGACGAGGCCGGCGTGCGCACGTCCAGCAGCGGCGCGAGCGCGCTGGACACGGTGATATACACCAGCATGCCCTGCCGGGTCATGCCGTCCACCACCGCGCCCTCCGGCAGCACCGCCCGCCAGACCATCGCCTGCGCCAGCAGCGAGATCAGCTTCAGCAGATATTCGCCCAGCGTCCACAGCAGGCCGAATTCGTTTTTATTGCGAACGCACATCCGCGCGGTCGCCAGATAGGATTTCATAAATCGTTCCTCCCAAGGTCATTTTGAGCATGAAAAAGCGGGCCACCCTTCCGATGACCCGCCCGAAATTCGCAGCTAACGAGAGGCGTGACCATTCCCAAAGGGCATAGTGATCCCGTCAGATGCCAAAACTGCCGTGATTGCGCAGTCGACCAGAACGTGCAGACGCATGATTTCCGACACGACGGATGCCTCCCTTCAGGAAATTAAGGTTATTATAGCACGCGGCTTTGCCGCTGTCAACGCCCAAAACCGCCGCTACGAGAGCTTGACCATGCGATCGATGGGCAGCGAGAACACGAACGCCTGCTCCTCGCTGCGCAGGCCGTGGCGCTCGTTGATGGCGTCCATGATGGCGTTGCGGATGCTCCTGTCGCACACGATCATCAAGAGCTCCTTCTCGTCCTGCAGCGAAATCGCATGGTACTTCTCCAGCCGCTGGGCGCCCACCCAGCGGCCGCGCAGCACCGTGCCGCCGGTCGCGCCCGCCTTGCAGGCGGTCTGAATCACCTGATCCGTGCAGCCCTGATTGACGGCCACGAAGATCACGCTGTGTTCCCGTTCACTGTTCACCGTAGCACCTCCTGCCTGCGGATTCCCGGTTGAAAGGGCGCTCGCGATCGCGCCCGAAATGCCTGTCAGCTGGATGCTGAATGCCAGACCTCTCACGCTGAGAATGCCGCGATAGTCGTTGTCCAGCCGGCTCAGCAGCGCTTCCACGGCGCCCTCCGGCGCGAAGCTCACCAGCATCACCTTCTCCCGGCGGGTCAGTCCCAGCATGTTCAGTACTTCCGACGTGGCCGTGCCTTCGGCGATGATCTGCAGGTGCAGCGGCACGCCGTTCTGCTCGTACAGCTTGGAAAGCGCAATGCCGTCGCTGCGGTCCACAATGGTGAACATCGCCTTCATCCGATCCGTTTTCATGCGCCCGCCTCCCCTCAGTCATAGTATACCACGCAGTCGTCGGAATGGACCGCCGCGGCGGGCTGCGGCGCGGACCGGCGGCGCCGGAGATGTCCGCGCAGCCCCAGCAGCTGGATGGTCACCAGCGGCGTCATCGCCACCATGGACACGATGCCGAAGGCGTCGGTGAGCATGCTGCCGCCCACCGCCTCGTACGCGCCCATCGCCAGCGGGCTCAGGAACGCCGCCGTCATCGGGCCCGAGGCCACGCCGCCGGAGTCGAACGCCACGCCGGTAAACATGTCCGGCACAAAGTACGTCATCGCCAGCGCCAGCGCGTAGCCGGGAATCAGGAACCACAGAATCGAGATGCCCGTCAGAATTCTCAGCATCGCCAGCCCCACCGACAGCGCCACGCCCACGGACAGGCCGGCCTGCATCTCCTTTGCGGTAATCGAGCCGCTGGAGATCTCCTCCACCTGCTTGTTCAGCACGTGCACCGCCGGCTCGGCGGCCACGATGAAGTAGCCGATCACCATGCCGATGGGGATCAGCAGCCAGGCGCTTTCGCCGGAGGCGATGGCCCGGCCGATGAGATAGCCCGAGGACATGAAGCCCTCGTTCACGCCCGTCAGGAACAGCACCAGCCCGAGATAGGTATAGACCAGACCCACCACGATGCGCCTGACCTGCATGCGGTGGAACCTTCTGCGAAACAGCTGAAACAGCGCGAACAGCACCGCGATGGGCACGATGGCCAGCGCGACCTCCCGGGCGTACTCCGGCAGCGCGCCCAGCAGGTGAAGCGCCGCTTCCTTCGTGGAGGCGGGCTCGGTGATGGCGATGACGGCGCCTGAAGCGTCGTCCGGCGCGTAGAACACGCCCAGCAGCAGCACCGCCAGCACCGAACCCGCGCTGCACAGCGCGATCAGGCCGAAGGCGTCGGACTGGGAGTTCCGGTCGCTTCGCAGCGAGGTCATGCCGATGCCCATCGCCATGATGAACGGCACCGTAATCGGGCCCGTGGTGACGCCGCCGGCATCGAAGGACACCGGCACAAAGTCCGGCGGCACCAGCGCCGTCAGCAGAAAGGTCAGCCCGTAGACGATCAGCAGCATGCGGGACAGCTTGATCGAAAAGAGGGCGCGCACCAGCGCCACGGCCAGAAAAAGGCCCACACCCACGGCCACGGAGAGAATCAGCGTCCGGTTGGGAATCGACGGCACCTGGCGCGCCAGCAGCTGCAGATCCGGCTCCGCAATGGTGATCAGCGCGCCCAGCAGAAAGCACAGCAGCAGCGACGGACCCAGCTTTCGCGCCTTGCTGATCTCCACGCCGATGCCCTCGCCCATGGGCATCATCGAAAGGTCCACGCCCACGGTGAACAGGCCCATGCCCAGAATCAGCATCAGCGCGCCAAATATAAACATGACCATCGTTCCCGCGCTCAGCGGCGCGATCGTTATGCTCAAGAGCAGCACAACGGCGGAAATCGGCAGCACCGACGCCAGCGATTCCCGGATCTTTTCGCCCAGCGGCCGCACCCAGCCTCGCTTCATCTCTCAACCTCTCTTTCTCTTTCGGGGGAAAATTCCATCAAAAAAGGGGAATCCTTCTTCCCTTTTATCATATCATGGCCGGCTGCGCAGCGTCAAGCCATTCGGGCATAAAGAAAGCCTCAAGAATCTGCGCGGGTTGCAAATCGGCATTGCATCTGCTATACTTTACCCATATTGTGATGAAAAAGAGGGGTGGAGAAGGGTGTATCATCAGATTGAGGCGGTTTTTGAGCAGGTGATTCTCTACTGCACGATGGCCATGGAGATGGCGGGCGTGCTGATCGTTGTGGCCACGGCGATTCGCTGCCTTTACGGCTATGTGCGGGGCAAGCAGCACCTGCGCATCGATCTGGCCGAGGGCATTTCGCTGGCGCTGCTGTTCAAGATGGGCGGCGAGGTGCTGCGCACGGTGATCGTGCGCACCTGGGACGAGCTGTTCATACTCGGCGCCATCGTGCTGATCCGCGGCGCGCTGACCTTCCTGCTGCACTGGGAGGTCAAAAACGAAAAGGCCGAGCGGGACGCGAAGCTGAATATGTGAAATCCTTTCATTCTCAAAAGGGGCTATCTCACTAAGGACGAACTGCACAAATAATCGATGAAAATCGCCTGTAGAACACCGAGAACAAGGTGTTTTACAGGCGTTTCTTTGTGCAATATAACGCTTAATGAGACAGCCCCTTTTGACTGGCGGGTCAGTCCTGCGGCGCGCGCACAAATTCCTGCACCGGGCTGCCGTACTCCTCGGAGTACGCGCCCTCGGCAAAGCCGAAGCGCCGGTACAGTCCCCGGGCGGCCGGGCCGCGGGGATCGTCCTCCAGGAAGGTGGACACCGTCACCGGGCGGCTGCGATCCATGCGCCGGAGCGCCTCGCCCAGCAGCATCGACCCCGCGCCCCGGCGGCGAAACTCCGGCGCGACCGCCAGACAGCAGATCATGCTGTGCCTGCGGGAGAACAGGATCACGCCCGCGAGGTCCCCGCCCTCCCGGGCGCAGAGCGCCTCGCCCCGCTCCATGAACCGCAGCACGGTCTGCCGGTGCTCCTCCATCGCCTGAGGGGTCTCCAGCCCGGGAAACTCCGCCCGCACGCGCTCAACCAGCGCCATCCAGCCGTCGATGATCGCGGGAGCGCCCTTCTCAATCTGCATATTTTTCCACCTCACATTCCCAAAAGCGGCGATTCGCGCCTAAAATTCGTTCAATTCGTGAAAGTCCACGCCGTCCGCCCGGCTGACGCCGCCGTAGAGCCTGTCGTCGTACCGCCCCACGGCCAGCCAGTGCTCGAGCATGTACCGGGCCGAATGGGGCATGTCCAGCCCGGACAGCTCCGCCTCGGAAAACCACTGAAGCCGCCCCTCCGTGCTGGCAGGCTCGCGGATTCCGGGCTTCAGATCGGCGAAGAAGTAGTGATTCTGGCGGATCTCGCCGTTCTTGCGCCGCAGCGTGACATAGCGCAGCGCCAGATGCTCGATGTCGCCCGCCGTCAGCCCGGTCTCCTCCTGCAGCTCGCGCAGCACGCAGGCCGTGGGGTCGTTCAGCTCCGAGGGCTCGAAGTGTCCGCCCGCGGTGCCGATCCACTGGTTGTTCACCACCCGCGAGCCCGTTCGGTACAGCAAAAGCAGCTGCCCGTCCCGGCGGAGGTAGACGCTGGTCATGTGGCGAAACCGCATGGATATTCATCTCCATTTCATAAAAATAAAAAGCCCACAGGTTCAAACCGGGCTTCTCCCGCGGCGCGCGCCAACTTCTGCTTATTGCTGCTGCCTTCCGGCCCTGACAAGATTCACAGCATGACGCCGCACGGGACCCAGTCATCATCACCTGCGGACCCAGACATTATACCACAGCCGCGCGCGTTTGGCAACCCCTCGCCTGTGCTAAATCTTTGGTCAGGCGGCGAAGGCGTCTCCTTTCCGCCCACGGCCCCGCCCTCCGGCATCGCATTCCAGGCGGTTTAGGGATTGACTGCAATCCCGAACGAAGAGAATAGAGAGGTTTCCCTTCGGGAAACCTCTCTTCTCTTTGCCTGAAGCTCTTCCGGACCGGCCTGTGCACGGGGTTTGGAGAAATCGCCCTAGCCCAGGTAGGCCTCCAGCAGCAGCATCACGCAGAAGCCGGCGAGCAGCGCGTAGGTCGCGCCGCGCTCGAAGCCGTGGGCATGGGTCTCGGGGATCATCTCGTCGCTGACCACATAGAGCATCGTGCCGCCCGCAAAGGCCAGCGCAAAGGGCAGGATGAACGCGGCCACATTGACGGCGAAATAGCCGAACAGCGTGCCGACCACCTCGACCAGGCCCGTGGACAGCGCGATCAGGAACGTGCGGCGGCGGCTGATGCCCGCGGCCAGCATCGGCGCGATGATCACCATGCCCTCGGGGATGTTCTGAAGCGCGATGCCGCCGGCCACGGTCAGCGCGTCGCCCATGTTGCCCGTGCCGAAGCTGACGCCCGCCGCAACGCCCTCGGGCAGGTTGTGAATGGCGATGGCCGTCACGAACAGCAGCACGCGGTTGAGCTGCGCCACCGAATCGGGATGCCGCTCGTGGTCCTCGCCCACGCCCGCCAGCGCGTGCAGATGGGGCACCAGCCGGTCGATCACATTCAGAAACAGCGCGCCGCAGAACACGCCCGGAATCGTGATCCATACCCCGTGCGCCCCGCCGAACTCCAGCGACGGCAGAATCAGCCCCAGCACCGCCGCGGCCAGCATCACGCCCGCCGCAAAGCCCAGCACCACATCGTTGAACCGATGGGGCACCTTCTTGATCAGAAATCCCAACAGCGCGCCCGCCACCGTGGCGCCTCCCACGCCGAACGCCGTCAACAATACCAGCTGCATACGGCACCTCCGCATTCATGTGATTTGTTTTCAATCATTATATACCATCATTTCGCGGCGTTCAACCGCGCCGCTCCAAAAAAATCGCGGCAGCTCCCGCAAACGCGGAAGCTGCCGAACCGGGAAAGGGGCTCACCTGCCCTTGCCCAGCGATTCCTTGGCGGAGACCACCACCTGCGCGTCGTAGCCCGCGAAGGCGTTGTCCACAATGCCCTTCTCCGGGGCGGGCGTGATCAGGCTGACGATCGGCACGATGATCAGACCCGCGATCATGGCGAACGCGCCGCAGTTGATGGGCGACTGCAGCCAGACCGGGAAGCTGGCGCGCGCCAGCAGGTTCACCACCATGATGCCCGCGCCGAAGATGAAGCTGACCCACACCGCCAGCCTGCTGGTGCGCTTCATGTAAAGGCCATAGAGGAACGGCGCGAGGAACGCGCCCGCCAGCGCGCCCCAGGACACGCCCATCAGCTGCGCGATGAAGGTGACGTTGCGCTTGTACTGGATCACGGCCAGAATCACGGAGATCAGAATGAACACCACGATCAGCAGCCGCATGATCAGCACCTGCTTCTTCTCGTCCATGTCCTTGATGATATTGCCCTTCAGGAAGTCCAGCGTCAGCGTGGAGCTGGAGGCCAGCACCAGCGACGACAGCGTGGACATGGACGCGGACAGCACCAGAATGACGATCACGCCGATGAGCAGCGGGGACAGGCCCTCCAGCATCGCGGGAATCACGGAGTCATAGCCGTTGGCCGCGATGTCCACGCGCCCGGCGTACAGACGGCCAAAGCCACCCAGGAAATAGCAGCCGCCCGCGACGATCACCGCGAACAGGGTGGAGATGATCGTGCCCTTGCTGATGTCCTTCTCGGTCTTGATGGCGTAGAACTTCTGCACCATCTGGGGCAGGCCCCAGGTGCCCAGCGAGGTCAGGATGACCACGCACAGCAGATTGAACGGATCCGGGCCGAAGAACGACGCGAACGCGCCCGGCATGGCGCTGACGGCGGGATCGGAGACCTCCGCCATCTGCTGATAGGCCGCCATGAAGCCGCCGTTCTGGTTGAGCACCGCCGCGATGACCGCCACGATGCCGCCCAGCATGATCAGGCCCTGGATGAAGTCGTTGATCGCCGTGGCCATGTAGCCGCCCGCGATGACGTACACGCCCGTGAGCACCGCCATGATCACGATGCACGCCGTGTAGTCGATGCTGAACGCCATGGCGAACAGGCGGGACAGGCCGTTGTACAGCGAGGCCGTGTAGGGAATCAGAAAGATGAAGATGATCGCCGAAGCGCCGATCTTCAGCGCCTTGCTGCCGTAGCGCTTTTCAAAGAAATCGGGCATGGTCTTGCTGTCCAGCTGCTGCGTCATGATGCGCGTGCGGCGGCCCAGCACCACCCACGCCAGCAGCGAGCCGAGAAACGCGTTGCCCAGGCCGACCCACGTGGCGGAAATGCCGTACTTCCAGCCGAACTGGCCCGCATAGCCCACAAAGATGACCGCGGAGAAATAGGACGTGCCGTAGGCGAACGCCGTCAGCCACGGGCCGACCGCGCGGCCGCCGAGCACGAAGCCGTTGACGTCCGTGGAATGCCGGCGGCAATAGACGCCCACCGATACCATGACCGCAAAGAAGACCACCAGCAGGAGCACCTTGATCAACATAGAAACTTCCCCTTTCCTGATTCGTCTGCGCCGCCTGAAGAGAGAATGGAAATCGGCGGCTGCACTCTGCGGAAGGGCGAAAAAAACGCCCGCCCTCCGCGCCAACAGCACGAGAGGACGGGCGTGAACAACGGCCCGCGGTACCACCTCTGTTCGGCGCTCCCTCGCGGAAAGCGCCCTCGCCGGGTACTTGCATACCCCTCCGCTCTAACGGGCGAAACCCGTCGCAGCCTAATCGGCACCGCCTTTCAGTGCGCCGCTCGCAGGATGTATTCAACCGGACGTCGCCGCTGTCTCGCACCTGCCGACAGCTCTCTGAGGACTTCGCATCGGTCTACTTCTTCCCGGTCATCGCGTTTGAATTGCAACCAGTCTAGCACGATCGGGCGCGATTGTCAAGCAGAATTTAACAGAATCCGACCGGTTTGTTTACGTTTCGCCCCATTCAAACACGTCCACGCGCTCGCGCTCGTCCCTGCCCAGCGCTCCGCGCAGGTCGATGGTCCCGGCCGGGCGCCAGCCGGACTCCAGCAGCAGCGCCCGCCACCCGTCGTCCGGATAGTAGCAGAACATGCGCACCTTTCTTCGGCAGTGCGCCTCGATCTGCCGGAGCACGCCCCGCAGCACCGCCGCCGGAAACGGGTTGAAGCAATAGAACGCCGTGACCTCCTGCCCCGGCACATAGTCCTGCGCCGCGCCGTTCACCAGCCCGATCCGCCCGGCCACCTCCGGCGCGCGCCGCCGGCAGCGCGTCAGGTTCTCCGCAGCCTGCGCATAGCGCCGCGGATCCAGCTCCACGCCGATCGCCCGGCATCCCGCCGCCGCGGCCAGACAGAACACCGCCCGCCCCGTGCCGCAGCCGTAATCCACCACGCAGTCCTCCGGCCCCAGGCGCTGCGCCACCGCCTCCAGCGCCGCCAGCGGCGTGGGCTGACAGGGACTCTGCCGGCGGCGCGCCCAGCTCTTGTCGGTCAGCGACGTGTCGATGCCCAGCGCGCGGTCGAAGGCCCCGTCGCTGCTCCAGCGCATGCGCTCTCTCCCCTTCCCCATCGCCTTTGCAGAGGAACAGCCCGTAAAACGCCGCTGCCGATGTTTTACGGGCTGGATTCTCCTCGATATCTCCCGGATGGGACGGCCTTCCGCCGTCAGATCCGTCCATTGCTGGAATAGAAGCCGTAGCCTCCCACGGTCTCCACCAGATCGCCGCTGTCCCAGCGCTCCGCGGCGTCCACCGGCTGATAGTACAGCGCCGACGAGCTCAGCGCACGCTCTCCGGCCAGCACCGCATGCGCGGCCCGGAGGCTCTCCGCATCGTACCGGCTGCCCGCCGGGAACTGCTGCTGCTCCTCGAGCACCTCGCCCAGCGTGTCGCCGAACCACGGGTTCTCCACGCGGTTCATCACCACGGTGCCGATGGCCAGCTTGGTTTCGTAGCTCTCGTCCTTGCCCAGCGCGTAGATCGTCCGGGCCAGCAGGACGGTGTCGCGATCCTCGGTGAAGCTCACGGACGGAATCAGCGCGCACGCCAGCACCGCAATCAACGCCGCCAGCGCCAACCACTTTCGCATGCGCATCCCGCCCTTCCTGTCTTATCTGTCGGTTATTATACACGTTTCCGAAACGAAATTCAATCATTTTGTAATACTTTCGAAATAACTTCCCATCTTTCTAAATATATTCAAGATTCTCCCGATTTATGACGGAAATCGACAAATTGGGCGGCTCTACGGTGCGTTTGTTGATTTTTTTCGCAAAAGACGGTACAATGATGCGCGACAGGAGGATGATCGAATGGATTGCGCCAAGGTTGGAAGGTTGATTCGCGCGCTGCGCGCCGAAAAGGGGCTGACTCAGCTGCAGCTGGCTCAGCGCATTGGCGTCTCGGACCGCGCCGTCTCGAAGTGGGAAACGGGCCGGGGCGCGCCGGACGTGACCCTGCTGCGGGCGCTGTCGGAGGCGCTCGACGTGAACATCGACGCGCTCCTCGGCGGCGAGCTGCCCGGGGAAGCGCCGGAAGGAGGCAATATGAAAAAGGCAAGATACTTTTACTGTCCCGGCTGCGGCAGTCTGGCCATGGCGACCGGGAACGCGGCCATGACCTGCTGCGGGCGGACGCTGGAGCCGATGGTTCCCCAAAAGCCCGACGAGGCCCACGAGCTGAATCTGGAGGCCGTGGAGGACGAGTGGTATCTGACCAGCGACCATCCCATGACCCGCGAACACGCGCTGACCTTCGTGGCCGTCGCCGCGCCGGACCGCGTGCAGCTGATCCGCCAGTATCCCGAATGGGATCTGCAGGCGCGCATCCCCCGGCGGCACGGTCTGCTGCTCTGGCACTGCAGTCAGCACGGCCTGTTCTGCCGGAACATCTGACGGCTCCGGCAAACGCCGTCTTCCCGAATTGACAGCGTCCCGCCCGCCGGGTATAATGAAGACAGATCCGACGCAAAGGCGGGACAACGATGATCGAAACCAGACTGCTGCAATACTTTCTCACGGTGGCCCAGGAGCAGAGCATCACCGGCGCGGCCCGGGCGCTGCACATCACCCAGCCCACACTGAGCCGGCAGATGGCGCTGCTGGAGGAGCAGCTGGGCGTGACGCTGTTCTGCCGGGACAGCCGGCCGCTGGCGCTGACCGACGAGGGCATGCTGCTGCGCCGCCGGGCCTGCGAGGTGCTGGAGCTGCTGGACAAGACCGAGATGGAGCTCGCCTCCTGCGAGACCCAGATCGAGGGCACCATCTGCGTGGGCTGCGGAGAACTGGCCTCGGTGCGCCTGCTGACGAAGCTCATCGCCGGTTTCCGCGAGCAGCATCCCCTGGTGCGCTTCAAAATACACACCGCCGCCGCCGACCGCATCAAGGCCCGCATGGACGACGGCCGCACCGACGTGGGCCTGCTGCTGGAGCCGGTGGACGTGGAATGCTACGAATACGTCCGCATGCCGGTGCGGGAGCGCTGGGCAGCGCTGGTTCCGGCGGATTCGCCGCTGGCCCGGCAGGAGCGCGTCACTGCGGCGGAGCTGGCCCGCTTTCCCATGATCCTGCCCAGCCGGCAGAAGGTCTACGATGAAGCGGCCAGCTGGTTCGGCGCCCATTACGATTCCCTTCAGATCATCGCCGTCAGCAACCTGAGCACCAACACCGCGCTGATGGTGGAGGCGGGGCTGGGCTGCGCGCTGACCATCGAAGGCGCGCTGCCGTTTCTGAATCAGGCTTCGGTGCGCATGATCCCCCTTTGGCCGGAGCTGACCGCCACATCCGTGCTGGCCTGGAAGCGGTGCCAGCCCTTCTGCACCGCCATGGCCCGGTTCACCGATTTTTCAAAATGCTTTTTAGGCATGAAAGAAGCATAGAATATAAGTATTCGACATCATACAGCGAATGCTCTATAATGGATCTGCCGGAAGGTTTGCCGGCAGATCCGTTTTTCATGGCTGGAAGGAAGGCGCATCGATATGAAGGAGCTCTTTACCGGAAGGGATCTGGCGCGGCTGATCGCGCCGCTGATGCTGGAACTGGCGCTTACGCTGCTGGTGGGCATGATCGATTCCGTGATGCTGGCCGGCGTGGGCGAGGCGGCGGTCTCCGGCGTTTCGCTGATCGACACCGTGTTTCAGCTGCTGATCTACATCTTTGCAGCCTTCGGCGCCGGCGGCGCGGTGGTCGCCGGGCAGTATCTGGGTGCGAACCGGACCGGCGAAGCCCGCGACGCCGCCGACCAGCTGGTCTGGTTCTCCGGGCTGATCTCCCTGGCGGCTGCGGCGATCGTCCTCGGCGCGCACAATCTGCTGCTCGATTCCCTGTTCGGCGCGATCACACCAGAGGTCCATCTGAACGCCAGCCGCTATCTGCGGATCGCGGCGCTGTCCATCCCCGCCATTTCGATCTATGAATCCGGCGCGGCGATCTTTCGCACCATGGGCAGCACCGGAACCACCATGCGGATCTCGCTGGCGATGAACGCCGTCAACGTTCTGGGAAACGCCGTGCTGATCTATGGCGCGCACTGGGGGGCGGCCGGCGCGGCAGCGGCCACGGTGGCGGCGCGCTGTGTGGCGGCGCTGCTGATGATCGCGCTGCTGCTGCGGCCGAAGCAATCGCTGCACCTGACCCGTTCGCTGCGCTTCCGCCCGAACGGCGCGCTCATCCGCCGGATTTTGCGCATCGGCGTGCCCAACGGCATCGAAAATGGCCTGTTCCAGCTGGGCAAGATCCTGCTGGCCCGCCTGGTGGCGTGCTTCGGCACGTCGGCCATTGCGGCCAACGCCGTCTGTCAGGTGATCGCCAGCATCCAGGTCATCCCGGGCAGCGCCGTTTCCACCGCCTCCGTCACGGTGATCGCCCGCTGCACCGGCGCGGACGACGAGCCGCAGATCCGGCGCTGCAGCCGACGGCTGCTGGCCATCGCCTACGGGGTGCTGATTCCCTTCTGCGGCGCGCTCTGGCTGGCGCTGCCGGCCATCCTTTCCTGGTATCATCTCAGCCCGGAAACCGCGCTGCTGGCGCGGCAGATGGTGCTGACGCACACGCTGGGCGCCATGATCATCTGGCCGCTGGCCTTCGTGCTGCCCTCCTTCCTGCGCGCCGCGGGGGACGTCCGCTTCGCCATGGCCGTATCCGTGCTCTCCATGTTCGCATTCCGCCTGGGCGCGGCCTGGCTGCTGGCGCGGCGGCTCGGCGCAGGCGCGCTGAGCGTGTGGCTGGCCATGATCTGCGACTGGGCCTTCCGTGCGCTGGTGTTCAGCCTGCGCTGGCTCAACGGGCGATGGCGCGGCAAGAGCGTGATCGGGCCCGCGCATTCCGCAAAATGAACAAAGCGCTCCTTCGGGTATGTTTTTACCGTTTTGGCGAAAACTATGCCCGAAGGAGCGTGATTTTGTGAACCCATTCAATGAACGTCCCATGAAGCTGGAAGACACCGTGATGGACTGGAAGGCGATCTATCCCCTGCCCTACGACAAGCGCACCGTGGACCCCTACACCCGCACCCGCGTGATCCTGATGAACGGCACGGAGTTCGAGGCCGCCTGGTTCTCCCACCAGTTCTCCCGCCACTCCACCGACAACGATCTGCGCCGGGAGCTGGCCCTGCTGCGCCGCAGCGAACAGCAGCAGCAAAAGCTGATCAGCGCGCTGAAGCCCCGGGACGAGACCCTTCTGGAGCACACCATCGGCTACGAGCAGCTGGCCGTGGACCTGACCGCCGCGCTGGCGCTGCGCGAGACGAACCAAACCGTGAAGGATGCGCTGGACTTCGCACTGCTGGAGGACTTCGACCACCTGTACCGCTACGCGGACCTGCTGGAGATGGAGACCGGCGTGTACGCCGAAAATCTGGTGGGCCGCTACACCGAGATCATGCCCGGCCGCCCCACCATCTCCGAGCACCGCTGCCCCTACGACGACATCCGCCCGTACATCGACGCGCAGCAGGATTCCCTGCAGACCAAGCTGTGCGTGGGCATCATCACCGCCGCCGAGCAGCAGACCATGAACTTCTATATGAACGTCTGCGGCGCGTATGAAAGCGAGCTGGGCCGCAGGCTCTATCAGGAGATCGGCATGATCGAGGAGCAGCACGTCACCCAGTACGGCGGGCTGATGGATCCCCGCCAGACCTGGCTGGAGAGCCTGCTGATGCACCAGTACACCGAGTGCTACCTCTACTGGTCCTGCTTCCGCACGGAGACCGACCTGCACATCCGCAGCGTGTGGCAGCTGCTGCTGGAGCAGGAGATCGCCCACCTGCACAAGGCCGCCCACATGCTCGAGCGCCTGGAGAACAAGCACTTCAGCCAGGTGGTGGGCAGCGGCGAGTTCCCGGAGCCGCTGGCGCTTCAGAGCAACATCGACTACGTGCGCGGCGTGCAGACCTCCTCGGTGCAGAACACCGCCGTGCGCGAGGGCTACGCCGACGTGCAGACCCTGCCCGCCGACAGCGATTTCTTCGCCTGGCAGCGCAGGGTCAATCCGTCCGTGGACATCGTGCCCAGCCACATCGTGATCGAGAAGACCATCGCCCGCAACGGCCGGGACTACCGCTTCGAGGTGGCCGAAAACCCCATCGAGGCCCTGCGCAGCCGCACCTCCGACAACACCTCCGTCGGCCGCGATCCCGCCCGAATCCCCGTGGCCGCGCGCTGAAGCCGCCCGCCTTTCCCGGCGCAATCGCCCTTCCGACAGGCATTCCGACGCCGCAGGAAGGCAGAAATCCCGACCGAACGCTCCGTTCGGTCGGGATTTCTGCGGCTGCGAAGCGGCCTTCGCCCTCTGTTTTTACGGGATGGCGATTTGATCGATCCGCACGTAGCCCCGGTCGAGCAGACCGCTGGTCAGACCTGCAAACTCGATGTAGGCATACCCGTTTTCCACGAAGTCCAGCACCCGGACGGTCGCGTCCTCCGGCAGGTACGTGCGAACCGCCGCGCTGTCCTTCGGCGCTGCGTACACAATGCTGTCCTCAGTCAGACCCGCAGCGCAGCGATAGGCATTGACCGCGGGCGGAACCTCTCCCACCACCGTCACGCTGTCCAGCCGCGCAAAGCCGCGCACATACCGGCCCTGGTCCAGAAATTCCACCATCACCCAGGTCGTCCCTTCGCCCTCCTCGCATTCCACGGCGATATAGCCGCTGGGTCTGGACAGCGGGGTCGTCTGCTCGTAGGTCGTGCCCGGTCCGGCATACAGCGTCACACCGGCGGGCGCCGGCGTGGCCGTGGGGGCCGGGGTCGCCGTGGCGGGCGCCGGCGCACCGCTGCCGATCATCCAGCCGGGAATCCATCCGCGGCTGGGCGCGCCGTGGGAACCGTCGTAAAACTCGATATAGGCGTAATCGCCGTCATAGCGCAGCAGCGTGACGCTCTCGCCGGCGGCCACGCGGCCGCGGTCGCCCGAATCCTGGCTGGGCGCGGTGCGCACCCGGCCCTCCGCATTCACAGTCACGGTCATGTTCAGGTGGCTGGCCCAGGGGATGCTGCCGTTCACGCTCATGCGCTTGAGCCCCGTATAGGCGCGCACCCGCTGGCCCTGATAGAAGAACTCCACCAGCACCCAGGTCACGCCGTTGCCCTCCTCATATTCGAAGGCCGTCAGGCTGGTGGACTGGGGCAGCGTATACATATCCACATATTTCGTGTTCGGGCCGGTGCGAAACGACAGCTTCTGGTTGGGCGTGGCCGAAACCGCCGCATCGGCGGGACATGCGAACAGCGTCAGCAGCATGCACAGCGCCGCCAGCGCCGAAACGAATCGCTTCATCGTCATCCTCCCTTTCATCGCTCCGGGAACCATCTATCCTGATTATAGCACACACCGTTCAAAACTGCAAAGCGATTGTCCCGCCTCTTCCGCGCGCCAGCGGAAAAAAGCCGCCGCCGAACTTCGCGTTCAGCGGCGGCTCCCGAAAACAGGGTGGATTTACTGACCGATGACGGCCTTGATGCGGCGAACGCCTGCGGAGGAGGCCTCTTCCTTCTTGATCTTGAAGGACTTCAGGTCGCCGGTGTTGCTGGCGTGGGGGCCGCCGCAGATCTCCTTGGAGAACTCGCCCATGGTGTAGACCTTGACGCGCTCGCCGTACTTCGACTCGAACAGGCCGATGGCGCCCTGGGCCTTGGCCTCGGCCACGGTCATCTCCTCGCAGATGATGGGCGCATGGGCCTGAATGGACTCGTTGACCAGGCGCTCGACCTCGGCCTTCTCCTCGTCGGTCATCTTGCGGCCGAAGGAGAAGTCGAAGCGCAGGCGCTCGGCGGTGATATTGGAGCCCTTCTGCGCGACCTCCGGGCCCAGCACCTTGCGCAGCGCGGCGTGCAGCAGATGGGTGGCGGTGTGCAGCTTGGCGGTCTCCTCGGAGTTGTCGGCCAGGCCGCCCTTGAAGCGCTGCTCCGCGCCGGCGTGGCTGGTCTCCTGATGCTTCCTGAAGCGTTCCTCAAAGCCCTCCACGTCCACGGTCAGGCCCTTCTCCGCCGCCATCTCGCAGGTGATCTCGATGGGGAAGCCGTAGGTGTCGTAGAGCTTGAAGGCGCTGCGGCCGTCGATCACCTCGGAATGATTGATGCACTGCTCGATCTTTCCGGTAAAGGTCTTGATGGTCTCCATGGCCTCGTGGAACTTCTTGAACTCGGCGATGGTTTCCTGCATCTCGGGCGTGGGGCGGAAGGTGGAGCCGACGTTGTTGGCCACGGTCTCCATCTGCTGCATGCGCTCCATGAGCTCGGGCGTCATCGCATCCTGCATGGTCTTCTTGATGGTCTCGAAGCCGTTGATCAGCTTGCGGATGTTGTTGAAGACCTTCTCGAACTCGGCCTGGCCCTTCTTCAGGGTGCGCTGGAAGCGCTCCTCCTCCAGCTTCAGCTGCTCGAGGATGAAGTCGGCATGGCGGCCCAGCTCGGGATAGTTGTCCTGGTACTGATTGATGATGACCTTCGCGATCTCGCAGGTGAAGCCCTCGGGCATGCCCAGCTTCATGCCGTGGCGGACGGCGCGGCGGATCAGGCGGCGCAGCACGTAGCCCTGGTCCACGTTGGACGGGGTCACGCCGCGGTCGTCGCCGATGATGAAGGTGGCGGTGCGCATGTGGTCGGAGACGATGCGGATGGACCGGGTGGTCTCCTCGTCCGTACCGTACTTCTTGCCGGACAGCTCCTCGATCTTGCCGATGATGCCGGCGAAGATCTCGGTTTCGTACACGGTGTTCGCGCCCATCAGCACGCAGAAGGTGCGCTCCAGGCCCATGCCGGTGTCCACGTTCTTCTGCTTGAGCGGCACGAACGTGCCGTCGGCCTGCTTCTCATACTGCATGAACACGTCGTTCCAGATCTCCAGATAGCGGCCGCAGGAGCAGGCGGGCGAGCAATCGGGGCCGCAGGGCGGCTGATCCTTGATGATGAACATCTCGGTATCGGGGCCGCAGGGGCCGGTGATGCCGGCGGGGCCCCACCAGTTGTGCTTCTTGGGCAGGTAGAACAGGTGGTCGTCCTTCACGCCCTGGGCGCGCCAGAGGTTGGCGGCCTCCTCGTCGCGGGGGCAGTCCTCGTCGCCGGCGAACACGGTGAAGGCGAGGCGGTCGGGATCGAGGCCCAGCCAGTCCTTGCCGGTCAGGAACTCCCAGCTCCAGGGAATCATCTGCTCCTTGAAGTAGTCGCCCAGGGACCAGTTGCCCAGCATCTCGAAGAAGGTCAGATGGGAAGGATCGCCCACGTCGTCGATGTCGCCGGTGCGGATGCACTTCTGCACGTCGGTCAGGCGGGTGCCCAT
>JBJEUD010000006.1:0-30153 GCA_051883655.1 Candidatus Faecivicinus sp. | reverse complement strand
ACCGCCATTCCCCCAAAAAACGCGGCAGCAGCCAAGGAGTCCAGAGGGAATGATTCCCTCTGGCGGGGTCCAGGGGCAGAGCCCCTGGTCAGCGTTGGACGCGGCCGGAACCATCGCCGCCGGCGAGCTTTTCCACTTCGGCAACGGTCACGCGGTTGTAATCTCCTTCCACAGAATGCTTGAGCGCGGAAGCTGCCACTGCAAATTCAATCGCCTCCTGGCTGGACTTTCCATTCAGAAGCGCATAGATCAGGCCGCCGCCAAAGCTGTCGCCGCCGCCCACGCGATCCACGATGTGCAGATGATAGGTCTTGGAAAAACAAAAATCCTCACCATCATAGAGCATGCCCGCCCAGTCGTTGTCGCTGGCAGATATCGAGGTGCGCAGCGTGATCGCCACCTTCTCAAAGCCAAAGCGATCCATCAGCTGGCGCGCAACGGATTTGTATCCCTCCCGATCCAGCTTTCCGCTGTAAATGTCGGTGTTCTCTGCCTCAATGCCGAAGACGTCCTTGGCATCCTCCTCATTGGAAATGCACACATCAACATAGCGGCACAGATCCGTCATCGCCTCGCGCGCCTGCGCCCGCGTCCAGAGCTTGCCGCGGTAGTTCAGATCGCAGGAAATTTTCACGCCCTTCGCCTTCGCCGCCTCGCACGCCTGTCGGCAAATCTCCACGAGATTCGGCCCCAGCGCCGGCGTGATGCCCGTGAAATGGAACCAGTCCGCGCCATCGAAGATCGCATCCCAATCAAAATCCTCCGGGCTCGCCTCCTGGATGGCGGAATGCGCGCGATCGTAAATGCACACGCTGCCGCGCTGGGACGCGCCCTTCTCCAAAAAGTAGATGCCCACGCGGTCGCCGCCGCGCACAATCTTCGAGGTATCCACCCCAAAATACCGCAGGGAGTCGACCGCGCCCTGACCGATCGCGTGTCTGGGCAGCTTGGTCACATAGACGCTGTCCAGCCCATAATTTGCCAGTGAAACCGCCACATTGGCCTCTCCGCCGCCAAAGGTGGCCTGCATCTGATCGTTCTGGAAGAAGCGATAGTAACCGTTGGGCGCAAGGCGAAGCATCAGCTCGCCGAAGGTCACAACTCTAGCCATTGCTGCGCGCCTCCTTCACAATTTCAACCGATTTCCGGCACAGGTCGGTGATCTCATCCCATCGCTGGTTGTCAATCAGATCGGCCGTGACCATATAGGAACCGCCGCAGGCTGCCACCACCGGACAGGACAGATACTCCTTCAGATTTTTCAGGGAGATGCCGCCGGTGGGCATCACCTTGAACATTGGAAACGGCGCGCTCATCGCCTTGATCTTCGCCAGTCCGCCGGACTGCTCCGCCGGGAAGAATTTCAGCACCTCAAGGCCGAACTTCAGCGCGGCGTGATAGTCCGTGGGCGTGGTACAGCCGGGATAGACCGGCAGGCCCTTCTGCTGACAGTACGACACCAGCTCCGGATCGAAGCCGGGCGACACGACAAACTCCGCGCCGGCTTCCAGCGCACGATCGATCTGCTCCACTGTCAAAACCGTGCCCGCGCCAACGATCATGTCCGGCTGCGCCTGCTTCATCAATCGAATCGCCAGCTCCGCGCCCGCAGTGCGGAACGTCACCTCCGCCACGGAAATGCCGCCGTCGCACAGCGCCTTTGCCAGCGGCGCCGCGTCCCGCTCGGGATGGTTCAGCCTGATGACCGGCACAACGCCGATTTCGGAAATGCGCTTGTTGATTTCAGTCATATTCACGTACCCTCCAAATCTCCATCAAACCCCTGAATAGGCCGAAAAACCGCCGTCAATCGGCAGAACCACGCCGGTAATGAAGCTGGCCGCCTGTTCGTTTACGAGAAACAGCAGCGCGCCCTCCAGCTCCTCGCTCCTGCCGAAGCGGCCCATGGGCGTGGCCGCAAGGATCTTGCCGGTGCGCGCCGTGGGCGTGCCATCGTCGTTCCAAAGCAGCTTCGCATTCTGCTTGCCGGAGAAAAAGCCCGGCGCAATGGCGTTGACGCGGATGCCCACCTTCGAAAAGTGCACCGCAAGCCACTGGGTGAAGTTGGAAACAGAGGCCTTCGCGCCGGAATAGGCGGGAATCTTGGTCAGCGGCGTGAACGCATTCATCGACGAGATGTTCACGATGCAGCAGCCCGAACGGTCCACCATCTGCGCAGCAAACACCTGCGTCGGAATCAGCGTGCCCAGGAAATTGAGATTAAACACGGATTCCACCGCAGAATCCTCGAGATCGAAAAAGCTCCGCGTCTCTCCATCCAGATCTCCCGGCTCATAATACTCCTTGTCCGTCGTGGCGCTGCCGTTGTTGCCGCCTGCGCCGTTGATCAGAATATCGCAGGGGCCGAGCTCGTTCAATACCTGCTCCGCCACCTCCCTGCAGTGCGCCTTATCCAGCACATTGCAGGAATAGGCACGGGCCACGCCGCCCTCCGCAATGATTTCGTCGGCAACCGCCTGACATCCCTCCAGCTTGCGCGCCAGCAGCGCAACCTTCGCGCCCGCGCGGCCCAGCGTCTTTGCAAGGTCGCTGCACAGCACGCCGCTCGCGCCGGTGACGACGGCAACCTTTCCAGTCAGATCAGTGTTCAGGACATTCTGTTTCATCTGCGTTCCTCCTCACTTTCCGGCGGTCTTCTCGCACGCCTCAAACAAGCCGTTGATATAAACCGCTCCCAGCGCACGGTCAAACAAGCCATAGCCGGGCTTGCCGGTCTCTCCCCAGATCATGCGGCCATGGTCAGGCCGGACGTACCCGTCAAAGTCGTTATCCACCAGCGCTTTCACGATCTCATAAATATCCAGTGACCCACAGGAGGACAGATGCGCGCGCTCCTCAAATGACCCGTCCTCCAGAATCTTCACATTGCGGATATGCATGAACGCAATCCGATCCATCGCCGCGTACTTGCGCACCATCGCTGGAACATCGTTGCTCCTCGCACAGCCAAGGCTTCCCGTGCACAGGCACAGGCTGTTGGCCGGGCTGTCCACAATCTTCAGCATGCGATCGAGATTCTCCTCGCACGTGATGATTCTCGGCAGGCCGAAGATCGGATAGGGCGGGTCGTCCGGATGAATCGCCATGCGCACGCCACATTCCTCAGCCACGGGGATCACCCGCTTCAGGAAGCGCTCCAGATTCGTCCACAGCCCCTCCTCGCCCAGCGCGCCGTAGGCGGTGATCAGCTCCCGGACCTCGTCCTGCGTATAGCTGGAATCCCAGCCGGGCAGGTGTATGTCGTCCTTCAGCGGATCCAGCCCGCGCATCTGGTCCCAGTACATCACCAGGCTGGTGGAACCGTCCGGGGCCTTGCGGTCCAACTGCGTGCGCGTCCAGTCGAACACGGGCATGAAGTTGTAGGTCACGCACTTCACGCCGTACTTCGCACAGCGGCGAATGTTTTCGCAATAAGCGTCGATCCGTGCATCCACCGCGCCGCGCCCCAGCTTGATATCCTCATGGACGGGAATGGATTCCACCACGTCGAACACAAGGCCGTGCGATTCACACTGTGTCTTCAGCTTTTCCAGACTCTCCTCGGGCCACACCTCGCCGGGTCTGACATCATATACCGCCGAGACGATGCTGCGCATGCCGGGAATCTGGGAAATCGACTCCAGCGATACCGGATCGCCCTCTCCATACCAACGGAAGGAAAGCTTCATCTTCATATCATCTGTCCTCCAATCTGAAATAGCGCGCCGCATTTCTAAAGCTGATATCCTGCACCATGCCGCCGAGGAGCTCCAGATCCGCCGGATACTCGCCGCCTTCCACCCATTCTCCCAGCAGCCCGCAGAGAATTCTCCGGAAGTACTCATGCCGCGTATAGCTCAAAAAGCTGCGCGAATCGGTCAGCATGCCGATAAAGTTGCCCAGCAGGCCCAGGTTGGCCAAACTGATCAGCTGTTCGCGCATGCCCTGCTTGTGGTCATTGAACCACCAGGCGCTGCCGTGCTGGAGCTTTCCGGGGATCTCCGTGCCCTGGAACGCACCGATGAGCGCGTCCAAAAAGGCGTTGTCCGCGCCATCCAGACTATACAGGATCATCCGTGGAAGTCTGTCCGAAGCGTAGAGCGCATCCAGCAAACCCGCCAGCGCGGCAGAGCCATTGTTCGGTCCGATGCAATCGAATCCCGTATCCGGGCCGATCTTCGCAAGCATTGCGGAATTGGGATTGCGAAGGCAGTTGTAGTGAATTTGCATTGCCCAGTCAAGGCGCGCATATTCCCCGGCGCAGTAGATCAGCAGCGCGGTTTTGAAGCGCTCCGCCTCGTCCCGGGACACCGCCTCGCCCGCGAGCGCCTTCCTGACGATTGCATCCACCTCGGCCCGGCCGGCGGGCCGATAGACCATGTAGTCCAGGCCGTGATCGCTCGCGCGGCAGCCATGGGCGGCGAAGTGCTCCATCCGCCTTTGCAGCGCCGCTTCCAGTCCGTCCAGACCATCGATGGCCACGCCGGAGACCTCCGCCAGCTTCGCGATATACTCCCGCCAGCCGGGCTTGTCCATATTCAGCGCCTTGTCCGGGCGGAAAGACGGCGCCACAACCGTGGTGAAATTCGCATCCGCAGCGATTTTTGCATGCCATTCCAGCGAATCCAGAGGGTCGTCCGTCGTGCCGATAAAGGCCACGTTGCTCCTCTCAATCAGTCCCCGCACACCCATGTCGGGCTGCGCGAGCTTCTGTGAGGTCAGCTCCCAGACCGCCTGCGCCGTATCGCCGCTGAGCACGCCCGTATAACCAAAATAGCGCTTCAGCTCCAGATGGCACCAATGATACATGGGATTGCCAATTGCCTTGGGCAGCGCCTCCGCGAATTTCTGAAACTTCTCCCGATCCGGCGCATCCCCGGTGATCCAGCGCTCGTCCACGCCGTTGGCGCGCATCAGCCGCCACTTGTAGTGATCTCCTCCAAGCCAGACCTCCGTGATATTCTGAAAATGCCGGTCCTCATAGATTTCGCGCGGGCTGACATGGCAATGATAGTCCACGATCGGCATCTGCTTCGCATAGTCGTGGTACAGTGTTTGCGCCGTGGGCGTCGTCAGCAAAAAATCCTCGCTCAAAAAGGGAATCATACTCCCGCCATCCTTTCTGAAAGCCGCTGTTCGGGCTTTCGACTCGTTATCATCATTTTATCATAACCAGGATTCGATCGAAACCCTCAATTTCTTTTTTCACGGCGGAAAATTTTTCCGATATTCCAAAGTCGCGCTCAGGGCATACTTTTTTTGAAATGCAATCGGATGCGCGCAATCCGCCATGCTCGAAACAAAGCCTCCCGCTTCGGGACAAAAAGCTTTCGAAAAGAGGAAAACGGCATGAAAAACAACCACCCTGTGCGCCCCTTCGGCCTGCGCGACAAGCTGGGCTATCTGTTTGGCGACTTCGGCAATGACTTCACCTTTATACTCTCCTCGTCCTTTCTGATGAAATTCTACACGGACGTGATGGGCGTGGAAGCGGCTGTGATCGGCGTTGTGATGATGATCGCCCGCTTCGTCGACGCCTTCAGCGATGTGGCCATGGGACACATCTGCGATCGCAGCAGAACGACCGCAGCCGGAAAATTCAAGCCCTGGATTCTCCGGATGTGCGTTCCGGTCGCGCTCTCCTCCTTTTTGATCTATCAAAGCGGACTGTCGGGCAAGCCGATGCCGTTCAAAATCGCCTATCTCTTTGTCACCTACATCGTCTGGGGCTCCATCTTCTATACCTCCATCAACATCCCCTACGGCTCGATGGCCTCCGCAATCTCCCCCGAGCCGGATGACCGCCAGTCGCTGTCCACCTACCGCAGCATGGGCGGCACATTCGCCGGCGTGATCATCGGCGCGGGCGTCCCCATGTTCGCCTATGTGACGATGGATGGAAAGAGCGTTCTCAGCGGCAGCCGTTTTACGCTGATCGCGGCCATATTCTCCATACTCGCCGTGATCTCCTATCTCGCCTGCTACTTCCTGACCATAGAGCGCGTCCGGCCCCGCGAAGATCCGGTGCAGCACCAGCAGCAGCACATCTTCGCCATGCTCTCCCGGGCGCTGACCAACCGCGCGCTGATTTCCATCATCGTCGCATCCATCATCATGCTGCTGGCGCAGCTGACCATGCAATCCATGGCGGGCTACGTCTACCCGAATTACTACAACAGCCCCGCCGCCCAATCCATGTCCACGATGACCATGCTGGCCGCGATGACCATTGCGGCGCTCGCCGCCAAACCATTGGCCAAGCGAATCGGAAAGGCAGAGGTCAGCATCGTTTCCAACTTGTTTGCCGCGCTGGTCTGTGGTATACTGTATTTCGTTAGGCCCCAAAGTGTTTGGGTCTATGTCGCCTTTCAAGGGCTGTGCTGGCTGGGACTGGGCATGTTCTCCATGGTCAGCTGGGCGCTGATTACCGACGTCATCGACGACTCCGAGCTGAAAAACGGCGTGCGCGAGGACGGCTCCGTCTATGCGCTCTACTCCTTTGCCCGAAAGCTCGGACAGGCCGCATCCGCCGGACTGAGCGGCGCGCTGCTGACCATCATCGGATACAGCCAGGCCACCGCCTTCGATCCTGCCGTGGTGGACGGCATCTTTGACATCGCCACGCTGGTACCCGGGCTGGGCTTCGCGCTGCTGGCTCTGGTGCTCTGGTTCTGGTACCCGCTTCACAAAAAGCAGGTGGACGCCAATGTCGCCGCGCTGAAATCCCGGCACAGCAAATAACGCAATTTTGACCAACTTCCCGCCATTTCGAGAAACAGGAGGTATTTTTCTTGAGAAACATCGTCAATTTCAATGCCAAGTGGGCCTTCAGCAAGGAGGCCGACGAAATTCCCTCCACCCTTCCAACGCGCTGGAACTGGGTGAACCTGCCGCACACCTGGAATGCCATCGACGGGCAGGACGGCGGCAACGACTACTATCGCGGCGTGTGCTACTACGCCAAGGCCCTGAAGAAGCACGACCTGCCCGAAGCGGACCAGTACTATCTGGAATTTCGCGGCGCCAACGCCTCCGCGGACGTCTATGTCAACGGCGAACACCTCGCCCATCACGATGGCGGCTACTCGACCTGGCGCGTGAACATCACCCCTGCGCTACAGGCGGAAAACCTGATCGTCGTCGCCGTCGACAATTCCGAAAGCGAAACTGTCTATCCCCAGATGGCGGACTTCACCTTCTACGGCGGCCTGTACCGCGACGTCAACATTGTCTGCGTCAGCGCCTCTCACTTTGATCTGGATTTCTTCGGCGGTCCCGGTCTGCAGATCACGCCCACCCTCAAGGGCAATGACGCGCATGTGGAAGTCCAGGTCTATCTGACCCAGGCAAGGCCCGGTCAGGTTCTGCGCTACGCCATTCTCGACGGCGAAGGCCGAACCGTTGCCCATCTGGACACCGATCAGACCCGCGCAACCCTGGAGATCCCAAATGTGCGCCGCTGGAACGGCCGCCGGGATCCCTACCTGTACACTGCCGCAGTGGAGCTGGTTGAAAACGGAAGCGTGCTCGACAACGTCTCCGCACGCTTTGGCTGCCGCACCTTCGAAATCGATCCCGAGCGCGGGTTTATCCTCAACGGCTCCGAATACCCTCTGCGCGGCGTATCCCGCCATCAGGATCGATGGGGCGTCGGCAACGCGCTTCTGCCCGAGCACCACCGCGAGGACATGGATCTGATCTGCGAGGTCGGCGCGACCACCATCCGCCTGGCCCACTATCAGCACGACCAGTACTTCTACGACCTGTGCGACGAGCGCGGCATGGTCGTCTGGGCGGAGATTCCCTACATCTCCAAGCATCTGCCCGGCGGCCGCGAGAACACGCTTTCGCAGATGAAGGAGCTGATCGTCCAGAACTACAATCATCCCTCCATCGTGGTCTGGGGACTTTCCAATGAGATCACCATCAGCGGCAGCGATCCTGCCCTTCTGGAAAACCACATCGCGCTCAACGAGCTCTGTCACGAGATGGACAGGACGCGCCCGACCACCATCGCCTGCGTGTCCCCCTGCGACATCAACGACCCCTATATCAAAATTCCCGACGTCGTCTCCTACAACCACTACTTCGGCTGGTACGGCGGCGACACGTCCATGAACGGCCCGTGGTTCGACCACTTCCACGAGGTTCATCCGGACATCCCCATCGGCTGCAGCGAATACGGCTGCGAGGCGCTGAACTGGCACACTTCCCAGCCGGTGCAGGGCGATTACACCGAGGAATATCAGGCCTACTACCACGAGGAGCTGATCAAGCAGCTGTTCAGCCGCAAATATCTTTGGGCAACCCACGTCTGGAACATGTTCGACTTCGGCGCCGACGCGCGCAGCGAAGGCGGCGAAAACGGACAGAACCACAAGGGCCTCGTGACCTTCGACCGCAAGTACAGGAAGGATTCCTTCTATGCCTACAAGGCCTGGCTGTCCGACGAGCCCTTTGTGCACCTCTGCAGCAAGCGCTACGTGGACCGCGTCGAGGATGTGACCCGGGTGACCGTCTATTCCAACCTGCCCGAGGTGGAGCTGTTTGCCAACGGCAGGAGCCTGGGAAAGAAGGCCAGCGCCGACCACTTCTTCCGCTTCGACGTTCCCAACATCGGCGAAACCAGACTGGTGGCCATCGCCGGCGAGCAGCGGGATGAAAGCCTGATTCGCAAGGTGGACGCGTTCAACGAAGCCTATCACCTCAGGGAGGCGGGCGCCATTCTCAACTGGTTCGACGTCTCCGCCCCGGAGGGTTGCTTCTCTCTGAATGACAAGCTGGGCGACATCATCGCGGTTCCCGAAGGGCGCGAAGCGCTCGCTCCCCTGCTCTCCGCCATTCCCGCCGGCAGCGAGGACGGCGGCATGATGAGCATGATGGGCGGATTCACCATCGTCCGCCTGTCCGGCATGATCGGCGTCATGGGCATCAAGCTCACCAAGGAAGATCTGCTGGAGATGAACGCCAGGCTCAACAAGATCCGCAAGGCATAGCACAGAAAGAGCCTCCACCACGATGGAGGCTCTTCGTTCAAAAACTATTCTTCCAGCAATCTTCCATCCGTGGAGATCGTAACCACCTGCCAGGGAATGAACTTGCCGCTGGCCTGGAGCGCCCGCTTGGCGGCAAACTCCAGGCCGCCGCAGCAGGGCACCTCCATGCGCACGATGGTCAGGCTCCGGATGTCGTTGTTCGCCAGAATCTGTTCGAGCTTTTCGGCATAGTCCACTGAATCCAGTTTGGGACATCCGATCAGCGCCACTCGGCTGCGAATGAACTCCTGATGGAAATTCGCGTAGGCATAGGCCGTGCAGTCCGCCGCGACCAGCAGATTGGCCCCGTCGAAATAGGGCGCGTGCACCGGGGCCAGCCGGATCTGAACCGGCCAGTTGGTCAGGCGGCTGGAGACGCTTGAGGAATGCGCCGCAGGCTCTTCCCCGCGTTTGATCTCCCGCGCCGCCGTTCCCGGGCAGCCGCAGGGAAGCGGCTCGGACTGCCGGGCCTTCGCGCGAAGCACAGCCGCCTCGTCATAGGCGGGCGCCTCCCGCTCCTCGAATGAAATGGCGTCGACGGGACAGGCGGGCAGACAGTCGCCCAGGCCGTCGCAGTAGTCCTCGCGCATCAGCTTCGCCTTTCCATCGACCATGCCGATCGCGCCCTCATGGCACGCTGCGGCGCAGGCGCCGCAGCCGTTGCACTTCTCTTCATCTATGCGAATGATTTTGCGAATCATCCATATTCCTCCTTTTCAGGTCAATCCGCCGCGCTTCTTCTGCTCCGCGGCGGTTTTCATCATGTGCTCATACATCTCGTCGCCGACGCACTTGCGGGCATACTTGCACCACTGCACGCAGCTGAGCGAATCGTTATAGGCGATAAAGCCGCAGCGCTCGCAGGCAACCTCCGTGTCCGTCGAAAAAACTTCAATGATGCTGCCGCATTGCGGGCAGCGCTTCTCCTCCAGCGTGGGCGTCCGCGGCTTCCCCTGGCAGCTGTCCATAATCATCGGCTCTCCGTCCTTTCCCAAGGATCTCTTGACTTTGCAGGATCATTGTACTACACTGGTGATCCAAAGTATGTTGGAAATCCAACAAAGGAGCCATTTATGCAAAATCATCTGAAAAATCTTGAAAACTGCGCGCTGTTCGAGGGCATTGCAGCAGCCGACCTTCCGGTCATGCTCGGCTGCCTGGGCGCGCGAACCGTCGAATACCGGCAGGACGAGGTCATCCTTCATGAAGGCGATCCCGCCGTTCGGATGGGCATTGTGCTGTCCGGTTCCGCCCGGATCGTTCAGAACGATTTCTATGGCAACCGCAGCATCATCGCTTCCGTCCATCCGGCGCAGCTGTTCGGGGAGAGCTTCGCCTGTGCCAGCGTGCGCGCCCTGCCCGTGAGCGTCATTTGCGCCGAAAAGAGCGAGATCATGTTCCTGGACTGCCATCGGATCACGATGACCTGTTCCAATGCCTGCGCCTTTCACAGCCGCATGATTCTGAATCTTCTCCGCGTCGTCTCGGGCAAGAATCTCCTCCTGAATCAGAAAATCGAAATCATCTCCAGGCGCACCACCCGGGAAAAGCTGCTGGCCTATCTGGCCGGTCAGGCGCAGCAGAACCATTCCAGAGAATTCACGATTCCCTTTGATCGCCAAGGGCTGGCGGACTATCTCTGCGTGGAGCGCAGCGCACTGTCCGCCGAAATCAGCAGGCTTCGAAGGGAAGGTCTTCTCGAAACCGATCGCAGTTTCTTCCGTCTTTGCAAAACCAGGTGACCGTCACTTTTGCCGCAGTCCCCCTGCCCGTATTCGGAAGCGTTCACAGTTTGTTTCAATTTGATACACAATTCGGACTTATAATGGTTGCACATTATGCAGTGGGACAATGCAAGACAAAGAGCGTTTGGTCCCCCGCATTCATCAAGGAGGCAGCTTATGAAAAGGCTGATTGGTATCTTTCTGGCACTTGCGGTCGCCTGCGGTTGCTGCGCAGCGTCTGCCGGAGCCGAAGCGGGCGCTCCGGTTTCGCTGATCGATTCCGCGAAGTGGCAATACAACGAAGAAGACGACGTCTACTGGCAGGTCGGGATTCCCTACTGCTCCGCACCCGCGGACTTGCAGTATGAAACGCTGGGCGTGTTCATCCCCGGCGCATACTTCGACGCCATCGACAACGGCGACGGCACCTATACATGCACCGTCAACCCCGAAGCGTCCGTCGGCGGCTACACCGCCGAAACTGCGCCCATCGTGCTCCCCGTCGATACGCCCGGCTACGCCGCAATGCCGGCGCCGACGGATTATGTCAGCGCTGCGAGCTCCTTCACGGACGCCGGCTTCATCTACGCAAAGGCAGGCTGCCGCGGCAGGGATGCCGGCGCGCCCGCAGGCGTCACCGACCTGAAGGCCGCCATTCGTTACCTGCGCTGCACGGCCGAGGTGCTCCCGGGCAACACCGACCGCATCTTCTCCTTTGGCATGAGCGGCGGCGGCGCGCAGAGCGCGCTGTTGGGCGCGACCGGCGACAGCACACTCTATGAGCCCTATCTGTCCGCGATCGGCGCGGTGGAGAACTGCAGCGACGCTGTGCTGGGCAGCATGTGCTGGTGCCCGATCACCAATCTGGATACCGCCAACGAGGCCTATGAATGGAATCTCGGCGTCTCCCGCACGGATCTCGATGAAACTATGCAGGCGCTCTCCGACGGACTCGCGGATGCCTATACCGATTACATCAACGCCCTCGGGCTTGTCGACCCGGAAGGAACCGTTCTGACGCTGGACGGCTCCGCCCGCGGCATCGAGGACTCCGGCTCCTACATCGAGGCGCTGAGAGCGCTGATTGAATCCTCCCTCAATCACTTTCTGGAAGACACCGCTTTCCCCTATGCCCCGGCATCTTCGGGCAAGAGCGGCTTCGGCGGCGACCGCGGTGATTTCGCCGGCGCATTGCCTGACGGCGAGTTCCCCGCCGGCGGAAAGGGCGGAGACTTCGGCGGCAGGCCGGATGGCGAAATGCCCGACGGCGGCAAGGGTGGAGATCGCCCGACCGGCGGTTTGACCGGCGGCAGAGATGGAGAGCTCTCCCCGGAAGACTGGATCAATGGAACCGTGGAGGACGGCGTACAGCGCCTGGAGGGCGCAGGCGGGGTTCCTTCCGCCGGTGAAACCTACGAGACCGCTGAGGACTATATCGCCGCCCTGAACGGCGACGATCCCTGGATTCAATACGACAGCGCCTCCAATACGGCGACCATTCTCAGCATTTCCCGGTTCGTCACCACCTGCAAGTCCGCCAGCAAGAGCGTCGGCGCCTTCGACGATCTCAATCGCGCCCAGGCCGAAAACCTGGTCTTTGGCTACGGCGACGGTCAAGGCGCGCACTTCGATTCCGTCATGGCAGAGCTGCTCGCCGGTACCGAATATGCCGAGGCCTTCACGGAGGATCTCCAGAAGACCGATGCGCTGGGCAGCAGTGTCGAGGATCGCCTCAATATGTACAATCCGATGTACTACATCGAGGACTACTATGAGGGCTATCAGTCCTCCAACGTGGCGCCCTACTGGCGCATCCGCACGGGCATCAATCAGGGAGATACCGCGCTGACGACCGAGATGAACCTCGCGCTCGCACTACAGGCCTATGGCGCTGACGTCGACTTCGAGACCGTCTGGGCCCAGGCTCACGTCGAAGCGGAGCGCACCGGTTCCTCCACGGACAACTTCATTGCATGGGTCAGCGAATGCCTGAGCGACCGCTGATTCCCCACGCAAAAGGCCGGGTGGATGTGCCATTCAGCATATCCACCCGGCTTCGTTTTTCTCTCAGACATTCATCTGCCGGGAAACCGCATAGGTCTCACTGCGGCGGTAGCACAGCCGATACTCGCTGGATCGGCCGCTGCCGGCCGTCAGGCACAGCGTGAACTCGGAGGCGTCCACGTCGGGCAGCACCCAGTTGACCGTCGGCCCGATTCGATTTTCATTCGCGCCGACCTTGCCGGTCTCCCAGGTCAGCAGCGGATACTCAACGCCATTGAGCTTTACGGATACGCGAATCACATCCTCCGTTTCCGCAGGCGCATCGTTCAGCAGCCACAGTTCTGCATGAAAGCATTCGCCGGCATTCCAGTCAAATCTGGGAATGCGCGCGCTGGCAAGCACCGGGCGCAGCGCAGCCTGAACCGCATAATAGGCGGGCTTCGCCTGCACCGGATAGGTGATCAGACTGTTTCCGGCCGCTGTAATCCATGGCTCGCAGTAGCACCAGTTGATGGCCATGCTGCAATAGGGCGCCTGTCGGCGCGCCTCCTCAAAGATCGCCTTGTAGCCCTCGCACTGCAGCCACTCCGCCTGCGCCACGACCTTCTCAATCGTATCCAGCGGCTCCTGGGCATACTGCGTCAGCACATCCATGCACAGCCAGCGCTCCGCGCCCCATGCGCCAAAGGCGTGATGGAGCCGCCAGCTGCCCATATTGCGAATGGGAAACAGCTCGTCCTCGGGGATGATCCTCTTCAAATTCTCCAGATCCGTCACGCCGGGCACGCCAAACTCCGTATAGGCCGTGCAATGGCTGTTCTGGAACAGCGTGAACACGTCGGCCTTCGCATAAGGGTCGTAGAACGTATAGCCGCCGTGTCCCATGCCGAAGATGGGCGAGGTCATGATGAACGGGCGATCGCGGTCCAGCTCATAGCACAGCTTGTTGAGCAGGCGCAGCGCCAGCGACTGATCGGTCATCAGCGACCAGTTGTTGAACAGCTCATTGCCGCCGCAGTACATCACCACCGCGGGATGGCTGCGCAAATCGCGAAGAATTGCCGTTCCCTCCTGCTCGAGGATGCGCAGATAGTGCGGCGTGCCCTCGTAGTTGTTGCAGGCCAGCGGGAACTCCACCCAGACCATGATGCCCAGCTTGTCGCACAGGTCGTAAAACGCGCGCTTGTTGATGCCCGAGCCGCCCCAGCAGCGGAAGATGTTCATGTTTGCGTCGCGTGCCAGCGCAATCAGCGTCTCATAGCGCTGCGCATCAATTCTGCCGTTGTAGATGTCGGGATTGACCCAGTTGCTGCCCTTGGCGAACACGCGGCGACCGTTCAGCTCCAGCTGAATCGGCGCTACGCTGCGGCCCTTGGGGAAGGCGACGGGTTCAATCCAGCCTCCCTCATTCATTACCAGCCGCACGGTGCGCAGGCCGATATGGCCGGAAACGGTGTGACCCGCCGTGCGGGCGACATAGGTGTAAAGCGCCGGCTCGCCCTGGCCGTTGCACCACCACAGGCGCGGATTGTCGATGGAAATCCGGTCGCCGGTTCCGACCTTCTGGCCATCCGGATCGAACAGCTCGATCTCCACCGGCGCATCGCAATCCACCTCAAAGCGGATGTCCGCATGCGTCCGGTCGTCGTTGAGCGTGTAGAAGGGCTCACAGCGCCGAATCCAGTCCGCCGTGCGCGTTTCCACATAGGCATCCTGCCAGATTCCGGAAACCAGCATTCTCGGATGCCAGTCCCACTCATAGCAGACCGGCGGCTTTACGCACTGATCCGCCTGCTGACGGTCCTCAAACTCCGCGCTCTCGCGCTTGGGGTGCGGATGAATGCGCACAATCAGCTCGCTGCCGCTCTGATCCGCCAGATCGATCTCCACGCGGCTGAACATGCCCTCGTGCTCCAGTTCTGTTTTGCCGTCGATCAGCACGTCAAAGCGATAATCCACGCCCTCAAGGACCAGCACAGCGCGCTCGCCGGGCTGAGCGGAATAATCCAGAGCGGTGCGATATTCCCAGGTATAATCCTCCGTCGCGCGAAACTTCTCCACGTTGTCGGCAACGCTGATGTCGCCCCAGTTCATCATTCGGCCGTAGTCGTACTGCACATTGCCCGGCACCTCCGCCGGAAACCAGTCGGATGCGCCGTCCGGACGAATCGCCCGTGCCTGCCATTGCTGCATGTATTTCATTGTTTCCTCCCGGAGATTCTCTACCGAACCTCGCCTAACATCATTTCCGACTCCAGTATACCGGGAATAAATTCCATTGTCAATGAAATTCCGGCAATTCTTTCCGGTTTGACCGCTTCGCCGTCGGCGCGACCAAAAATGAGCCGGTGAAGAAATTCGGCGCAAAGGCCGCTGACGCCGTCTGCCCATGAACCGATGATTTTCACGGAAAACACCGGCATGCCGGAACGGAAGCGTTCCAGCATGCCGGTGCATTTGCCGATTTGCGATTTGATGAAGCTGTGCGATATCGGTGGGTTATTCCACGATATCGGCATAGCGATACATGGGCTCGCCCTTCTCATTCACCGAGACATTGGTCAGTCGCGGATTCCACAGGCAGATATACACCTGCGTGGTGACGGGGATCACGTAGAAATTCTCGCCCACGAGCAGCTGCTCCGCCTGGTGCAGCAGATCGTTGCGCTCGCTCTGGTCGCTGGTCGCGTTGGACGCTTCGATCAGAGCGTCGTACTCGGGACTGTTCACGCCGTTGTAGTTGCCGCCGGAGTAAGAGGTATACAGGTCGAGGTAGTTGATCGGATCGTTGAAGTCCGCGGTCCAGCTGTGGCGGATCAGATCGTAGCTGCCGTCCGCGCGGATGGTAGAGTACACCTGATCCTCAACGCCATTGAGCTCGATGTCGATCCCCAGATTCTGCTTCAGCTGCGCCTGGATGGCCTGCGCCAGCAGAGCGTCCTTGTCGCTGTTGGGATAGGTATAGGTCAGCGTCGGGAAGCCCTCGCCGTTGGGATATCCGGCCTCTGCCAGCAGCGCCTGCGCCTTTTCAACGTCCTCGACGAACAGCGGGTCGCGCTCCTTGGAGAAGTACTCGGAGGAGGCATTGGACATCATGAACTCGGCCACATAAGAGGTGGACGGGATGTAGTCAGAGCCGATGACCGCGCAGATCTCGGCGCGGTTCATGCCCAGGGCGATGGCCTCGCGCACGCGCACATCGTTCAGAGGCTCGACGTTCAGGTTCGGCAGCACGAACTTGGAGGTCAGCATGTTCCAGATGAACAGCTCGCCGCTGTCCGCATAGGAATCGGCGATGTAGTCCGGCAGACCGGTCGCGACGTCCACTTCGCCGGTCTGATAGGCGGCCAGAAGCGCCTGCTGATCGTAGATCATATAGACGTTGATGGTGTCGATGCTCACGGCGTCCGCATTCCAGTAGTAGGGGTTCTTCTTCACGATGTAGTGGTCGCTGTCGACGTACTCGGTCAGATAGTACGCGCCGTTGCCCAGGCTGGTCTCAGGATTCTTCCACCAGGACGCGTCCTCCAGCGTGGCCAGTCCGGTCTTGGAGGGATAGAACGGGCCCACGGTGAGCAGGCTGGTGAAGTACGTGCAGGGCGCCTTCAGCGTCATCTGCAGGGTGTAATCGTCCAGGGCCACGACGCCCACGTCGTCCAGGCTGCCTTCGCCGCTGCGGGCCTCCTGCGCGCCGACGATGCTGTAAAGCACACTGGCGTAAATGGACATGCCGTTGTCCGGATTCAGCGCGCGCTTGATGGTGTTGATGAAGTCATCCGCCACCACCGGGGAGCCGTCGCTCCACTTGCCGTCCTGGCGCAGGTGGAAGGTCCACACCAGGTTGTCGTCAGAAACTTCATAGCTCTCTGCAGCTTCGTAGACCACGTTGCCCTCGCTGTCAAAGCGGATCAGCGGATCCACACACAGCTTTGCATATTCCGTCCACATGTCGATGGCGATGCCCGCGGGATCGAGGTCGCCTGCGCCGGAGACGGTCGCGATGTTCAAAACCTTCTCCGCGCCTTCGGCGGAAGCAAGGGTTGCCGGGGCGATGGCCAGGATCAGCACCAGAGCCATTGCGAGGATCTTCCGAAAGTTCATCATGTCTGTTTCCTCCTGTGTTGATTATGCCAACGGGCATGTGCCCGTCAAGCGCAACGATCGGGAATGCCCATGCGGACATTCCGCGTCAGGTCCGCGCCTCATTCCGCGTGGTGGCAGGCAACCATGCGTCCGCCCACGTCCTTCAGCGGCGGCTTTTCATTTCTGCACTGCCAGGTTGCGTACAGGCAGCGCGGCGAAAAGGGGCAGCCCGGCGGCAGATCGATGGGGCTGGGCACCTCCCCCTCCGGCACGATATGCTTCTGCCTGCGCGCCTGAATCGGGTCAGGCTTGGGCACGGCGGACATCAGCACCTGCGTGTAAGGATGCAGCGGCCGGTCGCAGACATCGTCCGCGTCGCCGACCTCCACCAGCGCGCCCATGTACATCACGCCGATTTGGCGGCTGATGTGCCGAACCATGGTCAGATCATGCGCAATGAACAGATAGGAAAGCCCGCGCTCCGCCTGGATGCGCTCCAGCAGGTTCACGATCTGCGCCTGAATGGAGACGTCCAGCGCGGAGATGGGCTCGTCGCACACGATAAACTCCGGATTGAGCGCCAACGCCCGGGCAATGCCGATGCGCTGCCGCTGTCCGCCCGAGAACTCGTGGGGATAGCGCCGGATGTGGTCGGGTTTGAGTCCAACGATCTCCAGCAGCTCCTGCACGCGCGCCATCCGCTCCTTTGCATCGCACATGTCATAGATCTTCATGGGCTCTGCAATCAGCTCGCCCACTGTGAACCGCGGGTTCAGCGAAGCATAGGGATCCTGAAAGATCATCTGCATCCGACGCCGATAGGGCTGCATCTGCTTGTGGTTCAAATCCGTGATATCCTCGCCGCCGCAGAAGATGCGCCCGGCATCCGGCTCATACACCTTGAGGATCGTCCGGCCCAGCGTGCTCTTGCCGCAGCCGCTCTCCCCCACCAGGCCGAAGGTTTCGCCCTTGCGGATCTCCAGCGTCACGCCGTTCACCGCATGCACAACGCCCTTCCTGCCAAAGGCTCCGGCCTTGACCCTGAACCGCTTTTCGAGGTTTTCCACCCGGATTATGGCTTCAGCCACGGCCCTCACCCCGCCTTCTGTCCTGCTCCTCCACAATCGCCTGCGCCTGCTCCCTGCAGTGCAGCCAGCAGCACGCCGTGTGCGACTCGCTGAACTGCGTCGCCGCGGGCAGGTAGTCCCGGCAGATCTTCATCGCCCTGTCACAGCGGCTGGCGAACGGACACCCGCTGTTGATCCGCAGCAGGTCCGGCGGCGTGCCGGGAATTGACGTGAGCGCCCGCCGCGCAAATGTGCCGTCCGGCTGCGTCTGTCTGCGCGAGATGCTGTTCAGCAGTCCCTCCGTGTAGGGATGCTTCGTCTCATAGAAGATCTCGTCGGTCGTGCCCGTCTCCACGATCTTTCCACCGTATAGGATTGAAATCCGGTCGCACAGCGAGGCCACGACGCCCAGATCGTGGGTAATCATGATGACCGACGTTCCGTCCTCGCGGGCGCGCTTCCGGATCAGTTCCAGAATCTGCGCCTGCACGGTCACGTCCAGCGCCGTGGTCGGCTCGTCCGCAATCAGCAGCTTCGGATTGCAGGCCAGCGCGATGGCTATGATGATGCGCTGCCGCATGCCGCCGGAGAACTCATAGGGATACTGCTTCATGCGCCGCTCAGGGCTGGGAATGCCCACCAGCCGCAGCAGCTCTGTGCCCCGCTGCCAGGCCTCGCGCTTGGTGCACTTCGTGTGCTCGACAATTCCCTCGGTGACCTGCGTGCCCACCGTCAGCACGGGGTTCATATAGGTCATGGGATCCTGAAAGATCATGCTGATCTCATTGCCCCGGATGCCCCGCAGCATCGCCTCGTGCTGCTTCCGGTCCGAACGGCTCGTCTTTCCCGCCGGTGAAAGCTCCCTCTCGCCAAACCGGATGCTGCCGCCGTCGACCCGGCCGTTCTTCGCAATCAGTCCCAGACAGGACATGACGCTGACGCTCTTTCCCGAACCGCTCTCGCCCACGAAGCCAAGGATCTCGCCCCTGTCCACATGAAAGCTGACGTCGCGAACCGCACGCACAACGCCCTGTCTGGTGTTAAACGAAACACTCAGGTTTTTTACATCCAACAGTCGTTCAGCCATCAGCGCTTACCTCTCGGATTCAATGCCGTTTCCAGTCCCTCGCCGATGAAGTTGAGGGAGAAGATCACAATGCAGATCACCAGCACCGGCCAGACCATCTGCATCGGGTAGACGTTCATCAGCATCTTCGCGTCCTGCGCCAGCGTGCCGAGGCTGGCCATCGGCGCGGAGATTCCGATGCCGATGAAGCTCAGGAACGCCTCCGTAAAGATCGCCTGCGGGATCATCAGCGTCACGGTGACGATGATCGGCCCCAGGCTGTTCAGCAGCAGGTGCCGGAAGAGAATCCGCCACCGGTCCGCACCGATTACGAAGGCCGCCACCGCAAACTCCTGCTCCTTGAGCGCCATCACCTGGGAGCGCACGATGCGCGCCATGTTGACCCAGCCGTTGACGCAGATGCCCAGCATGACGCTGAAAATATTGGAGCCGAAGATGAGCATCAGCAGAATCATATAGATCATGGCCGGAACAGCGTAGATCACATCCACAAGGCGCATCATGATCATGTCGACGCGCCCGCCCACATAGCCCGCAATGCTGCCGTAAAGCACGCCGATGATCAGGTTCAGCGCGGTGGAAGCAAAGCCTACCAGCAGGCTGACCCGGGTGCCGTACAGCACGCGGGTGAACAGATCGCGGCCCATCTGATCGGTGCCGAACCAGTGGGCGGCGCTGCTGCCCAGGTTGCGGTTCATGGCATCCATTCCGTCGTAGGGATAGGGCGACAGCATCGGCCCGAACACCGCGACGACCACCGTGACCGCCAGGCAGATCAGCCCGATCAGCGCCAGCCGGTTGCGCGAAAAGCTCTCCCACACATTGCGCGCAAAGGATTTGCTCTTCATGGCGACAAATTTCGTGTCGCGCTCCTCCGGCGGCAGGGGTTCAAAGTATTCCTCAGGTTTCAGCATCATTCTTACTCCGTCAGTTTTATTCTCGGATCCACCAGAGCGCACAGAAGATCCGCCGCCAGGTTGCAGAGGATGATCAGCGCGCCGATGAAGATCGTCAGTCCCATGACCACGGTATAATCGCGATTGGAGACCGCTGTGACGAATTCGCGGCCAATGCCCGGAATGGTGAAGATCGTCTCCACCACGAAGCTGCCCGTCAGCAGAAACGCGATCATCGGGCCTGCGGTGGTGATCACCGGAATCATGGCGTTCTTCAGCACGTGAATCACCGTGATGCGCCAGGACCTGATGCCCTTGGCCTTCGCCATCACCACGTAATCCTGCTGCATCGCCTCGGAATAGCTGGACTTCACCAGCCGGGAAATCTGGGCGATGGGATACACTGCCAGCGTAACCACCGGCAGCACATAGTGCGCGGGGGTGCTCAGTCCCAGCACCGGGAACCACTGAAACTTCACGCCGAACACCAGCATCAGAATCAGCGCCAGCACGTAGTTGGGCATGCTGATGCCCAGCGTTGAAATGGTCAGAATCGCGCCGCTCACGAATTCGCGGCCCGTGACCGCCATCCAGATGCCGATGGCCGTGCCCGCCGCCAGCGCCACCAGGAACGCGATGCCGCCGATGCGCATTGTGGCGGGTGCCTCCTGCAGAATCAGCTCGCTGACTGTCGTTCCGGACTTCTTGTACGAAATGCCGAAATCGCCGTGCAGCAGATTCCGGATGTACTGCACCAGCTGCTCTGGAAGCGGCTTGTCCAGGCCGTAGTGGCGCATCATCTCCTCCTGATTGGAGGGCGTCAGGTTGGCGACGTCAAAGGGATTGCCCGGCATCAGTCTGACCAGCAGAAAGGTCACCACGATCAGCGCGAGCAAGGTGATTGCACCGATACCGACGCGCTTTACGATATACTTCAGCATGGCGCATCATCCTCCGGAGGCTTTACAGGGACGAACTTCGCCTGGTTCATCAGCGGATGGGACAGCGAAATCGCGCCCTCCCTCGGGCAGACCATGACGCAGCTGCCGCAGTAATAGCACTCGCCGGGATACAGTACGATGGGCGGCTTGCCCTTCTCCGGATTGGGAATGAAGATATCCACCTGACAGATGTTGGCACAGCGGTTGCAGCCCACGCAGCGATCCGCATCAAAGCGGATGGGGCGCGCGCTGGACGGCACCTTCACCGCCGTCAGCTTCCCGTTTTCAATCATAATCTCACCTGTTTCCATATCGGGCGGCCCGGTCCTCGATGTAGTCCCCGTTCCGCTTGACATATTCTTCCTCGATATCGCCGAAGTAGCGATGCGGTACCTCTCCGCGAATGATCCTGCCGTTCTCCTGGCGTATGGTAATGAACTTCCGATCCTCCCGGGGATCCATCTCCGGATAATCGCTGCGCTCAAAGCACAGCGGCGCGGACGAGGATTTGCGCAGCAGGCAGGCGTTCAGGATCAGCTTGGCCACCTCCAGGATGTCCAGAACCTCGTGGGTGCGCATCAGATCATGGGGATTCGAACAGGACAGCTGAGGCACAGCCTCGCGCTCATAGCTGGCGAGGAGGTCGAGCCCTTCCCGAAGCAGGTCCTCACACTTCACCGCACCGCAGTAGTTCTGCATGCACTTGCTGATCGCCATGTTCAGCTCGCGCCAGTCCATGCCGTCCTCCACGTGCATCGGCGCGTACAGCCGCGCCTCCTCCCGGTCGATTTCGGCCGCATCCGGCTGGGTCAGCTCCACGCTCCGGGCCCAATCCGCCGCCTTTCGGCCCGCATAATAGCCCGTGGCGCAGGCAAAGCCGCAGCAGTCGGAGGCAAACAGCTGGTCGCCGGCTGCATAGATGCCGTCGATGTTGGTCTTCAGGTCCCAATCGTGCATAATGCCGCCCGGCGCGCCGAAGAGCTGGCGCTCCTGCCCCAGGAAGGACGCGGACTGCCAGCCGGTGCCGTAGCTCTGCAGCATGTGCTTTTCGGGATCAAAGCCGCGCTCCGTGTAGTTCTGAAGGATCGGGATCTTGGTCTTTCCCTCTTCGCCAACCATGACCCCCCAGATCACCTTGCGCTCCATCTCAGGCATGCGGGAGAGGTCGGCATAAAACGGCAGCTTGTAGCCGCGCTTCATCAGTTCGTCGAAATCCAGCGTCTCCGGGCCGCGGTACTCGTACTTGGCCTCGTCGATGACGCCGCCCTTCAGGAAAAACTTCTGGCCCGGCGCAGGGCGATAGCGCTCGGAGACGGTCTTCAGCTCGCGCCCGTCGCGGTCCACATAGGGAATCTCCACGCCCCGGGCGTCCACCATCGTGGCCGCATACCAGGTATTGTGGTTGTTGCCCGTGCCGTAGGGCGGAAAGCTCCGGCCTGCCGCCGAAAACTCGCCGCGCACGGACTTCTCCATCATCGTAAACTCCACGCCGGCGCGCCAGCCCATGGCGTGACCGCTGCCGATGGACTGCGTCGGCCTAAACTCGCACAGTCCCACCAGATCGGGATTGAACAGCCACACGCGCGCGGGTCGGGACATCGCCAGCACCGTGGCCTTCGCCTGAAAGACCATCAGCTTTCCGGTGCGCACGTTCATGCCGATCGCGCCAATGCCCCGCTTTTTTCCATCCACGACGGCGGTCAGCAATGCGGTGGCCTCGGTGCGGTCGTAGATCTGCACGCCCAGCCGCTTGAGCTCCTTGAAGAGCGCAGGCTTGAAGGTGGATCCCCACACGCGCAGCGTGAATTTATTCGTATAATCATAGGCAAACATCAGGCCGGTGGCATCATCCCGAAACTCCGCGCCCTTGAATTCGCCCTCGGTGTCGCGCACCTTGCCGCCGAAATCCTCCAGATCGAGCAGGCGATCATAGCCCTCGCGGCACTCGATATAGTGGGCGATGCCATTGGAGTACTCGTCCTGTTCCTCGATATAGGCCTCGGCGATTTCCTTCGGCGTCACCCTCGAGCACGGATTCGAACAGGCGGACTCCCAATGGTCGAAGCCGCTGCCGGCAGAGCCGCTGCGCTCCGTCGCGCCCTTCTCCACCAGCGCGACCTTCAGGCCCTTGCGCGCAGCGGCGATGGCGGCAAAGCACCCCGCCAGGCCTCCGCCCAGCACCACCAGGTCGCTCTCCACGAACTCGCGCACGCCGAATTCATTTGCGTAGGGCCAATCATAGACATTTCTCATAGTTTCCTCTCCGATAAACACTTCTCTTCGGATGACGACCATCCACGTAACCATTATTTTATCACATTTTATTTATAATGCAAGACTTATCGCAATAAAAAGTTTCAAGTTAACATTCTTTTTGGGTATTGACATTTCAAACCGGGTATCAGAAAATAGAAGCAAAGGGGAAACAGGAAAGGATTGCAATATGATCAATCGCAAAATACACTACTTCGTCACCCTGGCGGAGTGCCTAAGCTTCACGCAGACAGCGGCCCATTACAACGTCTCCCAGACCGCGATCAGCCAATACATCTCCTCGCTGGAGGAGCGCCTGGGCGTGCGGCTGTTCGACCGAAGTCAGCGCACCGTGGATCTGACGGAGGCGGGCAAATACTACTACGCCCACGTGACGCGAATGCTCCAGCAGTACGACGAAACGCTGGTGCAGGTGAAGGCCATCTCGCTGGGCTATACGGGCAGTCTGAAGGTGGGCGTCGGTGTCTACGAATACTGCTCCACGGAGGGCTTTTTCTCGGACTTCCTGAACAGCCACCCGGAGATCAAGGTGGATATCATGCAGTATCCCTACAGCGAACTGACGGAGAAGCTGCGCCTGGGCGAGCTGAACCTCATCATCGGCGACGCGCTGTGCGAAGATGCGTTCAGTCGGCTCGGCCTGCAGTCCCGCACGCTGTTTACATCGCCGAACTACATCGTCGCCGCACCGGAGATTGCCGAGCATCACGCCGGAGATGTGCGCTCCATGCTCACGAAGGAGTGCATCATCACCACCTGCGAAAACACCGGCCCCTCCTCGCTTCTGATGCTCCGCACGCTGTTTCAGGACGAGTTCGGCTTCGTTCCCGCGAACATCAGCCAGACCAATTCCCTGGACGCGCAGCTGATGCTGGTCCGCGCCCGCCACGGCGTGGCCATGGTGCCCGGCTTCATCGTGGATGCCCAGGGCGCCGGTCTGGCGCGCTTCGAGCTTCCCAGCCGGCGGATGATCAGCTACAAGCTGATGTGCCTGAAGGACAGCAAAAATCCCGCCGTCCAGCTGTTCTTCGACTTTGTTTAGGGAATTGCACGGCTTCGACCCCTGCCCATTCACGCTCGTAATGAAATACCGTTCAAAGAGGTGTTTTGATCGATGAAACCCTATTATCTTGACCCTGCCGTTACCTCCGTCGACCGTCTCCCCGCGCGCTGGCGCAGAACCGGCTGTCCTTCCATCAGCCTGAACGGCGAATGGAAGTTCCGCCTCTTTGCGCGGCCGGAGGACGCCGGCGACTTCTATCTTGCGGCGGCGGATGAAGCGTCCTATGCGCCCATCCAGGTCCCCGGGAACTGGGAAACCCAGCAGTTCGGCGAGCCCATCTACACCAACTATGCCTATCCCTGGCCCCTCGACGGCGAAAACGGCATCGACGGCCTGCCCGTTCCCTGGCGCGTTCCCGCGGACAATCCCACCGGCTGCTACCGCAGGCACTTCACCCTGGACGCCATCTCCGAGGATGTCCGATATGTATTGCGCTTCGAGGGCGTGGAAACCGCATACGAATTGTATGTCAACGGACAGTTCGCCGGCTACGCCGAGGACAGCAAGCTCGCCAGCGAATTCGACGTCTCGGACTACCTGACCGCCGGCGAGAACCTCATTGCCCTGCGCGTCTTTACATACGCCACCTCCAGCTATCTGGAGGACCAGGACTATTGGTATCTCAACGGCATCTTCCGGCCGGTGACGCTGCTGATCGAGCCCGCAAAGCGCATTGAGGATGTGCGCATCGAGGCCACTCCGGACCGCTGGACCGATCGCGGCGAGCTGATCGCCGACGTGAAGGTCTCCCGGGTCAGCGGCTTCGGAACCTGGAAGGTCCGCGCCGTGCTGAAGGATGCCTCAGGCAATGTCGTGGGCGAAGCCACCGCCCCTGTGGCGGCCCGCGCCGAGTACAGCCAGTACGGCGCGCCCACCGCCAGCACCGCCCGAATCAGAATTGCGCTGGACCACGTGGAGCGGTGGTCCCCGGAAAAGCCGGTTCTCTACACCGCGGAGTTCGAGCTTCTCGACGCAGACAAGGCGCTGGATTCGGAGCGCATTCGCGTCGGCTTCAAGCGCGTAGAAATTGAAGACGGCATTCTGCTCATCAACGGCCAGCGCGCCCTCATCTTCGGCGTCAACCGCCATGATTTCGCCTGGAAGACGGGCCGCACCGTATCCCGCGAGCATATGATCGAAGAGATTCGCAGCATGAAGCGCATGAACATCAACGCTGTGCGCACCTGCCACTACCCCGACAGCGAGCTCTGGTACGATCTGTGCGACGAGCTGGGGCTGCTGGTGCTGTGCGAATGCAACCTTGAAACCCATGGCGTGATGGGCGAAATCTCCCATACTCCCCAGGCCGCCATGGCTTATGTCGAGCGCGCCATGCGCATGGTCATGCAGCACAAAAATCACGCCTGCATCTACGGCTGGTCCCTGGGAAATGAAAGCGGCTTCGGCCCCAATCACGCCGCCATGTACGGCCTCATCAAGGAGTACGACAGAACCCGCATCTGCCAGTACGAGGCGGGCAATCCCGGCGCCAATATCTCGGACATCCGCGGTCAGATGTACGCCGGCGAGAAGCAGATCATGGCCATGCTCACCGATCCCCGGGACAACCGCCCCGTGATCCTGGTGGAATACCTGTATCAGATCCGCAACTCCGGCGGCGGAATGCGCAAATTTATCGAATTCATGCGCCGCTATGAGCGCTTCCAGGGCGGCTTCATCTGGGATTGGCAGGACAAGGCGCTGCTCGGCAAGACCGCTTCGGGTGAGGCGTATTTTGCCCACGGCGGCGACTTCGGCGAGCGCTTCACCGAGCCCATCGAGCCTGTTTACATGACCAACAACGGCGTCGTGCGCGCCGATTTGAGCTGGAAGCCCGTCGCCTATGAGGTAAAGGAGGCCTATGCGCCGCTGCTCATCGATCATGCCATCTTCGACAGCGCCTGGGCTGTCATGGAGGGCGACGGCGTGTTCAGCGTGATCAATCATTCGCTCTCAGAAACCAGCGACCATTACCGCGTCATCCTGGCCATTCAGAATGAAGACGGCGCGGAAATCGACCGCACAGAGCTGGCTGTGCCCACGCTCAGGCCCGGCGAACAGACTGCGCTCGAGCTCGCGGAAACCCTGGCCCCCTATGTGAACGGCAAGGCCCTGTACCTCGAATTTGTCGTAATTCGCAGGGCCACCGGAGAAACCGTTGCCCAACGGCAGTTCAAATATCGCGACGAAGTCCGTTCCGCCGCCAGGCCCGTATCCGCCGCCGCACCCGCGGTTCAGGAGACCGAGGACGCCGTCACCGCATCCGGAGAAGGCTTCTGCGTGAGCATCAGCAAGGCCACCGGCATGCTGCGCGAGTACACCGTCGGCGGCGTTCCAAAAATACTGGCCAGCAGGCTCTCCACAGATCGCCCCTATTCCGGTCTGGACGCCGAGCCGGGCTGGGGCTGGCGCCAGGCCATGGACGAAGCCCGCGCCCTGATCATCACCTGCGAGAAACCCGAAATTCTCACCGGCAGGGACAGCGTCGCGATCCAGACCGCGTTCAGCGGTCCTCTGCTTCGCGGCAGGATCTGCTGGACCGTATACGGCGACGGCTCGGTCGCCTGCGCGCTGGACGGTCAGGCGGGCGAAGGGCTGCGGCTGCCCCGTCTGGGCGTAGAATTCACCGTCCCCGGGTGCCTGGACAGCGTCTCCTACACCGGCTACGGCCCCATGGAAAACTACTCCGACCGGATGCTCGCGCCCAGGTTCGGCAGATATTCTTCCTCCGTCGATGGCCTGGGGTACGACTACGCTCCGCCCTCGGAAAACGGCGGCCGCGAAGGGGTTGTGGCGCTGGAAATGTCAGGGAACGGCCGCACTCTGTGCTTCTCCGCCGCCAAGCCGTTCCACTTCGATGCCCGCCGCTGCACCGTAGACGACCTCAAGAGTGCCATGCACACCCATGAGGTTCCCCGCTGCGACGAAATCACGCTGCATCTGGACGCCTGGCACATGCCCATCGGCGGCGACATGTCCTGGAGCACCATGCTGGACAGCGCCAAAGCCCCTCACGCGGGGTTCCACGCTCTGCGCATGATGATGCGCTGAACTACCGCTTCTCAATTCCGAGCATGCCAAAACCTCCATTCAGATTTCTGAACAAAATCCGAATGGAGGTTCTCTGTTCCCATATAGCTTCCGAACGAGCGCTGAAACAATCGCGATGAAATCGCCGTCAGCTCCGCGCCTTCCGCATTGCATGCCCTTCATCCTGGGCAATCAACGGTCTTCCCCGTCCACCGCTGCGCGGTGCTCACGCGCTTTTCGCCACCTGAATCTTCTCCGCCACGCAGGAAATGAACTCCCCATTTGTGGGCTTGTCCTCCTTGGCAAAGACCTTGTAGCCGTACATCTGGTTGACCGTGTCCAGCCGCCCGCGGGTCCAGGCGACCTCGATGGCGTGCCGCATGGCGCGTTCGACCTTGCTGGCGCTCGTATCGAACTTCTTTGCAATGCCGGGATACAGCTCCTTGGTGATCCGATTGATGACCTCGTGATTCTCCAGCACCATCCGCACCGCCTCGCGCAGGTACTGATATCCCTTGATGTGCGCCGGAATGCCGATGGTCAGGAAGAGATTGGTTATCTGTTCGTCGATGGACTCCATGCCGGACGGCGCCTCCGCAGGCGCGATGTCGACAACCGTCTCCCCCTCCTGCGCGGTTTCCAGAATGCGGCTGTAAAGCACATGCATGTCGAAGGGCTTGACCATATAATAGCTCGCGCCGAGGCGAATGGCGCGCATGATAAAGTCATCCCGGGACAAGCCGGTGAGCACAATCACCTTCGGCCGAACGGCCGCATCCATATGGTTCAGCTCCTCCAGCGCCATAAAGCCATCCTTCCGCGGCATGATGATATCCATCACCAGAACATCCGGCGCGTACTCGCGCACTGCATCGACGATCGCCGCGCCATCCGACACGGACGCCACCAGCTCGATGTCCGGCTTCCGCTCAAAAAAATCCGTCAAAAGGCGGAGAATGCTCTGATTGTCATCCGCAAGCATCACGCGAATTTTCTCCATGAATTTCAGACCCTTTCATTCAGCTTCCACAATGAATATATTCCCGAGCCGCAGCTTTTATGCGAAAATACGCGAAAAAAGACTCCCGTCCGAGCGCCATAGCTTCCATGCCTGTCCCCCATAAATTATAGTTGACAAACTGAACCAAATCACCTATAATACTCCCATGTGCCGAATTGTTCATTTTTGAAACCATTCGGCACCCATATTCTCCCGGAAAGCGCAAGCCGTGCAGGCGGGACTTCTCAACCCTCGCTCTCCGGGAGCCTTCAGGAGGAATCTATGGCCATACGCATCGTTACGGATACTTCCTCGGATTACGATTATTCCGCCGCCCGGAAACTGGGCGTGGACATGGTTTCGATGACCATCAACGTCGGCGAACAGTCCTACGCAGACGGAATCGATCTGACTCACGCGGATTTCTACGATATGCTGCTGTCCGATACAGTCGTTCCCAAGACCTCGCAGCCCACGCCGCACGACTTTCAGTCGGTCTTTGAGCGCGCCAAAGCCGACGGCGACGACGTGATCGCCATCCTGATCTCCGGCGCGCTGAGCGGCACAACCCAGTCTGCAGAAACCGCAAAGGCTCTCTGCGGCTACGACCGCATCTACGTCGTGGACAGCCGCTGCGCCACTGCGGGCATTCAGTATCTCGTGGATGAGGCGCGGTGCATGCGCGCCGAGGGCGCCGCTGCAAAGGCCATCGTCAAGCGGCTGGAGTCCATCAAGACGCGGGTGCGCGCCTTTCTGGGCCTGGACACGCTGAAGTATCTCTATCGCGGCGGTCGGCTCTCCCGCGTGGAAGCCGGTGTGGGAACGCTGGCAGGCATCCGCCCGCTCCTGATGCTGAAGGACGGGCGCCTGGAGGTCTGCGCAAAATGCATGGGCGCAAAGAAGGCAATGAAGACGCTCACAGAGCTGATCGGCAGCCTGAAGCTCGATCCCGCCTTCCCCATGCGCTTCATCTATTCCTACTGCGCCGACAACTGCCGCACGCTGATGCAGTCCTTCCCCGGCGCATCCGAAGCGGATCTGATCGAGATCGGTCCCACGCTGGCCACCCACGCCGGCCCCGGCGTATACGGCGCAGTGTTCGTGGAAGCGGAGTCGTAATCAAATTTAATCCGCCCAACGGTTGCAATCCAAGCCACATTTTGATATACTGAATAGGGCACATTGAATGGGCACCTGCAAAAGGTGTCCATTTTCCTGTTTATAATCGTTTAGAATCGGAGGAGTACACATGAGAAAGCCCGGTTTTGACAGCCAGAAATACATCCGCCTGCAGTCCGAACACATCCGCGAGCGCATTCAGCAGTTCGGCGGCAAGCTCTATCTGGAGTTCGGCGGCAAGCTTTTCGATGACTACCACGCCTCCCGCGTGCTGCCCGGCTTCGCGCCGGACAACAAAATCCGCATGCTGCTTCAGCTGAAGGATCAGGCGGAAATCGTCATCGCCATCAATGCCAACGACATCGAAAAGAACAAGCGCCGCGCCGATCTGGGCATCACCTACGACAATGACGTCATCCGCCTGGCAGACATCTTCCGGGAGTTCGGACTGTATGTGGGCAGCATCGCGCTGACCCAGTACACCGGCCAGCCCTCGGCAGAGCTGTTTGAAAAGCGCATGAAGGCGCTGGGCCTGAAGGTCTACCGGCTCTATCGCATTCCCAACTATCCCTCCGACATCCAGACCATCGTCAGCGACGAAGGCTACGGCAGAAACGACTACATCGAGACCACCCGCTCTCTGGTGGTGGTCACCGCGCCGGGCCCCGGCAGCGGCAAGATGGCCGTCTGCCTCTCTCAGCTCTATCACGAGCACAAGCGCGGCATTCAGGCCGGCTATGCGAAGTTCGAAACCTTCCCCATCTGGAATCTTCCGCTGAAGCACCCGGTCAATCTGGCCTATGAGGCCGCCACTGCCGATCTGAACGACG
>JBJEUD010000005.1:0-5294 GCA_051883655.1 Candidatus Faecivicinus sp. | reverse complement strand
TGCAGACCACGGATCTGGAGTCCGTGATGCCCGAGCTGGACATCCTGTACATGACTCGCGTGCAGCGAGAGCGCTTCTTCAACGAGGAGGAATATCTCCGGCTGAAAAACAGCTACATTCTGACGCCTGAAAAGCTGCGCACGGCGAAGAGCGATCTTTCCATCCTGCATCCCCTGCCCCGCGTGAACGAAATCGCCGTCAGCGTGGACGACGACCCCCGCGCATGCTATTTCCGCCAGGCGCTCAATGGCAAGTACATCCGCATGGCGCTGATTCTCAAGCTTCTGGAGGTGGCCTGAATGACGATTGATTCCATCAAAAACGGCATTGTCATCGATCATATTCCTGCGGGCAAGTCCATGGCGCTTTACCGCTATCTGAACCTGGACACCGTGGAATGCTCCGTGGCCATTCTGAAAAATGTCACCAGCGAGAAGCTCGGCCGCAAGGATATCATCAAGATCGACGAGATCATCGACCTGAACTGGGACGTGTTGGGCTACCTCGCCCCGGACTGCACGGTGAACATCATCCGCGACGGCGCCAACGTGGAAAAGCGCCATCTGCAGCTGCCCGAACAGCTCGTGGGCGTGATCGAGTGCAAGAACCCGCGCTGCATCACCACGATCGAGCAGGAGCTGACCCACATCTTCAAGCTCACCGACCGCAAAAAGGGCGTCTATCGCTGCATCTACTGCGAATCCAAGGCATGATCCAAAAACTGCCGTATCGATCCCGATCGATGCGGCAGTTCGCTTTACTTTTCCTTCTTTTCAATTTTATCCGACTTCATTCTCGAAAAAATATACAGTCCCGCACCGCAGAGCAGCGCCGTGACCACAAAGATGACGATCGCCTTGACATAATCGCCCTCCGCCACCGCATGCCCGCCCAGCGTCGATGTGATCACCGATGGGATTCTCCCCACCGTACAGATCAGCAGCCATGTTCCGAAGGAGATCTTCGTCAGGCCGGCGCAATAGGTCAGCAGATCCTTCGGCGTACCCGGCAGAATCATCAGCGCTGCAGTCACCAGGAACAGTCGCCTCGGGTTCTTCATGATGCGCAGTGAATCGATCTTCTCCCGGGAAAAGAACACCTCCACCAGCCTGATTCCAAAGGCGCGCACCAGCCCGAACACGATCATGCTTCCCAGCGCAATGCCGCCGAGACAGAGGAGTGTGCCCTCCAGCGCTCCGAACACATAGCCCGCCGCCAGCTCCAGCGGTTCTCCGGGGATCACTGCGACGAGCACCTGCAGGCACATCACCGCCATGTAGATGATCCGGCTCCTCCAGCCGTATTGCGCCACCCAGGCTCGCAGCCGCTCCGTATCCTTGACATGCTCCGTCAACGGTCTTCCAACGCGCACATAAACAACCGCACTTCCAATAATGAACAATGCAAGAATCGCGATACCAACCAGCTTTTTCCTGGTCTCCTGAGACATCTTGGCCATTTTCGCTGTAATCCTTTGCTCCATATTGTATTCAGGATTATACTACATTTTTCCAGCGAAGGCAACCTTCTATACCAATCTGGCGCAGGCGCGCGCGAGATCATTGAGCGTGCTGCAGGGAACCATGCTGCAGTGCCGCTTCAGCGCCGTCACACCGCGCAGATAGGGCCACTTGGCTTCCGGAATGGGATTCATCCAAACGACGGATCCCGCCTGTTTGGCCGCGCGCATCAGCGCGCCCTCGGCACGGCTCAGATCCACCGTCTTTGCATCGCTCAGAATCAGAAGTACCGTCGACGGCCCGAGCACGCTCGGCTGAACCGCGCTGATGAATTCCAGAGCGCGGCCGATGTTCGTTCCGCGCCCCCACACGCCGGAATGGCGGACATAGTGCCCGAAAGCATTCATGTTCTCCAGCGCGAAGGGACTGACCTTCATCACCTGCTCCGAAAACAGAAATACTTCGGAGTGGTCGGAGACGTCCGACATGGACTTGATGAACCGCAGCGCAAACTCCGAAAACTGCAGCATCGAACCGGACACGTCGCACAGCATCACAATGCGCTTTTTTCTCCTGTGCTTCTTCTTGTAGTTCAGCTTGCTCAGGGATCCTCCGGTGGACAGCCCCGCACGGATGGTCTTCTTGAAGTCCAGCACATTGGATCGCCCTGCGGCGCGCTTTCGGGCCGTCACCTCGCCGTTGATGCGCCGCGTGACCTGATCGATCAGCTGATAGGCGCGGGGGATCTCCTCGTCGCGGAAATTCGAGATGTCCCGATAGAGCAGATCGGCGTCGCTGGCCGCGCCCTGCGAGCCCTCCGCGGCATCCTCCATCAGGAGCTGCTGCTCCATCAGGCTGCGCATGAACACCGACCGGATAAACCCCTCGTACAGATTCGGCGACCGCTTCAGATTTTCCGAATATTTGTCCATCACCCGCTGCAGCTTGTCGCGCTCCTCCTGGGGCATGCGCGCATAGACGTCCTTCAGGTCGTCGCGCAGGTCGATGGGCTTGCCGTTGAACTGCAGCGCCTCCTCCGCCTGACGCCGCTGATCCTCGTAGATGCGCTCGGCCTCCCGCTCCGCTTCGAGGTTTTTCTGAAACTCCTCCTCGGAGACAAAGAAGCTGTCGAAGCACTGGTCAAACGCGGACTGCTCACGCGCGCTCTTCGCACAGAGCGCGCGCAGCACGGCTTTCACCGTCTCCCGGTCTTCAAAGCCCGTCAGATTCAGCGCCCGCACAGCATCCTGAAGCTCTCCCAGCCCGACGCGCATGCCCTGCTTGCGCAGAAATCCGGCGAATTGCGTGAGCTTACTGTACAAGACATCTGATGAACTCGTCATCTGCCATGATCTCCTTGATATCCTCGTTGTTCTTCAGGGCGAAGCCGATCGTCTGCGCGCAGGTCTCGTCATCCAGCTCGCCGACGCCCAGCGCCATCAGCGCGCTGGCCCAGTCGATGCTCTCGGCGATGGACGGCTTCTTGAGCACCTTCTCGCTGGCGCGCAGATAGCCCGCTGCGCGCGCGACCTGCTTCGCCAGAACCTCGTCCAGTCCGGGGAGCCTAGAGCGCAGGATGCGCACCTCCTTCTCCACGTCCGGATATTCGATGTACAAATATGCGCATCGCCTCCTGAGCGCCTCGGACAGCGGGCGCGTGTGGTTGCTGGTCAGCACGATGAAGGGCGTTGACTTTGCGCGGATCGTCCCGTACTCCGGAATCGTCACCTGCATCTCCGACAGCAGCTCCAGCAGAAATGCCTCGAACTCCGCGTCGGCCTTGTCGATCTCGTCGATCAGCAGCACCACCGGCGATTCACTCCGAATGGATTTCAGCAGCGGACGCTCCAGCAGATAGTCCTCGCCGAACAGATCCGACATGCCCTGCGCGCCCATCTGAATGCTCAGCAGCTGCTTCTGATAATTCCATTCATAGAGCGCCTTGGACTCGTCCAGGCCCTCATAGCACTGCATGCGCACCAGTTCGCGCCCCAGCGCACTGGCGGCCACCTTTGCCACCTCCGTCTTGCCGACGCCCGCCGCGCCCTCGATCAGCAAGGGGCGCCCCAGTTTCAGCGCGATCAGCAGCGTCACCGCCAGGGTATCATCGGCAATATAGCCGATTTCCGCCATCCGCTCGCGGATTTCCTTCAAACCTTCCATTGCAATCATCATCCTCCGGTCTCTTTGCTGTATAGATACACAGAAAAACCCGGTTCGAAGCACGAACCGGGTTTTCGGCGGAAAAGTTTACTTCTCCTCAACGGACAGGATCTCCATCGGGCAGACCTTCGCGCAGATGCCGCAGGCGATGCACTTGGTGGCAACGTCGCCCAGGGTCATGACCTTCATGGGGCAGGCGGCAACGCACTCGCCGCAGCCGGTGCACAGCTTCTTGTTGATCATGTACACGCCGGTCTTGGGGTTCTGGCTGATTGCGCCGTGCTTGCAGGTGCGCATGCACTTGCCGCACTGAACGCAGGTATTCACCTTTACGGCGCCATTCTTGTCGACGATCTGAATGCAGGACTTGTCCTGATCGAACACCTTATAAAATGCCTCGGAACATGCGCGCACACAGCTCAGGCAAGCCATGCACGGCACATCCTTCTTAACAACCAGCTTCTTCATTGTCCAACCTCCAAATTTATGCGGTGCTATTATTATACACATTTTCGCGCCGTTTGTAAATGCAAATTCTCAAGAATAACGTTAATTCCATTCTGGAATTTGGCGGCAAATTCCTACGAAAATACATGGAATTGCGTCAATTCTTTACAAAAAAAGTTTGAAACTGCAACTCTGGAAATGCCTCCCGGGGGGATTCAGCCATTGACTTTATGACACTTGTTTGATAAAATAATAGTATCCCAAGGGCTGATATCACCTATCCGTGGAGGCGTTTCGCCCTGTCGGGGTTGTTTGTGTGCCTTCATTTGGTCCGCAATCGCCGCTCCGACGATATAAACCTGTTTCACCACGGGCCGCACGTCATTGTTTCACCAAATAAGCTTTGGGAGGAAGTAACATTGAGCGATATGAATACCACCTTCATCACAATTGAGCAGATGGAAGCCGCCACCGACACTTTGCTGGAAACCGCGAAGAAGGTCGGTGCCGACACGTGGCAGCAGCGCGTCAAGAACCAGACCCCGCACTGCAAGTTCGGCGAGGAAGGCATCTGCTGCCGCATCTGCACCATGGGCCCCTGCCGCATCACCCCCAAGTCTCCCCGCGGCATCTGCGGATGCGACCGGGACGGCATCGTCGCCCGCAACTACCTGCGCTTCACCGCCGGCGGCGCTGCGACCCACTCTGACCACGGCCGCAACATCGCCCATACCCTGTATCTGGCCAAGGAAGGCGGCAACTATCAGGTCAAGGATCCCGAGAAGCTGATCCGCATCGCCAAGGAATGGGATATCGAGACCGAGGGCCGCGACATCTACGACATCTCCCGCGAGGTTGCAGAGGTCGGTCTGATGGAGTACGGCAAGCCCTTCGGCACCCAGCGCTTCCTGAAGCGCGCGCCCGAATCCCGTCAGGAGATCTGGCACCGCGAGGGCATCGAGCCCCGCGCCATCGACCGCGAGGTCTCCCAGTCCATGCACATGACCCACATGGGCTGCTCCTCTCTGCCCGAAGCGCTGGTTCGCCAGTCCCTGCGCGCCGGTCTGTCCGATGGCTGGGGCGGATCCATGATGGGCACTGAGCTGTCCGACGTGCTGTTCGGCACCCCCAAGCCCGTGGACACCACCGCCAACATCGGCGTCATGGAGAAGGACATGGTCAACATCATCGTCCACGGCCATGACCCGTCGCTGTCCGAGATGA
>JBJEUD010000004.1:0-5319 GCA_051883655.1 Candidatus Faecivicinus sp. | reverse complement strand
GTGATGCACTATGCCATGACGCGCCCGCCCCGGCCTGTGCAGTAATCCACCGGTTCGTGTATCTCTTTACAAAAGACTATGCTGCGCTCTTTGGCTTTCCAATGTCCTCCATGAACAAAATACGGAACGCCATCGTCCAAAGGAGGATTATGGAACCCAATAATATACAGGGGGCCGAAAAAGGCAGCTCCAATATATGGTTCTACAAAGATCTGACCATAGACACCTTCCACAAGGCTGTTTCAAGATCGGGCAAATCGCTTAAGCTGACGCCTACGGAATACGCTCTGTTTGAAACTCTTCTGCACCATATCGGCAAACTGTGTACGCGGGAAGATTTGCTCAGAATCGTATCCCTAATGCATTCTACCCTTCTGTTGCTTGATCTTCGGAGTTAGCAAATGAAAGACACGTCAAACACTCTCCTTGCGTGAAACTCGTGTTCTGCCCGGCACAATGGCTTGCTCCGGGCAGACCAGAACGCACAGATGGCACCCCACGCAATTTCTGGGGTTAAGGACGGGCTTTCTGCCTTCCCCAAAGTGGATTGCCTGATGGCCTCCATCCCGACAGGAAATCAAACAGCGGCCGCAGCCGATGCATTTGCTCCGCAGGAACTTGGGATACACGATGGTGTCCCGCTCCAGCTCCTGTGTATCTTTTACCGAATCCAGACCCAGTCCCACCAGCTCCTCAACACTTCGCAGGCCCTTCTCGTTGAGATATCCCAGCAGGCCGTCCAGAAGATCGTCAATGATTCTGTAGCCGTACTGCATGACTGCGGTAGTGACCTGAATGCTGCCCGCACCCAGCAGCAGGAATTCCAAAGCATCCTTCCACGTCTCTACGCCGCCCATGCCGCTGATGTGCATTCCCTGTAAAGCGGGATTTTCCGCCAGCTCCGCGATAAAGCGGAGGGCAATGGGCTTCACCGCCGCGCCGGAATAGCCGCCTACGGAAGAAGCGCCCCGTACTGCCGGTGCGGAGACATAAGTATGGGGATTGACCCCTACGATACTCTTTATGGTATTGATGGCAGCCAGGCCATCCGCGCCGCCCCGCTTTGCCGCCAACCCCGCATCCGACATCTGTGCCACATTCGGCGTCAGCTTGGCAAGAATCGGGAGGGTACAGGCGCCCCGAACCGCCGCTGTGTACTTTTCCACCAGTTCCGGGATCTGCCCGACATCAGAGCCGGTTCCGTCCTCGGTCATGTTCGGGCAGGAGAAGTTAAGTTCCAGTGCATCCGCCCCGGACACCTGCGCCATGGCTGCCAGCGCCGCCCACTCTGCTTCGTTTCTGCCCATAATGGAGACCAGCAGAAATTTGTTGGGGTAGTTCTCCTTCAGCTTCGCGAAAATCTCCATATTCTCCGCAGGCGCATGGTCGGAAAGCTGCTCAATATTTTTGAAGCCGATCATCCCGCCATTGTCCCCTTTGATTGCGGCGAAGCGGGGGGAAGCTTCGTGAATGTCCAAAAAGCTGATGGTCTTGAAGGCTGCTCCCGCCCAACCCATGTCAAAGGCCCGGGCACACATCTCATAGGTGCTCGCGACAACGGAAGAGGACAGAAGGAAGGGATTTTCCAAGGGGATTCCACAGATATTTGTGCGGAGCTTGCCGATCTGACCCGGATCATGGTATCGCTCCTCCGATGGAATGTCGTGAAGCTTCCGCATCAGCGCCCGAATGGCGACCTCCCCATGACGAATGCAGGCCTGTTCACAGGGCGCGCCGCAATCTTCGCAAGGCAAAACCTTCGGCAGCTTTTCCGCCGCTCCATCCTCATTGTCAAACCAGATGCTGCGAAGCATCGCTGCGCAGTCTATCCTACCGCAGGCCTTTGTGCAGGGTGCGTCCCCACACAGGGCGCAGCGCAGCATTTCTTTCCGCTCTATCTGCCTGATGTAGCCCATGCTGTTCCCCCCTATTGTCTATGTTTCGGTTTTGTTACTGCTTCCATGCCAGATACAGCTCCGCATTCATCGCAATCAACCGCTCTCTGATTTAACCAAAGGCGCTTATACAATGGTAAGGATATCGGAAAAGCCGGTAATATCAAACACTTCCATCACAGTCTGGTTCACATTTTTTACCACCAGCTTCCCCTTCATCGCCTTATGGGCCCCCAGCACCACCCGCAGTCCTGCGGATGAAATGTACTGAAGATTCTGAAAATCCAGCACCAGTTCCGTCACTTCGCCATAGGACGCCGTTAATTCCTGCTCCAAAGCAGGGGCGGTCATGGTGTCCAGCCTTCCCGATACGGTAACAGTCAAAACAGCACCTGACAATTCTTTTACGATATTCATGTTTTCCTCCTGTTCCGCACGATGGCGGATTCAATGGCTCAGATTCCGTTCCTGCGCTCCATCCTCACACATGTTGCGTGATGCTTTACAGCGTCACCACCAGAAGATTCACACCGGCTTCGTAGGTGAACTGACTGTCTGTTACGGCAGCCCGGCCAAGCTTCAATGTAAGCTCGTCGCCTTGGGTCAAAGGATTATACTCCCAGCCGGTCCAGCGCAGCCGCATCTGCAGCGCGTCCGCTTCTTCCGCATATTCGGCGGTAAGCTCCAGCGGAAACGCGGGAGAACCGTTGGGAACAAGATTCAATGTCAGAATTTCCTCAAAAATCCGCCGCATATTGGCTGTGCGTTTTTGCGTCAGCATATTCTTCTCGCCAAAGTTCTGGAGCGCCTCGCTCATGGCGATGAAGTCGAAATCCGGGGATTCCACCGACAGCGACAGCACCTTCAGCCGCTTCACAAAAGCGCGGGTTCTGTCCTTCTTCGGATGCGCAAAAATCTCCTCAGGAGTTCCCTCCTCGTAAATCACGCCCTCATCCATATAGAAGATCCGGGTGGAGACATCTCTGGCGAACGTCATCTCGTGGGTGACGATCATCATGGTCATCCCCTGAGAGGCCAGTCGCTTCATAACGGACAGCACTTCGCCGACCTTGGTGGGGTCAAGGGCGGAAGTCGGCTCATCGAAGAGGACGATCTCCGGGTTCATGGCAAGGGTTCTGGCGATGGCAACACGCTGCTTCTGTCCGCCGGACAGTTCATCCGGGTAATTCAGAGCCTTTTCTGCCATGCCAACCATCCGAAGCAGCCGCATGGCATTGTCATACGCTGCCTGGGGAGTTTCTTTTTTCAGCACTCTGGGGGCAAGCATGACATTTTCAATCACCGTCAGATGCCCGAACAGATTGAAGCTCTGGAACACCATGCCCATACGGCGCCGGAGCTGGCGCAGATCCGTCTTTTTGTCGCCCAGATCGTATCCGAACACGGTCACCTTGCCGTCGGTGGGAGCTTCCAGACGGTTGATGCATCGCATCAGCGTGGATTTTCCCGTTCCGGAGGGACCGATAATGGTAATCACGTCTCCTCTTCGGATGACCGTATTCACATCCTTCAGGGGTGTGGCGTTGGGATACACCTTCTTCAGGTGCTCCACGGTGATGAGCGCCTCCCCCGGAGCAGGCGCATTTTTGAGGTCCTGTCCTTCCCCGTGGGAGGGGGATTCTTTCGTAACACCCTTCGGCAGCTTTCTGGGTCTGCGCTTGGGATCCAGCTTCCCTTCCATGCGGCCAATCAGCGCCGTAATCAGAGACGACATCACGAAGTAGATGGCTGCCGTTGCCAGCAGAGGGAAGAAGGCTTCGTAGGTGCGGCTTCGGATGATGTCTCCCGCCTTTGTCAGATCCTGAATGGAGATGTAGCCCACAATGGAGGTCAGCTTCATCATGCCAACGAATTCGCCTTTGTACAGCGGCAGTACATGGCGCACCGCCTGGGGCATCACAATCCGGCAGAAGGTTTCCGCCTTTCCAAAGCCAAGGGCAGTCGCCGCCTCCCACTGGCCCTTCTCCACAGCGCCGATTCCCGTTTGCAGAATGCCCGCCACAGACACCGCGAACAGCAAGGCAAATGCGATAATCGCCACAGGGACAGGCCCTATATCCACAGAACCGAACACAACGAAATAACAAATCAGCAGAACCACCACAGCCGGAATGCCCTGCATGAGGCTGCAAAAGCCTTTCGCGATTGCGGCGAGCCAGACTTTCTTTGCGCGCAGCCAGAGCATGAGCCCAAACCCCAAAACCGTGCCCAGTATTGCCGCACAGACGGAAATCACAAGGGTCACCGCCAGACCGTTCACAATCAACTGCCAGCGGTTTTCCCGAAGGAAGGTTTTTTCAAAGCTGTTGGCGAGCCCATCCCAAAAACGCTGCTCCTTTGCCGGAGCTTTGTCGGAAATGACCATGACGGTTTCCACATCCAGATAGGGGGTGGAAAAATCCACCGCATCCGCCCGCTCTTCTGTCGCAAAGAACCCGGACAGGATATAGTCCACCTTGCCGGAGGCGCAGGCTGGAATGATGCCCTCCCAGTTGTAGCACTTGATTTCCAGTTCTGCGTTGCACCAGAGGGCGAACCGCTGCATCAGCTCGACGTCAAAGCCGGTGAGCTCGTTGTTCTGATAGAAGGTGTAGGGCTGCGCGAGGCCGGTGGTTCCGATTTTTATGGTGTATTCCGGGTGTTCCGCCTTTGCGATTTCCGGCACATCCTCATTCTGCTCAACAATCCAGCGGCGTTTCATATCGTCCAGCGTGCCGTCCGCCTCCAGCTCTGCCAGAAAATCATTCATTTTTTGGAGCGCGTTGGGAATCCTTGTCTCCCGGCTCACCACGGCAGCGATCTTTCCGGGTGAGCCGACCACGCCATCGCTGTGAATCCGCAGACCGGTGTGTCCCGCCGCTGTGGAACTGTAGAAGGTATCCGTTGTCACCGCAAAGGCGTCGGCCTTTCCGCTCTGCACCGCCAGAAATCCATCGGGGGCGCTGTTCACATAGATATAGTCCGCGTCCGGATAGGTCTCCCGCGCCGCGTCCTCCGTGATGCTGCTTACCTCCACGGCAATGATGGCCGTGTTCAGGTCAGGATCGATGCCCTCCTCCGCGTGACCATCCGCCAACGGTTCGGCGGGATAGGCTGCATCAAAGCCGGCAGAACCCGGTTTTGCCTCATCGGTTTTGGGTGCGCTGTGCTGGGTTGCGCAGCCTGAAAAGCAGAGAATCAACAGCATGGCTGCCATGATACAAGCAGTTTTGATACGATTCACGTTTCTATCTCCTTACCAGAGCGCTTTTTTCATCGTCAGCCTGTTCTGTCCGTTTTCATAGCGATAGCGCACTTCGTCCATGGTTCTTTTCATATGGTATGTACCTTCTGGCGTCTTTGCTCTGATTCCATTCTATCATCCCAATGGATGCAAAAGAGATACACAACGCGGGGCTTTTTG
>JBJEUD010000003.1:0-30574 GCA_051883655.1 Candidatus Faecivicinus sp. | reverse complement strand
ACGCCGAGCTGATCGCCGTGATCGCCGCCGCCATCGCCGCGTTCGACAATTCCGGCAAGCAGCTCGTGGTGCGCAAGGTGCGCCGCGTGTCCGGCTGGAACAAGAGCTCCCGCGAGGAGCAGCTGTGCCGCTTTTGATTGACTTTCTGGTAACGATTTATATAGGAGGAACGAAAAATGCGCAAGTTCGCTATCACCGTCAATGGTCAGTCCTACGAAGTTGAAGTTGAGGAAATCGGCGGCGCGCCCGTGTATGCCGCCGCACCTGCCGCTGCTCCCGCCGCGCCCGCTCCCGTCGCCACGCCCGCCGCTGCCCCCAAGGCTGCTCCCGCGCCGAAGGCCGCCGCTCCCAAGCCCGCTGCCGCCGCCGGCGCCAAGCCCGTCAACGCGCCCATGCCCGGCACCGTGCTGGATGTGAAGGTCTCCGTCGGCCAGGCGGTCAAGAACGGCGATGTGCTGCTGATCCTCGAGGCCATGAAGATGGAGAACGAGATTGCCGCGCCCTGCGATGGCGTCGTGGCTTCGATCAACGCGACCAAGGGCGCTTCCGTGAACACCGGCGACATGCTCCTTTCCCTGAACTAATATAGGGAGGGTTCACGAATGTTCAAGTTTAAGAAGATGAGCTGCGCGCGCGGCGTCGCGTGCATGCTGATCCTGTTCTGCCTGCTGAGCGTGTTCGCCTTTGCGGAGAGCGTGGCGCAGGGAGACGCGGCGCCGTCGGCCGAGGTGACCGATGCCGCTGAGGCCCCTGCCGCGGATGCGCCCGTTTCGGAGTACATCGTCAACGAGGTCGTCGATCCCGAGGCGGTTGCCGCCGCGGTGGAGGAGGCCGGCCAGACGAGCAGCGATCCGGAGATCAGCATCCTGGAGGGCATTAAGAACATCTGGAATTCCACGGGCCTGAAGCAGGGCGAGTGGCGTCAGTACGCCATGATCGCCGTGGCCTGCTTCTTTCTGTACCTGGCCATCGTCAAGCAGTTTGAGCCGCTGCTGCTGCTGCCCATCGCGTTCGGCATGCTGCTGGCCAACCTGCCCGCTGCGGGCCTGATGAGCCATCCCACCTTTACCTTCTATGAGAGCCTGCAGGACGCGGCCGTCGCGGCGCAGCGCCTGGGCAAGGACTCCACCGACATCATCTGGCGATACAACGAGGCCGCCGGCATGATGCAGTACAGCCTTCAGACCGCGAATGGCGGCCTGCTGTACTACCTCTATCACGGCGTCAAGTGGGGCATCTTCCCGCCGATCATCTTCATGGGCGTCGGCGCGATGACCGACTTTGCTCCGCTGATTGCGAATCCCAAGTCCCTGCTGCTGGGCGCTGCCGCGCAGCTGGGCATCTTCCTGACCTTCATCGGCGCGAAGGCCATGGGCTTCTCCGCCAACCAGGCGGGCGCCATCGGCATCATCGGCGGCGCGGACGGCCCGACGGCCATCTTCGTCACCACCAAGCTGGCGCCTGAGCTGCTGGGCCCCATCGCCGTGGCCGCATATTCGTACATGGCGCTGGTGCCGGTCATTCAGCCGCCGATCATGCGCGCGCTGACCACCGAAAAGGAGCGCAAGATCCGCATGGGCCAGCTGCGCCAGGTCACCAAGACCGAGGTCGTCATCTTCCCGATCATGGTCACCATCATCGTGTCTCTGCTGCTGCCGGATGCCGCTTCCCTGATCGGCATGCTGATGCTGGGCAACCTGATGCGCGTCAGCGGCGTGACCGAGCGCATCAGCAAGACCGCGCAGAACGAGCTGTGCAACATCGTCACCATCTTCCTGGGCCTGACCGTCGGCGCGACCACGCAGGGCAGCACGTTCCTGACCTGGAACACCATCAAGATCGTCATCCTGGGCGTCGTGGCCTTCGGCTGTGGCACCGCGGGCGGCGTGCTGCTGGCGAAGCTGATGAACGTGCTCTCCGGCGGCACCATCAACCCGCTGATCGGTTCCGCAGGCGTTTCCGCCGTCCCGATGGCGGCGCGCGTCTCTCAGAAGGAGGGCCAGAAGGCCGATCCCGGCAACTTCCTGCTGATGCACGCCATGGGCCCGAACGTCGCGGGCGTTATCGGCTCCGCAGTTGCGGCTGGCGTGTTCATCGCGCTGTTTGCCAAGTAATGATCGTTTCGTTCCGCGCGTGACGAAGCGCGCGGAACCTCCAAGTGAGATAGTTAGGAGGAAATCAAAGTGGCGAAAGTAATGATTACCGAGACCATTCTTCGCGACGCGCACCAGTCCCAGGCCGCGACCCGTATGCGCCTGGAGGACATGCTGCCCGCGTGCGAGGTTCTGGACAAGGTTGGCTATTATTCTCTGGAGTGCTGGGGCGGCGCGACCTTTGACAGCTGCCTGCGCTTCCTGAACGAGGATCCCTGGGAGCGCCTGCGCCAGCTGAAGAAGGCGCTGCCGAACACCAAGCTGCAGATGCTCTTCCGCGGCCAGAACATCCTGGGCTACAAGCACTATGCCGACGACGTGGTGGACGAGTTCGTCCGCCTGTCCATCAAGAACGGCATCGACGTCATCCGCATCTTCGACGCGCTGAACGATCCCCGCAACCTGGCCCAGGCCATCAAGGCCACCAAGAAGTACGGCGGCATCTGCGAGGTGGCCATGAGCTACACCATCAGCCCTGTGCACACCGAGGATTACTTCGTGAACCTGGCCCTCGAGTTCGAGAAGCTGGGCGCGGACAACATCTGCATCAAGGACATGGCGAACCTGCTGCTGCCCTATGACGCCTACTCCCTGGTGAAGAAGCTGAAGGCGGCCCTCAAGCCCACCACCCTGGTGCACCTGCACACCCACAACACCACCGGCACCGGCGACATGGTCAACCTGAAGGCCATCGAGGCGGGCTGCGACATCGTGGACTGCGCGCTGTCCCCGCTGGGCAACGGCACCGCCCAGCCCGCGACCGAGTCCCTGGTCGCCACGCTGAAGGGCACCGAGTACGACACCGGCATCGACCTGGATCTGCTGACCAAGGCCACCGACCACTTCCGCGGCGTGGCGGAGAAGCTCACCAAGCAGGGCGTGCTGGATCCCAAGGTGCTGAAGGTGGACGTCAACACCCTGAAGTATCAGGTCCCCGGCGGCATGCTGTCCAACCTGATCAACCAGCTCAAGCAGGCCGGCAAGTCCGACAAGCTCTACGAGGTGCTGGCGGAGGTTCCGCGCGTGCGCGAGGACTTCGGCTATCCGCCGCTGGTCACCCCGACCTCCCAGATCGTCGGCACGCAGGCCGTCATGAACGTCATCTGCGGCGAGCGCTACAAGATGAACCCCAAGGAGTCCCAGGGCCTGATGCGCGGCGAGTACGGCCGCCTGCCCGCCCCGGTGAACGAGGAGGTCCGCAAGAAGGTCATCGGCGACCAGAAGGTCATCACCTGCCGTCCCGCCGACCTGCTCAAGCCCGAGCTGGCCAACTACCGCAAGGAGATCGGCCAGTACATCACCCAGGAGGAGGACGTGCTCTCCTACGCCCTGTTCCCGCAGGTTGCCGAGAAGTTCTTCAAGGCCCGCCAGGCATCCCAGCTGCAGCTGGACAACTCCGTGCTGGACACCAAGAACAACGCGATGCCCATCTGATTCAACCATCCGAACCGCCGCACTTTGCGGCGGTTTTTTTGTCTGCGAATGGACAATGTTTTGTCATATTTCGGTCGATAAAGTATTTCATAACTGTGAATCTGGTTGCGGAAGTGTTGCAATAGCCGCACAAAGTTCTCTATTTTTTGGGAAATTCCGGTATTTGCGATATAATAAATACGATCGCTTATTGATTCGGAGGTTTCAATGGCAACGAAATCGACAAAAAATAGAAAAAAATCAGCGCGTGCGCGGCGCGCGGCCCGGCGCAGACAGCAGCGGATGCTCACGGCGGTTGTCTTTGTGCTGCTGTTCGTGTGCATCGGCGCTTTCGCATCGATCGGCGTTGTGAATGCCAGCAAGTCGAAGTCCGCCGCCCCCACGGAATGGTTCGTGGAGGACGGGGGCATGGAGATTCTCGCCGCTCCCGCAGCCGGCGACACGCTGGAGCGCAGCTCGACCGGCGCGGGAACCACGCTGCCCTTCTTCCAGGGAACCGCGCTGCCCGAGGCGGAGCCGACGCTGATGCCCATGGCCACGCCCGAGCCGGAGGCCACGCCCGAGCCGGAGGCCACGCCGGGCGTCCTGGAGCCGGAGCAGCGGCTGGAATCCGTGCCGATCACCATCACGGCGGTGGGCGACTGCACGCTGGGCGGCGAGATCAAGACGGGCGCCTATCGCTCCTTCCAGTCCTATGCGAGCAAGTACGGCCCCGACTACTTTTTCCAGAACGTGCGCAGCCTGTTCGATTCCGACGACCTGACCATCGTCAACCTGGAGGGTCCGCTGACCACCAGCGACGACATGCGCGGCGGCCGCACCTTCAACTTCCGCGGGGATCCGAAGTATGTGCAGATTCTCTCGGGCTCCAGCGTGGAGATCGCCAATGTGGCCAACAACCACTCGCTGGACTTCGGCGAGGCGGGCTTCACGGAGACGACGGAGGTGCTCGAGGCGGCCGGAATCGGCGTCAGCGGCTTCAGCCGCGTGTACCTCACGGACGTCAAGGGCGTGAGAGTGTGCTCGATCGGCTTCACCGAGTGGGCCTACTCCCAGGAGCAGATCGAAAAGGCCGTGCGGCTGGCGCGGGCGAACTGCGATCTGCTGATCGTCTCCATGCACTGGGGCGAGGAGGGCAGCCACGAGGCCACCAGCACCCAGGTCAAGCTGGGCCGGGCCATGGTGGACGCGGGCGCGGACCTGGTCATCGGCAACCACAGCCACGTCTATGGCGGCGTGGAGCTCTACAAGGGCAAGTACATCATCTACAGCCTGGGCAACTTCTGCTTCGGCGGCAACCGCAATCCCAGCGACAAGAACTGTACCATCTTCCAGCAGACCTTCAACGTCTCGCTGGACGGCACGGTGTCCGACGGCGGCATCAACATCATTCCCGCCCGGATCTCCGGCCAGAACGACACCAACGATTTCCAGCCCTATATCCTCTCCGGCGACGCGGCAAAGGCGCAGCTGAAGAGGATCGCCAGCGTTTCCAATGTGGACGCCTCCAAGATGCTCTGGATGGACTTCAGCCAGAGTCCGGTGGGCGCGGTGGCGCTGAGCAACGGATTTTGACAGAATTGAAGATCAGCCCCTGAAAGGAGGTGGACAGAATGCGGCACTGTGTTCCGGCCTCCTTCAGGGGCTGTGTTTTGGTGCGGCGCGGGGAGGAGACGCTGCTTCGCGTCTGCCAGGGCATGCGCGATCTGCCCAATCGCATTCCCATCGACAAACAGACCCGCTTCCCGACCGCATCCGCCGGCAAGGCGTTCGTCGCCGCAGCGGTTTTGCAGCTGGTGGAGCAGGGAAGGCTTATGCTGGACGAAACGCCGCCGGGACTGCCGGAGGGCCTCGCGCCCGGCGTGACCGTGCGGCGGCTGCTGAACCACACCTCCGGCGTGCCGGATTACTTCGACGAATCCGTGATGGACGACTACGACGCGCTGTGGGTCGACTTTCCCAACTACAAAATCCGCAGGAACGGCGATCTGTTTCCGCTGTTCGCGGGCAAGCCCATGCTGTATGCGCCCGGCGAGCGGTTTCAGTACAACAACACCGGCTATGTGCTGCTGGCCGCGGCCATCGAGGCGGTCACCGGACTGCCCTTCGACGAGCATCTGCGGCGCGCGGTGTTCGAGCCCGCGGGCATGTCGCGCACCGGCTATTTCGAACTGGACCGGCTGCCGGAGAACTGCGCCAACGCCTACATCTGGGACGCGGCGCGGCAGGAGTACTACACGAACATCTTCAGCGTGGACGCTAAGGGCACCGGCGCGGGCGGCGCATACACCACGGTGGAGGACGTCTCCCGGTTCTGGAGCGCGCTGTTCGGCGGAAGGCTGGTGGGGCCGGAGACGCTGAAGGCGATGACGGGCGTGCAGGCCCGGGAGGAGGACGGCGACGCCTACGGCTTCGGCCTGTGGCTGCTGCAGCGGCGGGGAGGGCTGCTGCCCGCCTTCACCGGCTGCGATCCCGGCGTCAGCTTCGCCACGGTTTTCAGCCCGGAGGAGCGGCTGGAGATCACCGCCGTCAGCAACTTTGGCGACGACGTGTGGGCCGTCCGCGACGCGCTTCTGCGCGAAATCCCGGCGGTTTGGCCATGAAATTTACTTTAGAGGGCTGTCTATTCGCGCGGAAACGTGCTATAATACCCCATATACAATTTTGAGGGAGGATTCTCACATGGAGATGACTGAAAAGCGGGCCGCAAATTTCATCGAAGAATTTATCAACGAAGATCTTGCGAACGGGCGCTACGATCACGTGCGCACGCGCTTCCCTCCGGAGCCCAACGGCTATCTGCACATCGGCCATGCCAAGGCGCTGTGCATCGATTTCGGCATTGCAAAAAAGTACGGCGGAAAGTGCAACCTCCGCTTTGATGATACCAACCCCACCAAGGAAGAGGCTGCCTTCGTCGACGGCATCCAGGCCGACATCGAATGGCTGGGCTACGAGTGGGACGAGCTTCACTTCGCTTCCGATTTCTTCGGCAAGCTCTACGAGATCGCCTGCGACATGATCCGCCGCGGCGTGGCCTATGTGGACGATCAGACGCCGGAGGAGATGCGCGCCAACCGCGGCACGCTGACCAGGCCCGGCGTGAACAGCCCCTATCGCGATCGCAGCGTGGAGGAGAACCTCGACCTGTTCGAGCGCATGAAGAACGGCGAGTTCGCCGAGGGCACCCGCGTGCTGCGCGCCAAGATCGACATGGCCAGTCCCAACGTGCTGATGCGCGATCCCACCATGTACCGCATCAACCGCCATCCCCACCACCGCACCGGCAGCGAGTGGTGCATCTACCCGATGTACGACTTCCAGCATCCGCTGCAGGACGCCATTGAGGGCATCACCCATTCGCTGTGCTCGCTGGAGTACGAGATTCATCGCCCGCTGTACGACTGGTTCGTGGCCCAGGCCCGCATCACCGATCAGCCGCCGCGCCAGATCGAGTTCGCCCGCCTGAACATCGAGCGCACCGTCATGTCCAAGCGCTATCTGCGCCGCCTGGTGGAGGAGCACGTGGTGTCCGGCTGGGACGATCCCCGCATGCCCACGCTGGTCGCCATGCGCCGCCGCGGCTATCCCGCCGCCGCGATTCACGATTTCATGAGCCGCGTCGGCGTCGCCAAGAGCGATTCCACCGTGGAGGGCAATCTGCTGGACCACTGCGTCCGCGAGGCCCTGAGCGATACCGCGCCCCGCGCCATGGCCGTGCTCAACCCGCTGAAGGTCACGCTGGTCAACTGGCCCGAGGAGGAGGTCGACATGCTGGAGATCGAGAACCATCCCGATCATCCCGAGTTCGGCACCCGCATGGTCAGCTTCGGCCGCGAGCTGTACATCGAGCAGGAGGACTTCATGGAGGAGCCCGTGAAGAAGTTCTTCCGCCTGGCCCCCGGCAAGGAGGTCCGCCTGAAGGGCGCGTACATCATCAAGTGCGAGGACTTCGTCAAGGACGAGAACGGCCGCATCGTGGAGCTGAAGTGCTCCGTCGATCCGGACAGCCGCTCCGGCAGCGAGGGCGCCAACCGCAAGGTGAAGGGCACGCTCCACTGGGTCAGCGCCATCGACGCCGTGCCCTGTGAGTACCGCCTCTACGAGCCCATCCTCTCCGAGGAGGTCGAGCAGCAGCTGGACGCCGCCGAGGCCGCCCAGGAGCTGGACGAGGACGGCAAGGTGGTCGAGGCCGCGCCCGTGGACTTCATGGATCGCCTGAATCCCAACAGCCTGACCGTTGTCAAGGGCTTCTGTGAGCCCTATATCGCCCACGCCGAGGTGGGCTCCGCCTTCCAGTTCCTGCGCATGGGTTACTTCTGCAAGGACAAGGATTCCACGGACGAGCTGCCCGTGTTCAACCGCACCGTGGCGCTCAAGGACAGCTGGGCGAAGGAAGCCAAAAAGTAAATCAAAGCAACGAGGGAGCAGGAACTGCTCCCTCGTTTCGTGTCAAATAATTTTTCATTGAATACAGGGGGTGTGGGGATGATCATCAGCGCGAGCAGAAGGACGGACCTGCCCGCGGCCCACGCGCTGTGGCTGGAGAACCGGTTCCGGGAGGGCTTTGTGCTGGTGCGCAATCCGATGAACCCGCGCCGCGTGAGCCGCGTGCCGCTGTCGCCGGAGACCGTGGACGGCGTGGTGTTCTGGACGAAAGACCCCGCGCCGATGCTCGGGCGGCTGGAGCTCTTCCGGCCGTATCCCTATTACTTCCAGTATACGCTGACGGCCTACGGCCGGGACGCGGAGGCGAATCTGCCGGATCACAGCGCACGCGTCGAGACCTTTCTTCGGCTGGCCGACCGGATTGGCCCCGAGCGCGTGCTCTGGCGCTACGATCCGATTCTGATCTCGCCGCGCTATTCCCCCGAGTGGCATCTGAAGGCGTTTTCACGGCTCGCGGAGCGGCTCACGGGGGCGACGCGGCGGGTGACCATCAGCTTTGTGGATACCTATGCCCGCAACCGGAAGCGACTGGCGTCGATGGGCAGCGAAACCATCGGCGACAGCGCCATGCACCGGATGGCTGCGGAGCTGGCGAAGATCGCCCGAAGCTGCGGCATGCAGATCGTCGCCTGCGCGGAGGCTGCGGACCTCTCCGATTGCGGCGTGGCGCGGGCGAGCTGTATCGACGCGGAGCTGCTGGGGCGCATCGGCGGCGTGCCGCTGAAGGCGGGGAGGGATCCCGGCCAGCGCGCCGCCTGCGGATGCGCGCCCAGCGTCGATATCGGCGCGTACAACACCTGCCCCAACGGCTGTCTCTACTGCTATGCCAACTACAGCCCCGCGCTGCTGCGGGCCAGCCTGGCCCGCCGGGACGACGCCTCGCCGCTGCTCTGCGACCGGCTGGGCGAGGGAGACTGCGTGTCCGACCGCGCGTGCCGTTCCCTGCGGGATGCCCAGCTTCGCATGGAGCTGTAGCGCATCGGAGGCGAACCGCGCGGATCCATGGAAAACCGCCCGCAGGGCATCGGCTTTTGATGCTGCGGGCGGTTTTCGTGTGCAAAGATCAGGCCGCCTTATTCAGTTGGGCCGGCTCCTCCTTCATCTCCCGGAGCACGCCGATCTCCAGCGGCACGGCGAAGGCGAAGGAGATGATGTCGGCGATTGGCTGGGAGAGCTCCACGCCGAAGATGCCGAAGAACCGGGGCAGCAGCAGCACTGCAGGGATGAAGAACAGTCCCTGGCGGGCCATGGCCAGGAAGGAGGCGGGCAGGGCCTTGCCGATGGTCTGGGTCATCATGTTGCACATGACGATCCACGCGGCCAGCGGGAAGGTGACGCACTGCATCCGCAGGGCGATGGTGCCCACATCGATGACCGCCGGGTCATCGCGGAACACGGAGACGATCTGCGGCGCGAAGATGAAGCCGACGATCGCCAGCACGATCAGCACCGCCGTGGAGAGCTTCACGCAGAACCAGAAGGCCTCCTTCACGCGGCTGAACTTCTTTGCGCCGTAGTTGAAGCCGCAGACCGGCTGGAAGCCCTGACCGAAGCCGATCAGGCAGCTGTTGGCGAACTGCATGATGCGGGTGACGATGGACATGCCGGCGATGGCGGCGTCGCCGTACGCGCCGGCGGCAAGGTTCAGGCAGATCGTCGCCACGCTGCCCAGACCCTGGCGCAGCAGCGACGGCGCGCCGCCGCGGACGATCTCCTTGTAGAGCGCCCTGCGCGGGCGGAAGCAGGAGATGCGGATGGGAATGCTGCTGCCGCGATACGTGCCGAAGAGCAGCAGCACGAAGCCCACAAACTGGCTGATGATGGTGGCCAGCGCCGCGCCGGCGATGCCCATGTTCAACACGAAGATCAGCAGCGGGTCGAGGGCGATGTTCAGCACCGCGCCGGAGGTGATGCCCACCATGGCGTAGGCGGCATTGCCTTGGAAGCGCAGCTGGTTGTTCAGCACCAGCGAGGCGGTCATGTAAGGCGCGCCGATCAGGATGATGCGCATGTAGTCCACGGCATAGGGCAGGATCGTCTCCGTGGAGCCCAGCCACCGCGCCAGCGGTCGGAGGAAGATCAGGCCGAAGCCCATGATCACCGCGCCCGCGATCAGCGCGGAGAAGAAGCCGGTGGCGGCCATCTCCTGCGCGGTGTCGTTATCGTGACGGCCCAGCGCGCGGGAGATGAAGTTGCCCGAGCCGTGGCCGAAGAAAAAGCCCACTGCCTGGATGATGGCCATCAGCGAAAACACCACGCCGACCGCCGCAGACTCGCTGGTGCCCAGGCGGCCGACGAAGAAGGTGTCGGCCATGTTGTAGAATGCGCTGACCAGCATGCTGATGATCGTCGGCACAGCCAGCCGGCACACCAGCGGCTTCACGGGCGTTTCGGTCATCAATCTGAACTTTTTCTCCTGTGCGTTTTCCAAGGTAAACCACTCCTTTGTTTCAAATGCTGAATTCAAACAGTGAGACCTGACTGGTCTCAGGCATGTCGCCCAGACAGCCCGCCTGCCGGAGCGTCTCGATGACGCCCTTGGGCACCTTGCGGCGCAGCATGTCGTCCTGTGAGATGAAGGGACCTGCCTGGCGGGAGACCACAAAGGCCTCCGCAGCGTTCGCGCCCACGCCGGGCAGCGCGCTGAGGGGCGGCAGGATGGTTCCGTCGCCGTCGATCAGGAAATCCGCGGCGGCGGAGCGATAGATGTCGACGGGCTTCAGGTGCACGCCGCGCAGGTTCATCTCGATCAGGATTTCCAGAATGGTGTTCTCATCCTCCTTGCTGGCGGTCAGCTCGGACTTGTCCAGGGCCTTGATGGCGTCGATCATGCCGCGCAGCTCATCCACATCGGAGGTGCACATTCGCGAGGCGTCGAAGCTCTCGGCGTTTCGGTAGAGGTAGCAGCAGTAGTAGGCTGCGGGGTAGTAGATCTTGAAGTAGGCGATGCGCAGCGCCATGGTGACGTAGGCCACGGCGTGGGCCTTCGGGAACATGTACTTGATCTTCTTGCAGCTGTCGATGAACCAGGGCGGCGCCTCCGTGGCGGCCTCGAGGGCCTCCTCCATGAACAGCTGCAGGCCCTTGCCCTTTCGGACGGACTCCATGGTCTTGAAGGAGATCTCGGAGTCGATGCCGTAGGAGATCATCTGGTTCATGATGTCGTCGCGGGTGCAGATGCACTCGCGCAGCGGCACGCCCTGGTGCACCAGATCCTGGGCGTTGCCCAGCCACACGTCGGTGCCGTGGGACAGGCCGGAGATGCGGATCAGCTCCTCCATGGTGGTGGGCTTCGTCTCCTTCAGCATACCGCGGACGAACTTGGTGCCGAACTCGGGCACGCCCAGCGTGCCGCACTCGGCCACGCCCAGCTCCTCGGCGGTGATGCCCAGCGCCTCGGTGCCGGAGAACAGCGACATGATCTGCTTGAAGATCGCCGGATCGTTCAGCGGCACGTCCTGGGGCTTGATGCCCGTCAGGTCCTGCAGGCGGCGCAGCATGATGGGATCGTCGTGGCCCAGAACGTCCAGCTTGACCAGCACGTCGTGCATGGAGTTGAAGTCGAAGTGGGTGGTGACCGTGTCGGTGGTCATGTCGTCCGCGGGGTGCTGGATGGGCGTGAACTGATAGATCTCGTAGCCCTTGGGCAGCACCACCATGCCCGCCGGGTGCTGGCCCGTGGTGCGCTTGACGCCGGTGATGCCCTTCGCCAGGCGCTCCTTCTCGGCGGCCGGCAGGCTCAGCCCGCGCTCCTCGGCGTACTTCAGCACGTAGCCGTAGGCGGTCTTTTCGGCGATGGTGCCGATGGTGCCGGCGCGGAAGCAGTACTCGGCGCCGAACAGCTCCTTGATGTAATTGTGGGCCACCGGCTGATAGACGCCGGCGAAGTTCAGGTCGATGTCGGGCACCTTGTTGCCCTTGAAGCCCAGGAACACCTCGAAGGGGATGTTGAAGCCGTCCTTGTACATGCTGGTGCCGCACACCGGGCAGTCCTTCAGCGGCATGTCGAAGCCGGTGGAGTACTCCTTGGGGATGTCGAACTCGTAGTGCTTGCACTTGGGGCAGACGTAGTGGGGCGGCAGCGAGTTGACCTCGGTGATGCCCGACAAAAACGCCACCAGCGACGAGCCCACCGAGCCGCGGGAGCCGACGATGTAGCCGTCGGACAGGCTCTTGGCCACCAGCTTCACCGCGATCATGTACAGCGTGGAGAAGCCGTAGCCGATGATCGCGCCCAGCTCCTTGTCCACGCGCTTCTGCACGATCTCCGGCAGCGGGTCGCCGTAGATGGAGATCGCCTTGTTCATGGTGATGGAGCGCAGCTCCTCCTCGGCCTCGGGCCAGAAGGGCTGGAACGTCTCCTTGCCCTCGGGGTGGGGGAGGAACACCTTCACATCGCCCATCAGATCGGCGATTTTGTTGGGGTTGGTGACGACGATCTCCCTGGCCTTGGCGCGGCCCAGATAGGAGAACTCCTCCAGCATCTCGTCGGTGGTCTTGAAGTACAGCGGCGGCTGGAAGTCCGCGTCCTCGAAGCCCTTGGTGGCCATCAGGATGGCGCGGTAGATCGAATCCGTGGGCTCCTTGAAGTGCACGTCGCCGGTGGCGCACACGGGGATGCCCAGCCTGTCGCCCAGGGCCACGATCCTCCGGTTCAGGTCGCGCAGCCCCTCGTCGTCCTTCACCGTGCCCTCGCGCACCAGAAACTCGTTGTTGCCGATGGGCTGGACCTCCAGATAGTCGTAGAACCTCGCGATCCTCTCGATGGTTTTCTCGCTCTCGCCGTTCAGGATGGCGCGGAACAGCTCGCCGGACTCGCAGGCGCTGCCCACGATCAGCCCCTCGCGATACTTCTCGATCAGGCTGCGGGGGATGCGGGGCGTGCGGTGGAAGTAGTTCAGGTGTCCCTCGCTGACCAGCCGGTACAGGTTGGTGATGCCGGTCTGGGTGGTGGCCAGCAGGATGATGTGGTAGGACTGCTTGCCCGCGTCGATGGCGTAGCAGGTGTTCAGCTCCCGCAGCAGCGAGATGCTCTTCTGCGCCTGGATCTCGGAAAGCATCTTCATCAGCACCAGCGCGGTGGCGCGGGCGTCGTGCACGGCGCGGTGGGCGTTGGTCAGGCTCACGCCCAGCATCTTGCAGATGTTGCCCAGCTTGTGGCTCTTGAAGTTGGGATACTGGTTGCGCGCCAGCGCCAGCGTGTCCAGCGTGGTGAATTCGAAGGGCATGCCGATTAGCGCGAAGGCCCGCCGGAAGAACGCCATGTCGAAGCTGGCGTTGTGGGCCACCAGCACTGCGCCTTCGCAGAACTTTGCAAAATCGGGCATGGCGTCCTTCAGCGTGCGCTTGTCGCGCAGCATGGCGGAGGTGATGCCGGTGATCTCCACGATCTTGTCCGGCAGCGGCCGTCCGGGATTGATCAGCTCGGAGAACTCCGCCACCTCCACGCCGTTTTCAAAGCGCACCGCGCCGATTTCGATGATCTCGTCGGTGTGGGTGTTCAGGCCGGTGGTCTCCACGTCCAGGACGACGTAGGGCGTGCCGTCGATGGGCTCGGAGGACGCGCCCTTCACGATGTCGGCCTCGTCCTCGATCAGATAGCCCTCACAGCCGGGAATCAGCTTGATGCCCGCCTTCTTGGCCGCGCCGAAGGCCTCCGGGAAGGACTGCACCACGCCGTGGTCGGTCACGGCGATGGCCTTGTGGCCCCAGGCCGCGGCCTGCTTGATCAGGTCGGTGGCGCTGGCGCAGGCGTCCATGGTGCTGAACGTGGTGTGCAGGTGCAGCTCCACGCGCTTCTCCGCCGCCGTGTCCATGCGCACGGGCTTTTCGGCCTCCATGATGTCGTTGACCATCAGCACCATTTCGCGCTTGAAGTCGTCGTAGCGGTAGCTGCCGCGGGCGGTGATCCACTTGCCGTCCTTCAGCGCCGCCGTCAGCGCGTCGGCCTGGGCCTGCACGCTCTTGGCATCGTCGCCGCCGCGCCTGCCGCCCAGGAACAGCTTGCAGTTCACGCTGCCCAGGCGGTCGGACATCAGGAAGGTGACGATCTTGGTCTTGCCGTTCTTGGTGTCGCGCATGTCGAAGCCGGAGACCTCGCCGCGCACGGTGCAGCGGCCCACGTCCTCGGTGATCTCGTTCATGGGGAGGACGGGATCGTGGATGGGCCGGCCGAAGACGGCCTCGCTGGAGACGGGCTTCTTCGCCGCCGGCTGCGCCAGCTTTGCGGTGTCCATGGCCAGCGCCTCGGCCTCCCGGGCGCGGGCGGCGTGAATCTCCTGGATGCGGCGCTCGTCGTCGCCGGTCACGCGGATGCTGGCCGCGCAGCGGATGCCGAACAGCTCGTCCATCAGCGTCTCAAACAGCCGGTCGATGCCGCGGCTCTTCAGATAGGCCATGCCCTCGGCGGAGGACACGCACACGGTCAGCTTGCCGTCCTCCAGCTGCCAGCCCTTGCCGTCCCAGTCGATGAACGGCATGGAGCCGGGGCTCTCGTGGCGCACCAGCTCCTTCATCAGCCCGCTGGCCACGGAGATGTCCTTCTCCACGCGATCCTTCAGGGCGGGATAGCTCACCCGGGTCTCCACGCGCACCTGCGGGAACGCGCCCGCCATGCGGCTGGCGATCAGCTTGTATTCGCTGCGGCTGAGCAGGCGCGAGGACTGGAAGCACACGCGCATGTTGCCCGTCTTCCGGGAGATGGACACGCGAGACAACGAAAGACAGCCCGCGAGCGCGCCGTCTTCGGTTTCGATCAGTTTTTCCCAAGGCTGTTGACTCATGAGCGCTCCTTTCCGTGGAGGTCAGTGCGCGGCTTGCCTGCCGCGGCGCAGGGGTTCGGACACCGTTCGGTTGAAGAAGGAGATCAGCGGGCCGGTGAACAGCGCGGAGATCAGGGTGCCGATGCCGGGCACATAGCCCATGGCCAGACCGGCCAGCACGCAGATCAGATCCGTGGCGATGCGGCAAAAGCGGAAGGGAACCTTCTTTTGAATGTCGGCGAGGTGCAGCGCGATGAAATCGTAGACAGACACGCCCAAGTCCGCGGTGAAGTACAGCGACGCGGCGAAGCACATGCTGACCAGGCCGATGATCAGATAGACAATCCGCAGCGCGAGGGTGGGATCCCCCATGACGCCATAGATGACCTTCTCCCAGAATTCGATCATATAGCCCGTGAGAAACAGGTTGATCACCGTGGCGATGCCGATGTAATGCCGGTTCAGGAAAAGCTCCACCGAGATCATCGCGGCGGAGAGCAGCATGCACATCGTGCCGAAGTCCAGGGGTACGATGTGGTTCAGACCATTGCAGAAGCACTGAAAGGGATCGGTGCCGAAGCCGGACTGCCGCAGGAACGCGACGCTGGCGCAGCAGACGAAAATGCCAATGATCGTCATCAGCAGGCGGCGGCGCTGTTCACCGGGGAGAAGATAGACCTTCAACGATTTTGCGAATTGCATGGGAGCATCAGAGTCCTTTTGTAAGATGAGAGATGGAAAATCACGCCTGACGGGCGGCCGCGGCTCTGCGGATTTCCGCGATCAGCGCCTCGGCAGGATCGCCGGTCACGGTGCGGTCGGGCTGTCCCTTGGCGAACAGCTTGCAGAAGGTCTTCGCGCCGGCGATGCCAAGATCGGCCTCCCGCGCCTCGCCGGGGCCGTTGACGACGCAGCCCATCACGGCCACCTTCAGCGGAATCCGGATGTCCGATGTGGCTGCGCGCACGCGGCGGGCGATGCCCTCCACGTCGATGTCGGTGCGGCCGCAGGTGGGACAGGAGACGATCTCCACGCAGTCCCTTCGCAGACCGCAGGCGCGCAGGATGGAGAGCCCCGCGGGCACCTCCTGCACCGGGTCGCCGGACAGGGACACGCGGATGGTGTCGCCGATGCCGTCCAGCAGCAGCGCGCCGATGCCCACGGCGGACTTCACGATGCCCACGTCCGCGGTGCCGGATTCGGTCACGCCGATGTGCTGGGGATAGTCGCAGACCTTCGCGGCCAGGCGGCATGCCCGCACCATGGTGCGCACGTCGGTGGCCTTGAAGGAGAGCACGATGTCGTCAAACCCGCACTTTTCCAGCATCCGGGCGTGGCCGAGACCGCTCTCCACCATGCCCTCCGGGGTCACGCCGCCGTATTTGGCCAGAATCTCGGGCTCGAGGGAGCCGGAGTTCACGCCGATGCGCACCGGCACGCGATGCTGCTTCAGGCAGTCCGCCAGCATGCGCACCTTGGCCTCCCCGCCGATGTTGCCGGGATTGATGCGCACCTTGGAGATGCCGCTCTCGATGGACCGGATGGCCAGACCGCAGTCGAAGTGGATGTCCGCCACCAGCGGCACCGGGCTTCCGTCCACCAGCGCGCGCACGTTCTCCGCGCAGCGGCGGTTGTACACCGAAATGCGCACGATGTCCGCGCCGGCCTCCGCCATGGCGCGGATCTGGGCGAGCGTCGCCGCCGCGTCCTCGGTGCGGGTGTTGGTCATGGTCTGAACGGTCACGGGCGCGCCGCCGCCGATGGCGACATTGCCCGCATCTACGCGCTTGGTCATGCTGCTGCCTCCGTATTACTTGATGATATAGGTGATCACGTCGTGCCAGGTGAGCACCACCGCCAGCACCAGGAACGCCATCAGGCCGATGGCGTGCACCATGCCCTCCTTCTCCGGCGGCACGGGCTTGCGGCGGATGCCCTCCACGATCAGGAACACCAGCCGTCCGCCGTCCAGCGCGGGCAGCGGCAGCAGGTTCATGATGCCCAGGTTCAGCGAGATCAGGAACAGAAAGTCCAGAAACAGGCTGCGGTTGGTCTGCAGCGCCTCGCTGACCACGGCCACCGTGCCCACCACGCCGGCCATGTCATTCACGCCCTCGCCCTTGGAGAACAGGTTGCGCAGGAAGGTCAGCATGCTGGAGGTGACCTCCCACATGTACCGCCCCGCGCCGGGAATGGCCTCCAGGAAGGTGGCGCGATGATATTCCGCCGTGAAGGTCACGCCGATCTGCCGGGTCGTGCCGCCGTTCTCCAGATCGACGACATCGGGCACCAGCGTCAGCTCGACCTGCCGGCCGTCGCGGTCGACGGTCAGGTCGATGGATTCGCTCGACTGGATCATGGAGCGCAGCGCCTCCACGCCGGCGTAGTCATAGGGGATGTCGACGCCGTTGGCGGCGACGATCACATCGCCCTGCTGCAGCTGGGCGACCTGGGCGGGCATGCCGTCCACGAGGGTGTCCACCATGGGATAGACCGTGCCCGTGTAGTACACGCACAGCATGACCACCGCGGCCACATAGGCCAGCACAAAGTTCATCGCAGGCCCGGCGAACACCGTCAGAAACCGCTTCCACACGGGCTGGCTGTTCATGGCGGTGGGGGAGGGGTTGTCCTCGTCCTCGCCCTCAAACTTGCAGAAGCCGCCCAGCGGCAGCGCGCGGATGGAATAGTCGATGCCCTTGCGCTTCCAGCCGAACAGCTTGGGGCCGAAGCCCACCGAAAACTCCAGCACGCCGATGCCGCACAGGCGGCCGACGATGAAGTGTCCCAGCTCGTGCATGATGATGATCACGCCCAGCAGCAGAATTGCAAGCAGAATATAGGGTAGATTTGTCAGCATGAAAGCCTCCCAATGCATTCGCTGGCGATGGCGCGGGCCTCCGCGTCCGCCGCATAGACGTCTCCGATGCAGGTGATTTCCGATCGGACCGTCCTCTCAAGGGTTTCCGAAATGACCGGGGCGATGCCGCCGAAGGGGATCCGCTCCCGCAGAAATGCGGCCACCGCGGCCTCGTTCGCGCCGTTCAGCGCCACGGGCATGCTTCCGCCCGCGCGCAGCGCGTCCTGCGCCATCTTCAGGCAGGGAAAGCGATCGCAATCCGGCGCGGCAAAGGTCAGCTGTCCCAGCTGGGCGAAGTCCAGCGGCTGCGCGCCGTAGGGGATGCGCTCCGGAAAGCCCATGGCGTAGCCGATGGGGCCGCGCATGTCCGGCCGGCCCAGCTGCGCCAGCACCGCGCCGTCCTCGAACTCGATCATAGAATGGATCACGCTCTGGGGGTGCACCACCACGTTGATGCGGTCCACGGGCATGTGGAACAGATAGTGGGCCTCGATGATCTCCAGCCCCTTGTTGACCATGGTGGCGCAGTCCACGGTGATCTTGCCGCCCATGCTCCAGGTGGGATGGGCCAGCACGTCGCGCACCGTGGCGGTGCGCATCTGCTCCGCGGTCCACTCGCGCAGCGCGCCGCCCGAGGCGGTCAGGTGCAGCCGGCGCACGGGATTGCCCTGCCGCGCCTGCAGGCACTGGAAGATGGCGGAGTGCTCGCTGTCCACCGGCAGCATGGGCTTGTTCAGCCGCGCGGCCTTCTCCATCACCAGGCTGCCGCCGGTGACCAGGGCCTCCTTGTTGGCCAGCAGCACGCGCTCGCACACGTCCAGCGCCGCCCAGACCGCGTCCAGCCCGGCGATGCCCACGATGGCGCACAGCGCATCCTGGGGCCTTGCGGCCTGAATGGCCTTCACCGGACAGTCCGCGCCGAAGACCCATTCGCAGAAGCGCACGTCCTCCGGGAGGCGCTCCGGCTCCACGCACAGTCCGGCCACCTTCGGGCGGAATTCCCGCACCAGGTCGAACAGCTTTTCCGCGCTGCTGTGGGCCACCAGCACGCTGACCTCGAACCGGTCCGGATGGCGGCGCACCAGATCCAGCGCCTGGGTGCCGATGGAGCCCGTCGCGCCCAGAATCGCAATGCTTCTCTTGCTCATAGCTTTCTCCGAAATCATTCTAAAAATAATGCCTCTCCGAAGGGATCAGAGCCCCGCCAGGCGGAAGAACAGGTAGCACGCGACGCCGCAGAACAGAATGCCGTCCATGCGGTCCATCATGCCGCCGTGTCCGGGAAAGATGGTGCCGAAGTCCTTGATGCCGCAGTGGCGCTTCACCAGCGAGGCCACCAGGTCGCCCACCTGAGACAGCGCGCCGGCCACCAGACCCAGAATCGCGAAGCTCCACAGCGGCGGCAGCACCACGCCCGTGGGGTTGAGCTGCGGCCAGACCGACGCGGCCCAGTTGGCCAGCGCCGGCACCGCCACGGCGAACAGCACGCTGGCGATCAGTCCGGCGATGGAGCCCTCCACCGATTTCTTCGGGCTGATCAGTGGCGAGAGCTTGTGCTTGCCGAAGCGCACGCCGATGAGCAGCGCAAACACATCGTTCACCGATGCGATGAAGAACATCAGAATCAGCGCCACCGTGGACGCGAAGCGGGTGTTCAGATCCTGCAGCGTGATCATCAGCGAAAAGAACAGTCCGGGATACAGCATGGGGAACACCGTCATCAGCAGGCTGTCGAACGCCAGCTTGCCCCGCACGATGATCACCGTCATCGCCAGCAGCAGCGAAAGCGTCAGCGCAAGCATCGGCGGGCTGATCTCCCGGAACACGGGATGATTCAGCTGGGAATACAGCGACTGCGAAAACACCGCCAGGCAGCAGTACACATACCCCGCCCAGCGCACCGGATCCGCGCCGATTCTGCGAAACGCCCGGTACATCTCCGAGAGGCTCAGCAGCATGGCGAACAGCAGAAGCAGCCGAAGCGTCCAGCCCTGCAGCGCGATGCCCACCAGTATGACGATTGTGAACACTGCTCCCGTAATCACGCGTTTAACCATGCTCATCCTCCGTTGTATTCTTGGGGTCGACGCCGCCGAAGCGGCGGTTGCGCGACGCGTACTCCCGCAGCGCCTTCAGATAGCACGCCCGGTCGAAGTCCGGCCACAGGGTGCGGTCGAACACCATCTCCGCGTAGGCCGTCTGCCAGGGCAGGAAGTTCGAAAGCCGCATCTCGCCGCTGGTGCGGATCAGCAAATCCACATCCGGCTGGCCGGCGGTGTACAGCTGCGCCTCCAGCGCGGCGGCGTCGATGGCCTCGGGTTCGATTTCTCCCGCGCGCACCTTCTCCGCCAGCTGCTTTGCCGCGCGCACCAGCTCGGCGCGCCCGCCGTAGTTCAGCGCGATGTTCAGCTTCAGCCCTGTGTTGTCCTTCGTGCGCTCCATGGCCCTGCAGACCGCGTCGCGCTGGGCCTCCGGCAGGCCGTCCACATCGCCCAGAATCAGTATGCGCACGTGCTTTTCATCCAGCTCGTCGATCTCCGAGGCGAAGTACTTCAGCAAAAGCCCCATCAGCGCGCTGACCTCCTCCTTCGACCGCGCCCAGTTCTCCGTGGAGAAGGCGTAAATCGTCAGGCACTGAATGCCCCAGTCGTCGCTGGCGCGGATGATGTCGCGCAGCGCCTCCACGCCGGCGGCGTGACCCGCGGAGCGGGGAAGGCCGCGCTTCGTCGCCCACCGCCCGTTTCCATCCATAATGATGGCCACGTGCTTCGGCAGCGTATCCGGCGGCAGCGCCTGCGCCGGCTCCGCAGAGGGGGTAACGGGCACGGTGATGTATTGGGGCTTCGAGCGGAACATGCCGCCCAGGAGCTTGCTCAGCTTTTCCGCAAACATATCGCTGCCTCCTTCACGAACAGAATAAGATGAAGGGCAGCCGCAAGGGCTGCCCAATCGGTGTGCCGCCCATCGGCGCGCAAAAGCGGTTTAGACGGACATGATCTCCTTTTCCTTGTCGGCGCCGATGCGATCGATCTCCTTGATGTGCGCGTCGGTGACCTTCTGCAGCTCGTTTTCGGCCGTCTTCTGATCATCCTCGGTGATGACGGAATCCTTCTTCATCTTCTTGATGGCTTCCATCGCATCGCGGCGGATGGCGCGGATGGCCACCTTGCCCTCCTCGATCTGCTTCCTGACCTGCTTGCACAGCTCCTTGCGGCGCTCCTCGTTCAGCTCGGGAACCAGCAGACGGATGACCTTGCCGTCGTTGGACGGGTTGATGCCGATGTCGGACTTCTGAATCGCCTTTTCGATGGGCCCGATCATCTTGGTCTCCCAGGGGGCGATGACCAGCATGCGCGGCTCCGGAGAGGAGATGTTGCCCACCTGATTCAGCGCGGTGGGGGTGCCATAATAGTCGACGGTGATCCTGTCCAGAATCTGCGGATTGGCGCGGCCGGCGCGCAGCGTGTTCAGATCCTTCTGAATGACGGCAATGGTCTTGTCCATTTTGCTGCCCGCAGTTTTGATCGTCTCTTTATACATAATTTTACCTCCAAACATCGTTAAGCGCCCGGAGCGCTATTTTTCTACTCTCTATTGTATCGTATAACGCCGAAAATGGCAAGGGATATTTTTGCCGAGCGGACAAATTTCCCCTTGACACGGACGCCGCGTCAGGGCTTATACTTAATTCCAACGGAGGTGATTTCATTGACCGTCAAGGAAGCCGCGCGCCGCGCCGGAACCAGCGTGCGCGCGCTGAGATACTACGAACAGGCCGGACTGATCCGCCCCGGGCGCAGTCCCGAAAGCGGGTACCGCGATTACGACGGCGCGGCCGTGGCCCGCGCCCGGCAGATCCGCGCCTACCGCGAGCTGCAGCTGTCCCTGGCACAGATTGCGCGCCTGCTGGACGCGCCGCGGGCCGAGCGGAACGCGATTCTGGAGGCGCACATCCAGCAGATGGAAGCCCAGAAGCAGCGCCTGGAAAACCGCATTGACCTCGCGCGAAGCCTGCGCATGCTCGGCCCTGAACGCTTTGCAGAACTGGATTTCGCCCAAGTGGACGACCAGATGGCCCGGATGCGCCGGAATCTGAACGCCAATCCGGAATGGTCAGCCCTCTCCGAGCGATTCCAGAGAATGTCCCATGAAAAAATCAACGGAGCCATGGACGAGCTCCTCCATTGTCTCGCGAACGTTGCCAACGCGCCAGAACCCGAAATTCCTGACGCAATCGACCGCCTGCGCAGCTTCATCACAGAAAATCTCTACCCATGCACCGATGCGATTCTCCTCTACTACGCCCGATCCTTCGGCGGAGACGGCCTCCTCGCCCAGAACCTGGAGGAAATCGCCGGCCCCAATGCCGCCCCCAGACTGAGAGAACGGCTGGAAAGCCAGATCCAACCACCCGCCTGACAATATCCCTCCAAACCCACAATCCCCAAGCTCCATTTCCCACCTCCATCCTTCCATGAGGGATTTCCACCACGGAAATCCCACATGCGCCCCCAAGCCCAAAAAAATCCCCCTCCCGCATCCCACCCACACCCCATCCATGCGGGATTTCCACCACGGAAATCCCACATGCGCACCCAAGCCCCCAAAAACAACTTCGCCCGGCTGCATGCAGCCGGGCAATCGGTTTTCTTTGAAAGGGGGTGCAGGGGGAAAACTTTCTTTTTTCTAAAAGAAAGTTTTCCCCCTGCCCGTCCTCTCCCACGAAGAACTACGCGTGTACCACGGTTCCGATGGCTTCGCCCTGGGCGACCTTGAGGATGTTGTCGAGGTTGTCCATGTTGAAGATGCGGATCTGGGGGATTTTCTGCTCCTTGCAGAGCTGGAAGGCGGAGGCATCCATGACGCGGATGCCGCGGTCGATGGCCTCCTGGTAGGAGATGTCCGGGATGAAGCGGGCATTGGGGTTCTTGTTGGGATCGGAGTCGTAGACGCCGTCGACGGTGGTGCCCTTGAAGACCGCGTCGGCGCGCAGCTCGGCGGCGCGGAGGGCGGCGGCGGTGTCGGTGGTGAAGAAGGGGTTGCCGCTGCCGCCGGCGAGGAGCACGATGTGGCCCTGCTCCATCTTTTCGATGGCGCGGTCGGCGCGGTAGTGCTCGGCGAAGCGGGTCATCTCCTGGGGGGTGAACACGGTGGCCTTGCGGCCCAGGCGGAGGATGGCGTCCTGCACGGCCAGGGCGTTGATGATCGTGGCCAGCATGCCCATCTGATCGGCCAGGACGGGGTTCATCTCATCGGTAAAGCGGCCACGCCAGATGTTGCCGCCGCCCATGACGACGCCCACCTGCACGCCCAGATCGGCCAGCTTCACGATGGCCTCGGCCGCGCGGTCCACGCGGGCGGCGTTGAAGGTCAGCGACGCGCTCTTGTCGGAGGGAATGGTCTCGGGGGCCAGCGTCTCGCCGCTGAGCTTGAGGATGATGCGCTTGAACATAGTGATTCGCCTCTCATGCAAAGATTTTTGCTTGAAAAAAAGGAACGCTGTGACACGTTCCTTTTCGATGGAAGATTACTTCTTGGCGCCAATCTGCTCGGCGACCTCGGCGGCCAGGTCGGAGACCTTCTTCTCGAGGCCGTCGCCCATCTTGTAGCGGGTGAAGGCGACGATCTTGGTGCCGGGAGCCTTCTTCTCGATCATCTTGCCCACGCGGGTCTCGCCGTCCTTGACGAACACCTGCTCCACCAGGCAGACTTCCTCGTAGAACTTGTTGATGCGGCCCTGAACCATCTTCTCGATGATCTTCTCGGGCTTGCCCTCGTTGCGGGCCTGCGCGGCGAGGATCTCGGTCTCGTGCTGCAGGTGCTCGGGGTTGACCTGATCGCGGGTCACGTACTCGGGCGCGACGGGGGAGGCAGCGGCGATCTGCAGTGCGACGTCGTGCAGCACTTCCTTCACAGCGTCGTTCACTTCGCACTCGGCCTGAACCAGCACGCCGACCTTGCCGCCCATGTGGATGTAGCTGTCCACGGTGCCGTTGGTGCCCTCATAGCGGACGAAGCGGCGCACGGAGATCTTCTCGCCGATCTTGGCGGTCTTCTCGGTGATCATGTCGCCGATGGTGGTGTCGGTGCCCTCGACCTTGGCGGCCAGCAGCGCGTCCACGTCGGCGGGGTTGCTGATGATGACCTGCTTGGCGATGGTGTTCACGAGCTCCTTGAACTCGGGGGTGTTGGCCACGAAGTCGGTCTCGCAGTTGACCTCAACCAGCGCGCCGGTGTTGCACTTGGAGCAGACGTAAGCGCCCACCAGACCCTCGGCGGCGATGCGGCTCTGCTTCTTGGCGGCCTTGGCCAGGCCCTTCTCGCGCAGATAGTCGATGGCCTTTTCGACGTCGCCGTCGCAGGCGGCCAGAGCCTTCTTGCAATCCATCATGCCGCAGCCGGTGCGGCCACGCAGGTCCATAACAACCTTTGCGGAAATCTCAGCCATGGGATTCATCCTCCTGTCAAATCAATGTACGTTCATCAAACGTGATTCAAGCGGCACCCGGTTGGGCGTAGCTGCTCATCCTGATGCTGCTTGAATCGTAAAAGACTGTGCAATTATTCGGCGGCGGCCTCAACGGCGGGAGCGGCTTCCTCAGCGGTCTGCTCGCCCTGCTTGCCCTCGAGGACGGCGTCGGCCAGCTTGCCGGCGATCAGCTTGACCGCGCGGATGGCGTCGTCGTTGCCGGGGATGACGTAGTCGATCTCGTCGGGATCGCAGTTGGTGTCAACGATGGCGACGATCGGGATGCCCAGAATGCGGGCCTCGGTCACGGCGATGCGCTCCTTGCGGGGATCGACGACGAACAGCGCGCCGGGGAGCTTCTTCATCTCGCGGATGCCGCCCAGGTTCTTCAGCAGCTTTTCGCGCTCGGCGCACAGCTTGATGACTTCCTTCTTGGGCAGAACGTCGAACTGGCCGTTCTTCTCCATCGCGTCGATGTCGTTCAGGCGCTTGATGCGGGTCTGGATGGTGCGGAAGTTGGTCAGGGTGCCGCCCAGCCAGCGGTTGTTGACATAGTACATGCCGCAGCGCTTGGCCTCGGTCTCGATGGACTCCTGAGCCTGCTTCTTGGTGCCGACGAACAGGATGGACTTGCCCTCCAGCGCGATGTCGCGGACGAACATGTACGCCTCGTCGATCTTGCGAACGGTCTTCTGCAGGTCGATGATGTAGATGCCGTTGCGCTCAGTGAAGATGTACTGAGCCATCTTGGGGTTCCAGCGACGGGTCTGGTGGCCGAAGTGAACGCCGGCCTCCAGCAGCTGCTTCATGGAAATAACTGCCATAGTGGATTCTCCTCCTTGTTTTTCCCACCTTCCGCGTCAACTCTGCACGGCACCATGAGGATTTCCCCTACGGTCAACCGCCGCACAGATCGGCAGAAGTGCGTTTTCCGGATGATTATATCATAATTGTGGTTGAAGGCGCAAGGGATATACGTTAAATTTCGGGAATTTTGCAGGCTTTCCGTCGGCGCGCCCTTGCGTCGGGCACTTTACACCGGCGCAAAGACGTGCTATATTGGATGATGATCAACGCAATAGGGGAGGAACCCGTATGCAGAGCCATTTTTACGCCTATATGGCGCGGATGAAGCTGATTCGGCGGTGGAGCCTTCAGCGCAACACCCGCGAGGAAAACGATCAGGAGCACTCGCTGCAGGTGGCCATGATCAGCCACGCGCTGGCGCTGATCGCGAACCGACGCTACGGCGGCAGCCTGGACATGGAAAAGGTGATGCTGCTGGCCGTCTATCACGAGGCGCCCGAGGTCATCACCGGCGACGTGGCCACGCCGATCAAATACTTCAACCCCGGCATTCGCGACGCGTTCAGGGACATCGAGCGCATGGCCTCCGAAAAGCTGCTGGAGTATCTGCCGGAGGATCTTCGCGACGCCTATGTGCCGCTGCTGCTGCCCGACGAGCGCGCGCCGGAATGGCGCATCGTGAAGGCGGCGGACCGCATCAGCGCCTATCTGAAGTGCCTGGAGGAGGAGGGCTACGGCAACGGCGAGTTCCTGGCCGCCAAGCAGAACATCGCCGCGTCGATCGAGGTGCTGGGCATGCCCGAGGTGGACGACTTCATGCGGGAGTTCGCGCCCAGCTTCAGGCTGCCGCTGGACGCGCTGAACTGAGCGGCATCTCCAAAAACTAACCTTCCGCCCCCTTGACAACCCCTTCTGAAAGGGCTACAATACTCTTGCAAGATTTCCGTCGGAATGACGGAGGACATGGTTTCGCACTCACGGCCCTCAGAGAGGATGCGCCATCGGCTGCAAGCGCGTCCGGGTACAAGGCGGAATTACCACCTCCCGACCGGTGGCGCTTCGGGCGCGATACAGCCCGTCAAAGCGGCCGCAATCCGGTCAGTTGGGTGGAACCACGGGTGAACAGACTCGTCCCTTCATGGAAGGGGCGGGTTTTCTTTTTTCGATGAATGGAGGTTATCGACGATGAAACTGATGGTCAACGGAATTCCCATGGACGTCGAGGCGGGCAAGAACGCCCTCGACCTGTCGGGCGAGATTTCCAAGGAGCTCAAGAAGGAAGCGCTGGCGGCGCGGATCAACGGCCGCGTGATCTCCCTCGTGGAGCCGATCAACGAGGACGGCGTGCTGGAGATCGTGGGCTTCGCCGACGCGGACGGCGCCAGGACGCTGCGCCACACCGCCAGCCATGTGCTGGCCCAGGCGGTCAAGCACCTGAAGCCCGAGGCGAAGCTGGCCATCGGCCCCGCCATCGACAACGGCTTCTACTATGACTTCGACGTGGACGAGCCCTTCACCCCCGAATTCCTCGCCGCCGTCGAAAAGGAAATGCAGAAGATCATCAAGAAGAACGAGCGCGTGGAGCGCTTCGAGCTGCCCCGCGGCGAGGCGCTCGAGTTCATGAAGGACGAGCCCTACAAGGTGGAGCTGATCAACGACCTGCCCGAGGGCGAGACCATCTCCTTCTATCGCCAGGGCGATTTCACCGACCTCTGCGCCGGCCCGCACCTGCCGTCCACCGGCAAAATCAAGGCCGTGAAGCTCACCAGCATCGCCGGCGCGTACTGGCGCGGCAGCGAGAAGAACAAGATGCTCCAGCGCATCTACGGCACGGCCTTCACCAACCGCGAGGAGCTGGACGCCTATCTGGCCCGCATCGAGGAGGCCAAGAAGCGCGACCATCGCAAGCTGGGCCGCCAGCTGGATCTGTTCGACATCCGCGACGAGGGCCCCGGCTTCCCCTTCTTCTATCCCAAGGGAATGATCCTGCGCAATACGCTGGAGGATTACTGGCGTCAGATCCACCGCAAGAACGGCTACGAGGAGATCAAGACGCCCATCATGCTCAACCGCGCGCTGTGGGAGCGCTCCGGCCACTGGGATCACTACCGCGAGAACATGTACACCACCGTCATCGACGATACGGACTTCGCCATCAAGCCCATGAACTGCCCCGGCGGCATGCTGGTGTACAAGCGCCGCAACTGGTCGTACCGCGATCTGCCGATGCGCTGCGGCGAGCTGGGCCTGGTGCACCGCCACGAGCTGTCCGGCGCGCTGCACGGCCTGATGCGCGTGCGCTGCTTCACCCAGGATGACGCGCACATCTTCATGACGCCCGAGCAGATCAAGGACGAGATCAAGGGCGTGTACCGCCTGATCGACGAGGTCTACAACGTCTTTGGCTTTGAATACCATGTCGAGCTGTCCACCCGCCCGGAGAATTCCATCGGAACCGACGAGATGTGGGAAATGGCCACCAACGGCCTGAAGGGCGCGCTGGACGAGCTGGGCGTGCAGTACGTGATCAACGAGGGCGACGGCGCGTTCTACGGCCCGAAGATCGACTTCCACCTGAAGGATTGCCTGGACCGCACCTGGCAGTGCGGCACGATCCAGCTGGATATGAACCTGCCCGAGCGCTTCGACCTGACCTATGTCGGCGCCGACGGCGAGAAGCACCGCCCGGTGATGATCCATCGCGTGGTGTTCGGCTCCATCGAGCGCTTCATCGGCATCATCACCGAGCACTTCGCGGGCGCGTTCCCGCTGTGGCTCGCGCCGGTGCAGGTGCGCATCATGACCATCACCGACCGCGCCGACGAGGCCGCGAAGAAGCTGCAGGCGCAGCTGGAGGATGCGGGCATCCGCACCGAGATCGATCTGCGCAACGAGAAGATCGGCTTCAAGATCCGCGAGGCGCAGGTGCAGAAGATCCCCTACATGCTCGTGCTGGGCGACAAGGAGGTCGAGCAGGGCGTCGCAGCCGTGCGCTCCCGCAAGGACGGCGACCTGGGCACGATGGCCGCCGATGCGCTGCTCGCGAAGCTGCAGGAGGAAGTGCGCACCAAGGCGCGCTGAGTCCGGACGCGTACCCCATCGAGGAAAAAAGCCGGGGCGTTTTCGCTCCGGCTTCTTCTTTGTTGAAAGGCTTGGAACCGTCGCCGTGGATGGGGCAATTCGGATCATCTGTTCACCGGATGCGATGCGTCTGCGGGAACCGGATGCCCCTTCCAACCGTCCAAGTATTGAGGTGATAACGTGCTGAAGAAGCTGAGAAACGTCTATTGGGCGGCGGGAGCGGCGATGCTGCTGTATTATCTGATGATCGGCGTGGCGGTGCGGTTCGGGCTGGACATGGCCTGGATGTGGCTCGTGGTGGGCGGCGCGCTGATTCTGGCGGGCTGCGCCTGCATGGTGCGGCTGCCCCGGTGGGTGCGCTGGATCTGGCGGGGCGGGCTGTGCGCGGGCATCGCGCTGGTGATCGCGCTGGAGGGCCTGGTGATCAGCGGCATGAACGCCGTGCCGCCGCAGGGGCTGGATTATCTGATCGTGCTGGGCGCGAAGGTGGAAGAGAACGGGCGGCCCAGCAAGGCGCTTCAGCACCGCATCGAGGCTGCGGCGGCGTATCTTATGGAAAATCCCGGCACCATCGCCATCGCCTCCGGCGGCCGGGGCGAGGATGAGGATATGACCGAGGCCGCGTGCATCCGCAACGGACTGCTCGACCGGGGCATTTCCGAGGAGCGGATTCTCATGGAGGAAAGGTCCGCGACGACCGCCGAGAACATGGCCTTTTCCGCAGCGCTGGTGCCCATGGGCGCGGAGACACAGGTGGGCATCGTGACCAACAATTTCCACATATTCCGCGCGCTGAAGCTGGCGGAAAAGGCGGGATACAAGCGGGTCAGCGGCCTCGCCGCGGACTATGCGGGCCTCACGCTTCTGCACTATATAATGCGCGAGGGCGCCTGCACCCTCGCCGATTCTCTGCTGGGAAACCTGTGAGAAAGCGATTTTGGGGCTTGACAACCGCAGCGCGTCGTGATAAAGTATTATCAATTTCAAAGGAATTGGCTTTGACGGGAACGAGTATCGCAGGGAACCGGCACAGAGAGAAAGCGGCAGGTGCGAGCTTTCGCGCGTTCGGCGGTGTAGCCATCCCCGAGCCTTGAACTGAAAGGCGCTTTGCCCAGTAGGCTTCAACGGGTTTCTCCCGTTACAGGGAAGCGGTATGTCAGTACCGGCAGAGTGCAGATGTTTTTGTCTGAATACAGGTGGTAACACGGATTGATTTTCGTCCTGAGCGCGCGTGCGCCCAGGGCGTTTTTTTATCCGGAGGAGAGGAGGAGCATTCCATGAAGATCTATGAAAAGTCCCATAAGCTCGACAGCGTGTGTTATGATATCCGGGGCCCGGTGATGGAGGAGGCCGCCCGCATGGCCAACGAGGGCATCCAGGTGCTGAAGCTGAACATCGGCAATCCTGCGCCGTTTCACCTCTATGCGCCGGACGAGATCATCGTGGATATGATCTACAACCTGCGCGACACCCAGGGCTATTCCGATTCCAAGGGCCTGTTCAACGCCCGCAAGGCGATCATGCAGTACTGTCAGCTGAAGAAGATCCCCAACGTGGGCATGAACGACATCTACACCGGCAACGGCGCCAGCGAGATGATCGCCATGGCGCTGCAGGGCCTGCTGGACACCGGCGACGAGATTCTGGTGCCCTCGCCGGACTATCCGCTGTGGACGGCCTGCGTCACGCTGGCGGGCGGCACCGCCGTGCACTACATCTGCGACGAGCAGTCCGACTGGTACCCCGACATCGACGACATCCGCAGCAAGGTCACCGACCGCACCAAGGGCATCGTGGTCATCAACCCCAACAACCCCACCGGCGCGCTGTATCCGAAGGAGGTCCTGGAGCAGATCGTGCAGGTGGCCCGGGAGCACGACCTGATCATCTTCGCCGACGAGATCTACGACCGGCTGGTGATGGACGGCCTGGAGCACGTGGCCATCGGCTCGCTCGCGCCGGACCTGCTGTGCGTGAACATCAACGGCCTGTCGAAGTCCCACCGCGTGGCGGGCTTCCGCTGCGGCTGGATGTGCTTAAGCGGCGACAAGTCCCGCGCCAGGGGCTACATCGAGGGCCTGAACCTGCTGTCCACCATGCGCCTGTGCTCCAATGTGCCCGGCCAGAGCATCATTCAGACCGCCCTGGGCGGTACCCAGAGCGCCGACGAGCTTCTGGTGCCCGGCGGCCGCATCTACGAGCAGCGCGAGTACATCTGGAAGGCGCTCAACGATATCCCCGGCGTGTCCGCCGTCAAGCCACGCGCCGCCTTCTACATCTTCCCGAAGCTGGATGTGGAGCGCTTCCACATCCTGGACGACGAGCGCTTTGCCCTGGATCTGCTGCGGGAAAAGCGCATTCTGATCACCCACGGCGGCGGCTTCCACTGGGAGAAGCCCGACCACTTCCGCATCGTCTATCTGCCCGAGGTGGAGACCCTGCAGAAGGCCGCGCACCGGATTGCGGACTTCCTGGAAACCTATCATCAATAAAAACAAATGGAAAAGCCCATGCGAACAGAATCGCATGGGCTTTTGGCATGAAAGAGAAAGGGTCAGTT
>JBJEUD010000002.1:0-5355 GCA_051883655.1 Candidatus Faecivicinus sp. | reverse complement strand
CGCCGATGCCGCCGGTGGCGAACACGCGGATGCCGGCCATCTCGGCGATGATCATCGTGGTGGCCACGGTGCAGGCGCCGTCCATGCCCCTGGAGACGATCACCGGCAGATCGCGGCGGGACGCCTTGGTCACGGCGTAGCCCTCCTTGCCCAGGTATTCGATCTCCTTGCGGGACAGTCCCGCCTTCAGGCGGCCGCCAATGACCGCGATGGTCGCCGGAATCGCGCCGTTCTCGCGAACGATCCGCTCCACGTTCAGCGCCGTTTCCACATTCTGCGGATAGGGCATGCCGTGGGAGATGATGGTGGATTCCAGCGCCACGACGGGCCTTCCCTGCTCCAGCGCCTCGCGCACCTCCGGCGCGATATCCAGATATTTGTTCAGATTCATTTTCTTCACAGCCTCCTCAGCTCCTGCTTGATTTCATGCATCCGGCGCTCCAGCAGCGCCTCCGACATCTCCGTGCTGACCGTCTCGAGGGACTCCACGGCGATGGCCGCCGCGGCCATTCCCGCCAGCGCGGTCTCCTCCAGGGTCAGCTCCTTCAGCTTCGCCCAGGCCAGCGCGGCGGTAAACGCGTCGCCCGCGCCCGTGGCGTTCTTCATTTGCACCGGCACGCCGGACAGCCGCAGCATCCCGTGCCCGTCGGCACAGCAGACGCCCTGCGCCCCCAGCGTGAGAAACACCCGCTTCGCGCCCAGCTCCAGCAGCTTCTCCGCCGCCCGGCGGGCCGAGGCCTCGTCCACCACGTCGATGCCGGTGAGCAGGCCGGCCTCGATGCGGTTGGGCTTGATGGCGTCCAGGCAGGGCAGCGCGCCGCGCAGCCGTCCCGCCTTGGCGGCGGACACGCAGTCGGCGATCACCGGCGCGTCCACGCTCCGCGCCAGATGCGCCAGCGTCTCCTCCGGCAGGTTGGCGTCCAGCACCACCAGCGCGGCGCCGCGAAGCGCCGGCATCAGCGGCTCAAGCTGCGCGACGGTCATCCGGTCGTGAATGGCCATGTCGTTCACGGCCCAGGACATATCGCCCCCGGCATCCGCAATGAACAGATAGGTGGACGTGCTCTCCCCGGGAAAGGACAGCGCATGGGTCAGGCCCACGCCGGCCCGGGCGCAGTCCGCACAGATCATGTCCGCGTAGAGATCGCCGCCCAGCGCCGTGATTAGCTCCGCCTGCAGCCCCAGCCGCGCGGCGTTGCAGGCGATGTTGCGGCCCACGCCTCCCATGGACAGGCGGACCCGGCCGGGATTCGAATCCCCCGCCACGGCCCTCCCGCTGGGAAATCCGCCGATATCCACGTTGGCCGCTCCGACCACCGCCACATAAGCCATCCGCATTCCTCCGCCATTCATCGGGTTTGTTGCTCCATTATAGCACGCCCGCACGGCATCACGCAACCTATTTCTACGCTTTGATTGCAGGTTTATGCAGGAAATGCGACAAACCATGTTAAAATATTGCTTTTGAACGCTGAAAATTTTCCTTTTTTATTCAAATGCTATTGCATTTGACACATTTTTGCAATATAATAGAATTAATTCATTTGCGAGGAGTGAAATCATCATGAACCTCCGCGTTCGTCGGCTTGTGCGCGTGCTCCTGATCGTCGCGCTGGCGATGGTCTGTCTGTGCGCAAGCGCATGTGCCGCATCCATTTCCTGCCGCATCAACGCCAATACGAAGGTCTACAAGAGTCCGTCGACCTCCTCCGCCTCTCTGAAGGTGGCCAAGAACACGTCCGTGACCATGACGGCCTACAGCGGCAACTGGGCGCAGATCAGCAAAAGCGGCGTGAAGGCCTACATCCCGCTGAAATACCTGACGCTGACCAAGCGCCTGACGGCCTATGCCTCGACCTCGACGCCGCTGTACAAGAGCGCGTCCTCGTCCTCCGGCAAGCTGGGAACGCTGGCGAAGGGCACGACGGTGTACATCAACGGCCGCGACGGCAGCTATTACCGCGTGCAGAACTCCTCCGGCTCCGTCACAGGTTACGTCAAGATCTCCTGCATCTCCTCCACCAAGCCGAAGACCACCAGCTCCAGCAGCAGCTCGTCCAAGGCGAAGTACTCGTCCAGCATGAGCAACTCCCAGAAGATCGAATACGTGATCTCGGTGGCCGAATCGCTGAAGGGCAAGCCCTATTCCTCCAGTGCGAATCCGCCCAGCTCCTTCGACTGCTCGCGCTACGTGAAATACTGCTTCGCGCAGGCGAAGGTTACGCTGTCCGGCTCCGCCCAGGCCCAGGGCTACGACACCAGCCACCAGCGCATCAAGAGCATCAGCTCGCTGAAGCGCGGCGATGTGGTCGTCTTCAACACCAACGCCTCCGACAGCGACCTCTCCGACCACACCGGCATCTATCTGGGCAGCGGCTACTTCATCCACGCGTCCTCCGCCGCCGGCAAGGTCATCGTCAGCTCCCTGTCTTCAGGCTATTACAAGCGCACCTTCTCCTGGGGCCTGCGCATCTTCGGCTGATCCTGAAGCCAAAGCCCGGCCCGTTCTGTGGAGTATTCAGTCTTACAGGGCGCACACACGGAAATCTTCCGTATGTGCGCCCTGTATCTATTTTCTATATTTGCGATAATAATAATAACAATCGCTTTCCATGTTTGGCTGTTTATGATTTATTGGATATCTCTTTTCAAACAATTCAAAACCTGCTCGCTCAGCTACCTTGCAAGAAGCTTCATTCGCACAGTCAATCGTAAGTATCATATAGTCCAAGTCCGATACCTCCATACACCAGTCAAACAATGCTGTCACCGCCTCCGTTGCGTATCCGTTGCCTTGATATTCTTCATCCAGGAAATAAGACATCTCTACTTCGTGAACGGTATCTTCAAACCCCATTCCCACAATTCCGATCAGTACATCTTCATTTTTTAAGGTAATTGCATATCTCTTGCATTCATAGACATCAATGGAATCTCTTTGCGTTTGATGCCAATCAACATACCCATTAAAGGAGTCTGGATCAGGACTGTTTTCGGACCAATCTCTCATAAAACGAACAACATTTTTTTGCCATACAATCTTATACAATGGTTCCTGATCTTTTCTTTCCAAATCCCGTATCACCAGCCGATCTGTTTCGATTTTCATAAAATGCTTCTCCTTTAATTACAGAAACGAATTGAATTTCCTGTAGAGCTTAAAAAAACTGCCAACGATTCAAATTGCGATTTACAAGTCTATTCCGGTTCATATTATCACATAACAGGCTACAATACAAGAACAGCCGCGGCCGGACAGACTGCCATGACTGTTCACTGTCTTATGAACGCTGCGCTTCCGGCGGAGTTTTTTGTTGCCGCGCAGGAAATATTGTGTTAAAATAGAGGCGATTGGAGGAATGCCGTATGATTGCCGTCGTTGCCGGAATTGTCATCAGGGACGGCCTCGTCATGCTCTGCCAGCGGAAGGATTCCGGGCCGGAGGCGCTGAAGTGGGAGTTCCCCGGCGGCAAGCTGGAGCCCGGTGAGACGCCCGAGCAGGCGCTGGCGCGGGAGCTGCGCGAGGAGCTGGACATCGGCGTCCGGGTGGGCCGCATCTATGACGCGCGCCTGACCCGCTACCCTGAGCGGGAGGTGCTGCTGCTGTTCTACCGCTGCGAGCTGATCTCCGGCGAGCCGAGGTGCGTGGACTGCAGCGCCGTGCGCTGGGAGGAGCCGGCCCGCCTGCCGGAATACGACCTCGCCCCCGCCGACGCGCAGGTCGCCGCGCAGCTGGCCTCGGACGCGCTCGGGAAGTGACATTTCAGACGCAAAATTGTATCTTTCGGCGCGCAGCTCTTTCCCTTCCCGCCAACCTGTGCTATACTTGAATCAAGGAGTCACACAAGGAGGGAGATTTATGAACGAACTGGGCGCGCTGGTGGTTGCCCACCTTCCGGCGCTGGTGATGATGATCGCGGGCTTCGTGCTGCTGGTGATCGAGATGTACATCCCCGGCTTCGGCCTGGCGGGCGTCTCCGGCACGGTGCTGATGATCGGAGGCATCGTGCTGATGGGGCCGACGCCGCTGCAGGCGCTGCTGCTGGTGCTGATCAGCGTGATCCTGCTGGGCATCGCGTTCTCGCTGGCGATGCACTCGTTTTCGAAGGGGCGGCTGTCCCGGTCGAAGCTGGTGCTGAACGAGGCGCTCAACCAAAAGGACGCCTCCGGCGACGAGGACCTGAGCTACTTCGTCGGCCGCGTGGGCCAGACCCATACGGCGCTGCGGCCCGCGGGCATCGCGGAGTTCGACGGCGTGAAGCTCAACGTGGTCTCCGACGGGGACTTTGTGAACACGCAGCGCTATGTGCGCGTGGAGCGCGTGGAGGGCTCCCGGATCGTGGTTCGCGAGTGCGACGCGGACGGGCTGACACAATAAACCATTCCAACACCATTCCAACATTCTATCATGGGGGGAGCTGACATCATGGATCCTATCGTCTATCTGTTCATCGGTCTTGCCATTCTGATCTTCATCATTCTGTTCTTTACCCTGTTCCCCATCGGGCTGTGGATCGAGGCCATCGCCTCGGGCGTGCACGTCAGCCTGATCAGCATGCTGGGCATGCGCCTGCGCCGCATCAATCCTTCCAAGATCGTTCGCGCGCTGATCAAGGCCCAGAAGGCCGGCATCAAGATCGACCGCAACAAGCTGGAGGCCCACTTCCTGGCGGGCGGCAACGTGGACCGCGTGATCAACGCGCTGATCTCCGCCCAGTCCGCCGAGATCCCGCTGGAGTTTGAAAAGAGCCTGGCCATCGACCTGGCCGGCCGTAACGTCGAGGAAGCCGTGAAGATGAGCGTCAACCCGAAGGTCATCGAGACCCCCGTGGTCGCCGCCATCGCCAAGGACGGCATCGAACTGCGCGCCAAGGCCCGCGTGACCGTGCGCGCCAACATCTCCCGCCTGGTGGGCGGCGCCGGCGAGGAGACCATCATCGCCCGCGTCGGCGAGGGCATCGTCACCACCGTCGGCTCCTCCGAGACCCACAAGGCCGTGCTCGAGAACCCCGACCTGATCAGCCGCACCGTGCTGAACAAGGGCCTCGACGCCGGCACCGCCTATGAGATCCTGTCCATCGACATCGCGGATGTGGACGTCGGCCGCAACGTCGGCGCGCAGCTGCAGATGGATCAGGCCGAGGCCGACCGCCGCATCGCCCAGGCCAAGGCCGAGGAGCGCCGCGCAATGGCCGTCGCCCACGAGCAGGAAATGATCGCCAGCGTTCAGGAGATGCGCGCAAAGGTCGTCGCCGCCGAGGCCGAGGTGCCGAAGGCCATGGCCGAAGCGCTGCGCAGCGGCAAGCTGGGCGTGATGGACTACTATCAGATGCAGAACGTGATCTCCGACACCCG
>JBJEUD010000001.1:0-5363 GCA_051883655.1 Candidatus Faecivicinus sp. | reverse complement strand
GAGGCGCTGATTAAGCAGCTGACCGAGTACAAGCAGTTCAAGGAGGCCTCCGAGCAGATGCACCGCCTGGAGGAGGAGGCCCGGGCGCTGCTGACCAAGATGCCCGAGGAATACCCGCTGCCGCCGCCCAACATCGAAATCACCGGCCTGACGCTGGACAAGCTGGTGCGGGCGTTCCGCCGGGTGCTGGCCCGGGCGGAGGCCAGCGAGCGCGCCGAGAGCATGGCCAACCGGGAGATCCGCCGCGACCAGTTCACCGTGTCCGGCTGCATGTCCCGCATCGCGCGCCGCCTGCGGGGCGGCCGCTTCGGCTTCTCCGAGCTGTTCGACGAGCACATGACCCGCAACGAGGTGATCACCATGTTCATGGCGCTGCTGGAAATGGTGAAGCTCAGCCGCGTGCACATCGAGCAGAGCGCCGCCTACGAGGAGATCTACTTGAGCGCATAGCAAAATTTCCGCGCAAACCAGCGCGTCCGAGGGAACCGGGCGCGCTTCTTTTTCGTCCAAGAATCAGCAATGCAAAGGTATGCAAATCAGTAAGGAAGTGATCCCATGCGCAGGATGCTTGCAGTGTCCCTGGCGATCGTGCTGCTGGCGGCGGCGCTGCCCGCGCATGCCGCCGGGGCGGCGGGGCAGATTCATCTGGAGGACGAGGCCCGCACGCACAACGCGCTGCTGGCGGCGCAGATGATCGGCGAAGCCTGCCTGGAGCCGGGCGAGACCTTCTCCTTCAACGCCGTGGTGGGCGCGCGCACGGAGGAGCGCGGCTACGTGCCGGCGCTGAACGGCCGCGGCGCGGAGGTGGTCGGCGGCGGCTGCGCCCAGGCGGCCAGCGCGCTGTATCTGGCGCTGTGCCGGCTCGCGCCGGGCGCGGTGTCGTTCGACGAGCTGTCGTTCTACGGCGACCGGTACGCGGGCAGCTACGTGAGCGACGGCGGCCAGGCGGTGCTGGTGGACTACAACGCCCAGCGCGACTTCCGGTTCACGAATCTCAGCGGCGGCGAGATGCGCTTCGCAATGGAGGCGGCGGACGGAACGCTGACCTGCACGGTGAGCATCGGCGAGGGCAGCGCGCCCATGGCCATGCCCTCCTTCGCCGAAGACGCGCAGTCCGCGCCGAAGCAGAACACCGTGGTCCTCTATTGCGGCGAGGATCCGGCGGTGCTGAACAACGTGGCGCTGGCGGCGGACAGCATCTACGATTACACGCTGGCCAGCGGGGACGTGTTCTCGTTCAACCGCGCGGTGGGCCCGCGGGAGGAGATCTACGGCTACGTGCCCGCGGTGAACGGCCGGGGCACGGAGGTGGTCGGCGGCGGCGTCGCGCAGGTCGCCAGCGCCATCTGGCTGCTGATTCAGGACCGCCCGGACGTGGTGATCGTGGAGAAGTCGACCTACGGCAGCAAGTACAACCAGACCTACGTGGAGCACTCCACGGACGCCATTCTCACGGACTACAGCGCGGGCACGGACTTCTCCTTCCGCTACACCGGTGACGGCTCGCTGACGATCTACACCCTCTACGACCCCGAAAGCCACACCATCACCTGCTCCGCGGAGTGACGCGGGCTGCAAAAAACAGTGCGGCAGCGGTCGGGACTCCCGACCGCTGCCGCCCTTCTGCGCGCCTCTACCGGTCCGGGCACACGGGCCACAGTTCCACATATCCCCGGGCGCCGATGGGGGCCAGCTGGATTCTCGGCGCGTCGCCGTTCCACCGCCAGCCCATGGTCCTCGGGTCGAGCTTTTTCACCGCCTCCTGCAGCGCGCAGATCGCATTGGCGTAGTCCTCCTCGGCAAACGGCTCGCCCTGAAACCGCAGATAGGTCGACGCGGGCAGGTCGATCACCTCGAACCCCTCCGGCACGCCGCCGTCATAGTCCTCCTCCAGCTCCACGCCCTGAACGTACTCCGAGGTGCCCGGCCTTCTCAGCGCCTCGGGCAGCCACAGGCACACCGGCTCGCCCCAGGGCGACCGCACGCTCAGCAGCACGCCCCAGACGTCGCAGCCGACCTCCTCGCAGTACTCGAAATACTCCGTCGCCTTCACGCCGCGCTTGATCAGCGCCCTCCGCGCCGGCCGCTCCACCGTCTGAACAAACACCGTCCTGGAATTCTCCATACTTCCACTCCTTTCGCTCTTTCCATACTGCACCCCATAGGGCGTGAACAGCCCGATGGGGGTGGGGTGCGCCGCAAACTCCCGCGGATTGCAGCCGAACGCCCTGCGGAACGCCCGCTGATACCCGTCCACGCTGCCGAACCCCATCTCGAAGGCCACGTCCGCGATCCTGCACCGCTCGTCGCGCAGCTTCAGCGCGCTCTTCGACAGCCGCAGCTTCCGCACGTATTCCGCCGGCGCCAGACCCGTGTAAACCGCGAACAGCCGCCGCGCGTGCCACGGCGAATACCCGGCCGCCCGGGCCAGCCCCGCGGGCGTGATCTCCCCGTTCAGATGCGCCTCGATGTAATCCTGCATTCTCTGCACCGCCGCAATCTGCTCCTCCACGCGTCTCACCTCCCGACGCTTTTATTCTATCAGACAGCCGCCCAAAATGCTCGACCTTTTGTGCGAATCAAAAAAATTCCCGCCCGAAGGCGGGAAGCGCGTTCAGCCCTGATTGGCGAACTTCTGGCGAACCTGGTCGATCTTCTGCTGCTCCACGTTCTGCGTGGGATACCAGCCCTTGGCGACCATCTTCTGATAGGTCTGGTCCTGCATGCACAGCGACGCGTTGAGCGCGGTGTCGAAGGTCTGGTGGACGTTCTGCGTGCCGGACTCAATCGTGCCGTGCATATACAGATCGCAGACACCCTTGGTGGTCAGCAGCAGATTTTCCATAATGGCCCTGTCGTTCATGGGATTCCCTCCTTTTTACACCAGCTGATAGAACTGCGTGAACAGCTCCTGATGCTTCTGCATCATCTGCTGAACGAAATTCTTCAGGTCGGGGTCGGTCAGATTGGCGATGGCCTGCTGGCACTGCGCCTTGAGGATCTTCTCGTGGCCCAGCGCGTCCTCCACGTAATTCAGCTCCTTGGAACTCATATCAATCACCTCCGGAGAATAGCATCTCCGCGGCGCGCCGGTTTGACCCCGGCAATATTTGGCGTTTCGTCTATTGTCACCGGGCCGCCGGAGATGGTATAATAGAGGCGAGGTGGTTATTTTGTACAACGAATTGACGGAGGTCGACATTCGCAAAATGCGGGAGGAGATCGACTACCGCATGCGCGAGGTGCGCCCCAAGTGCGTGAAGGATCTGCAGGATGCGCGCGCATTCGGCGATCTGAGCGAAAACTTCGAATACAAGGCCGCAAAGCAGGAGCTGCGCCGGTGCGACAGCCGGCTGCGCTATCTGCGCCGGATGATCGAGACCGCCCGCGTGATCAAATCGGACTCCGCGGCCGACGCGGTGGGCCTGTTCGACACCGTGGACGTGTACTTCGAGGAGGACGACGAGGTCGAGCGCCTGCGCATCATGACGACCCTGCGCGAGGATGCGCTCAACGGCATCATCAGCAAGGAGTCGCCGCTGGGCAAGGCGATTCTGGGCCACAAGGTGGGCGACCGTGTGCTGGTTCGGGTCAACGACGACGTGTCCTACTACGTGCAGATCCGCGCGCTGGAGAAGGGCACGGACGACGACTCGCTGCCCATCCATTCCTATTGAAAAAAACTACATCGGGCGCTGCCCGCAGGAGGTATACCAATGGTTGCAGATGTGATTCGGGAGAGAATCGGTGCGCTCAAGGGCGCGATGGAAGGCTATCCGGGACTGTGGACCGTGTTTGAAAAGTGCTTCATGAACACGCTGGAGACGACCGTGCAGGCGTCGGAGGGCGACACGTTCGTGATCACCGGCGATATCCACGCGATGTGGCTGCGGGATTCCACGGCGCAGGTGCTGCACTATCTGCGGTTTGCGGACGACGAGGGCGTCGCAAAGCTGATCGAAGGGCTGATCGCGCGCCAGGCGAAGAACGTGCTGCTGGACCCCTACGCCAACGCGTACAACCGCGAGCCGTCGGACTACAAGCCCTATGACGACCGTCCGCGGGCGTCGGACTGGGTGTGGGAGCGCAAGTACGAGATCGACTCGCTGTGCCATCCGGTGCTGCTGGCGTGGCGGTTCTACGAGAAGACCGGCCGCACCGGCTTCATGACCGAGATGTTCGCCGAGATGCTGCGCACCATTGTGGACGTGTTCCGCACGGAGCAGGATCACGACCAGAGCCCGTACCGGTTCGAGCGCAGCAACTGCCCGCCCAGCGACACGCTGTGCAACGGCGGCAAGGGCGCGCCGGTGAAGCGGACCGGCATGACCTGGAGCGGATTCCGCCCCAGCGACGACGCGTGCATGTACGGATATCTTGTCCCGGCGAACCTGTTCGCCATGCAGGAGCTGCGGCACATTGCGGAGTTTGCGAAGATTCTGAAGGACGAAGAGCTGGAGGCGGAGGCCCGCGCGCTGGCCGACGAGATCGAGCAGGGCGTGAAGGAGTACGCACATGTGCAGCATCCGGAGTTCGGGGATATCTACGCCTATGAGACGGACGGCATGGGCCACTACAATCTGATGGACGACGCGAACGTGCCGAGCCTGCTGGCGCTGCCGTATCTGGGCATCTGCGGGAAGGACGATCCGGTGTATGTGCGCACGCGGAGGTTTGTGCTGAGCGGGAGCAATCCGTATTACTATGCGGGCGCGCAGGCGAAGGGCGTGGGCAGTCCGCATACGCCGGAGGGATATGTCTGGCCGATCGGACTGTGCGTGCAGGGCATGACCACGGAGGATACGGACGAGCTGGCGGCGATTGTGGATACGCTGATGCATACCCATGCGGGATGCGAGTGCATGCATGAGAGCTTCGACCCGAATGCACCGGAGAAATTCACCCGCGAGTGGTTTGCATGGGCCAATTCCATGTTTGGCGAGCTGATCTACCGCCTGTATGAGAGTGGAAAGCTGGAGGAGGTCCTGACCAAGGCCAAAGCCCTCCGAAAAAACCCCGAATAGAAACCGCGGCAGCAAATGGAAGTCCAGAGGGCGAAGCCCTTTGGCGCAGTCCAGGGCGCGCAGCCCTGGCCGCCGGAGGCGCTCCTCCAGCGCTGAACAAAGTAAGCGCTACCAAAAGCGCGGCAGCAACTGAGGAGTCCAGAGGGGATCATCCCCTCTGGCGGGGATCCAAGGGGCAGCGCCCCTTGGGCCCATAGAACGCTGAGAAAAGCCAAAATAGAAACCCGCCCGTCTGACACCAAAAATCGTGCGAGACGGGCGGATTAATTTAGAACAAACTCCCAAACGTGGGGTCAGACGGGCCGCTAACTCGCGAGCGTCCTTGAAAAATTTCAATCA